>DATFRP010000251.1:0-25367 GCA_035263125.1 Vicinamibacterales bacterium
CACTGCAACAGCGATCTGAAGTTCTCGACGCTGCTCGAGCGGGCGCGAGGTCTCGGCGCCGAGCAGGTCGCGACCGGACACTATGCGCGAGTCGAGCGCGCGCCGGACGGCACGTGGCTGCTCAAGCGCAGCGCCGATCCCGAGAAGGATCAGTCGTACTTTCTCTTCTCGCTCACACAGGACCAGCTCGCGGGAGCGCTCTTCCCGGTTGGCCAGCTGTCGAAGTCGCAGGTGCGCGCCGAAGCGCGACGGCTCGGACTCGGTGTGGCCGAGAAGCCTGACAGTCAGGAAATCTGCTTCGTCCCCGACGGGGATTACGCGGAGTTCGTCGAGCGGCAGGCGCCGGCGCTTCAGCGGACTGGAGCCATCGTCGATCAGCAGGGCGAGACGCTTCGCTCGCACGACGGCATCCATCGCTTCACGATCGGCCAGCGTAAGGGACTCGGCCTCGCGACGGGCACGCCGCTCTACGTGCTGAAAATCGATGCCGACTCCGGCAACGTGACCGTCGGTCCACGCGAGCGGCTCGAGCGAGCGACGTTCACGGCCTCCAGCGTGAACTGGATCTCGGTGGCGCCACCGCGCACCTGGCTCGACGCCGCGGCGCAGATCCGCCATCGTCATCGCGCAGCTTCCGGTCGCGTCCGCGCGATCGAGGATGGCCGCGCGGAGTTTGAATTTGCTGATCCACAGCCCGCCGTCACACCTGGACAGGCGGCCGTCTTCTACGACGGCGATGTCGTGATCGGCGGGGGGTGGATCGATTAGAAGGACTCTAGAACACTCGTCCCGCCCTTGGTCCTTGGGCTTGGTTCCTGGTCCGTCCCTGGTCCGTGGTCTGCCCACTCTGCGCACCAAGGACCAAGGACGCGCGACACCGATATGACCTGCGCGCTAGCCCCGGCGTCCTAATCGTTTGAGCAGCTGTATCTGCCCGGCGTGATAGATGTCGTGCGCCGCAATGCCAGTGATGAGGGCGCGCCGCGTGGTGCGGCTTGCTTTCGCCATCGTTCGATCGAGGTCGCGCGCCTCGATCGCCGCCACGATGTCGCGCAACGCGCGGTGTGTCTCGGCGAGCATCTCGACGTCGGCCTTCCACGCGTCGAGGCTCATCTGCTCGGGCCGCGAGAACCAGTTCGATCCCACTTCGGCAAACGATCCCCGCTCGGCGCCGGTCAGACGTCGCCACGCCACGTACTTCCAGTACGCCGCGTGTACGACGATCTCCCAGATGTTGTGACGACGCGGTCCGGGCCGCCAGGCCGCTTGTTTCGGGGTGACGCCGCGGAGCGATCCGCGAAGGTTCGTCCCGTGCCACGAGACGTGGTCGTACGCGGTATCGATCAGGAACAACAGCTGACCGATCTCGCCGCGCATCTCACTGACTCACGTGAACCGCTGCGTCGGTATCCGCGGCGAGATGCAATCCTTCGAGGAAGCGTTCGGCATCGAGCGCCGCCATGCAGCCCGAGCCTGCGGCCGTGATCGCCTGCCGATAGATGTGGTCCTGTACATCGCCGGCGGCGAAGACGCCCGGCACGCTCGTCTTCGTGCCCGAGCGCGTGAGGATGTATCCGTTCTTGTCGAGCTCGATCTGTCCCACGAACAGCGACGTGTTCGGCGTGTGCCCGATCGCGATGAAGACGCCGTCGAGCGGAAGCTGACTGAGTTGGCCGGTCTTCAAATTGCGGATGATGATGCCGGAGACTTCGCCTTTCTCCGTCGCTTGAACCTCAGCGACCTCCGAATCCCAGACAAACTCGATCTTCGGATTCTCGAACGCCTTGTCCTGCATGATCTTCGATGCGCGAAGCGAGTCGCGACGATGGATCACAGAGACCTTCGTCGCAAATTTCGTGAGGTAGATCGCCTCCTCCATCGCGGAATCGCCGCCGCCGACGACTGCGATCGGCTTGCCACGGAAGAAGTACCCGTCGCAGGTCGCGCACGTCGACACGCCGTGACCGGCGAGCTTTCGATCGGTGCCGATCTCGAGCCAGCGGGCGGAGGCGCCAGTCGCGATGATCAGCGTCTCGGTCGTCGCGTGTTTTCCATCTTCGAAGGTGACCACGAACGGGCGTTGCTTCAGATCGACGCGCGTGACGTTGCCCTGCACGATCTCGGCGCCAAACCGCTCGGCCTGCGCGCGCATCTCGGTCATCAGGTCGGGACCCATGATCCCGTCGCGGAACCCCGGCCAGTTCTCGACCATCGTCGTCAGCATCAGCTGACCGCCGGCTTCGAGGCCTTCGACCAGCAGCGGGGTGAGATTGGCGCGCGCCGCATACAGCGCGGCCGTCAATCCGGCCGGGCCCGAGCCGATGATCACGACTTTACGATCGGCCACGTTACGCTCTGCGCTCGGCTGCGACGCTTCCGACGTGCCGTTCGATCAGCTTCGCGATGTCGTCCTTGCCGCGCAGGCCGACGATCGTCTCGGCGAGCTCGCCTTCTTTGAACAGCAGCAGCGTCGGAATGCCGCGCACGGCGAATCGCCCTGGCACTTCCGGGTTCTCGTCGACATTCAGCTTCGCGACCGTCAGGCGCCCGTCGTACTCCGAAGCGAGCGCATCCACCGTGGGCGCGAGGCGGCGACAGGGGCCGCACCACTCTGCCCAGAAGTCGACGAGGACCAGGCCCTGTTTGGTCTCCTGGTCGAAATTGCTGTCAGTAAACGTCTTCACCTTGTCGGATGCCATGAACCGTCTCCTGAATCGGTCCGGCTGAAGCCGGACACTACAACTGACTTCCGGCTGAAGCCGGACACTACGACAAAGCTCCTGCGAACGCAGGACACACCTTATAGGGGACGCGCGATTGCCCGTTGATAGACGTCCACGTAGGCACGCGCGGATGCGTCCCACGAATGATCCCGTCGCATGCCGGCCTGCTGGATGCGCCTCCACGCTGGCCGATCGGCGAACATCTCGACTGCCCGCTGTACCGCGGTGAGCAGCGCCGCAGGCGAGTACTCCTCGAACGTGAACCCGGTTCCCGTCCGCCTACCGGATCCGCGGCCACCGGCCGCAACATCCTGAACCGTATCGTACAGTCCTCCAGTCGCGCGAACCACGGGAACCGTGCCATACCGCAAGCTGTACATCTGATTCAGCCCACACGGCTCGAACCGCGAGGGCATCAGGAAGATGTCCGCACCGCCTTCCATCAGATGCGCCAAGCCTTCGTCAAACCCTATCCGGACGCCGATGCGATCCGGAAAGCGGGCCGCGAGGTCCCGCCACAGATCTTCGTACCGGCGCTCGCCAGTGCCGAGCAGCACAATCGTCGCACCCAGCTCCGGGAGCGTCTCGGCCAGCGCAGCCAGGAGATCAAATCCCTTCTGATCCACCATCCTCGAAATCATGGCCACCAGAGGGCTTTGCCTTCTCTGCGCCGTCCACGAAAACCCGAAGGTTTCGAGGACCCTCCGCTTGGCTGCCGCCTTTCCCTTTAGCTTTGACGCATCGAAGGGCTCTGGAAGGTTCGGGTCGATGGCTGGATCCCAGTGATCGTAATCGATTCCATTCAGGATTCCGACGAGATCGTGGCTCCGGGCGCGCAGGATGCCATCGAATCCAAAGCCCAGCTCCGGCGTCTGGATTTCCTGTGCATATCGGGGACTGACGGTCGTGATGAGCGTGCTGAAGACGATCCCGCCTTTCAGAAAGCTGATTCGTCCCCAGTACTCCATGGCCTCGACACGCATCAGATCCCATCCGAGACCGAGACGCGGCAGCCAGCTGGCGTCGAAGATGCCTTGATACGCGAGGTTGTGAATCGTGAGCACGGTTGCCGGCCGCACCGGCCAGCGCGTGCCATCCGCGCGCTGCAGAAGGATCGGCACGAGACCGGTTTGCCAGTCGTGCACGTGCACGACGTCGTACGCTGGTGACGAGGTGGCCGCCCATTCGATCGCCGCCTGGCAGAGAAACGCGAAGCGTTCCGCGTTGTCCGCGTAATCGCGATCGGCCACGCCGTAGAGATAGTCACGATCGAAGTACGGCGGGTGATCGATGAAGACCGTTCGGACACCCGACTCGACCACCGACCACAGCGAGGCGTCGGTCACTTGTCCGCCGAGTGCCACGCGTACCGATCCGATGCGCTCGCCCGAGGTGATCCCACGATATCTCGGGATGACAACGTCGACCTCATGTCCGACGCGAACGAGGGCGCGTGGCAATGCGCCGAGCACATCTGCCAGCCCTCCAGTTTTGGCAAATGGCTGCGCCTCTGACGCCACCATGAGAATTCGCACTGCTGTTATGATCGCACGGTGACGGACTCCCCTTCCCGGCCGGCAAGGCCCCCGCGCGCGGAGTCACGTGAAGCGGTGGAACTGCATGGCATCCGTGCGCGACACCCTGAACTCGCTGGCGCCGTCGATCTGCATCTCGAGCTCCTCGAATTGCAGCGCCGCATTCAGGTGCGCGTGCCGCTTCCCACGCTGGATCTCTCCTCCGAGGTGCTGCAGCGACACAGTGCGGACGCGAGTCCGTTGCTCCGCTTCGAAGACATTCCTCTCGACCTCACCGATCTTCGACTGATGGTGCGGCAGACCGCCGATGTATTGCGACGCTTCGGTGCGCTCGAGGAGCCCGACTACGTGAAGGCGCAAGCGGCCGGTCGCGACATGAACCTGACGTCGATGGCAGCGCGATGGTATCGCAGCGCCAGCGAGCGTCAGCTCGCGGCCGCCGGATCGCAGCCACCTCTTGCTGCCGCAAGCGGCGACTCGGACATGCTGCACCAGGTGCTCTCGCTCGCGATGCGACCGTTTCTCTCGCGTTGTGCCGAAGTGCTGCAGCAGCGGCCGGAGCTCTCGCTGTGGATGCACGCGCACTGCGCGTTGTGCGCCGGCGAACCAGACTTCGCCGTGATCACGCCGTCAGCAGAGCGTCACTTGATCTGCAGCCGCTGCGCGCTGCGCTGGAAGTTCGAGCCGCTCACGTGTCCCTACTGCCGCAACAGCAACCGGGCGCGCATCACCTCGTTTGCAACACCCGATGGCCAGTACCGTGTCTACGCATGCGACGTCTGCCACCGATACCTGAAGGCGTATGACGGCCGGCGCGCATCACGACCGGTGATGCCGATGGTGGATAGTGTGGCGACGCTGCCGCTCGATGCGGCCGCAATGCAGCGGGGATATACGTCCTAATCCGAGACGCAACCTGCGAGGACGTAGAGCGGGGGCTTCAGCCCCCGGGGAGTAGAAGGGAGCCCCCGCGAGCGGCGCGCACGCTGAAGCGTGCGCTCTACTGCGACGCTCTTGTGATTAGTTCGCCGTGGTGGCTGCTTCAGCCGGCGAGCTCAAAAGATCGGACGCCTTGGTCGCGACCCAGTTGACCAGATGCCGTGTTTCCCAGAAGCGGCCCTGGTTCGACTTTGCACCGAGGACGACGACCGCGACCTCCGGACCTGAAGGCAGCTTGAGCAGCGTGGCGAGGCAGTAGCCGGCGCTCCGAATGAAGCCGGTCTTTCCCGCCTGCACATCGTACTCACCTTTCATGACGAGCTGATTCGTCGAGTGGATGTTGATGACACGGCGACCGACGTCCACAGAGTAGTTCTGCTTCCGCATCACGCCGGCAATGCGATCGTCTCCTGAAACGTAGGTGATCAGCCTGGCCATGTCGTACGCCGACGACACGTTTTCCGAGAGCAGCCCGGATGGATCCGCATAGCTCGTGTTGGTCAGGCTAAGCTCCCTGGCCTTGTCGTTCATCCGCTTGATGAAGCCGTCGGATCCGTACTTCGACACGCGCGCAAGTGCGCGGGCCGCCCCATTGTCCGACGCAATCAGCGTGAGGTGCAGCAGATCGCCTTTCGTGACTTGATATCCGGCGCGCAGATACGTGGTCGACGCCGCACGGACGTCACTGGGATCAACGACGACCGTATCCGAGAGGTTCGGCGAATCTTCCATGAAGACGGCCGCGGTCATCACCTTCGTGATGCTCGCAATCGATCGCTGATTCCGTGAATTCAGCTCCCAGAGGACGTGACCGGTCGCCGAGTCGTAGATAATGGCGGCCTCGGCTCGCAGATCGGGAACGAGCGCGCCGTTCGCATCCAGCTTGTACCGGGGTTCCTGCGCTTCGCGGAGTGCTCTGGCCTGCGCGGCCGCACGGGACCGGGCCACGCTCGCTCTGCGGGCTCGGGCGCTCGCAGCGGAATAGGTCTTCTTGCCCTTGGCTTGGGCCAGCGTGAGCTTCTTGCCCGTGGGACGCCGAGTGGACGCTGCCGCCTCGCCGGCCAGGGCTGGAGCCGAGAGGCCGAGACACAAAATGACCGCGAGGATACCGCTGCGGTGAACAGTCATCGAAAGTCGGAATCGGGTCACGGGGGAAGCCTTTGAGAGCCAGTCGGTTAGAAGAAGTATCGGCATTCTAGCAAACATTCTCCACGACGCAAGGCCTTTGATTCCTAGACGTACGAGCGCATGGGGAGACGCGCAGACATCTCCAAGAAAGGTGCCAACCAGCATGGGCCTGACAGAATCCGAGTTTACCGTCCTCCGGCAAACGATCTCCACGCGTGGCACGGTCCGGATCATCCTGCTACCAATTACGTTAGTTGGATGGAGCGCCATCATTTCGGCCCTGCTCTATTCAGGCACGCGTCTTCCGGTGGGCACACTGTTTTCCCTGGCCGTCCTGGCTGCCGGGTTCGAAGCGATTCACGCCTTGCACGCCGGCGTCGAGCGAATCGGACGCTACCTGCAGGTCTTTTATGAGGCGGGCACTGATGGTCCGCAATGGGAAACGACGTGCATGATGGTCGGTCCTGCGCTCCCCGGAGGCGGCGTCGATCCGCTCTTCACCCTGTTGTTCGCCAGCGCGGCTGTGGTCAACAGTTTTCCCGCCCTGCTACCCGGAACGACTCGCGCAGAAGTCATCCTCATCGCCGTTGTCCATGCCGCGTTCCTGGTCAGGATCGCGAGAGCCCGTTGGGCCGCCGCCCGCCAGCGCGCGGTCGAGCTCGAGAGCTATCGGGCCATACAGTCGGGGGCGCCCACTCCGCGTGCCTGACGTCAGAAAGGCTCCTCGCCCACCAACAAATGTCAGGTTTACAAGAACGTGTCACGCATTGTCATTCGAGGAGTTTCTTCTCGTCCAGGTGTCCAACCGATTGAACCGGATCCAACGTGGTCTCATTGCGACACACCCGATGCGCGAGGATGACAATCGGTGTCCACGATCGGCCGCGGAGATCGTTCGAAATCTACGAGGTTTTCGTTGGATCGTTCGTAAGGCGCACACCGAAGTTACAGTTCGCGGAACGGTACGCAGATTGCTAATTCGAGGGCAGAGGGACACGGCAATGAGCCTCGTTCGACTCTTAGGGTTCCGAACACTCTCGTGCGGTTGCGTGATTGGGCGCTATCGTGAGCTGGCGACCAGTCGCGAAGTCTCCTACGTCGAGGAGAAGGGTACGCGCTGCGAGTTCCACGGCCATCGCCGCAATCACACGATCCCCGAGCACCTGAGCGCGGCCGTGCCGCGAATGCCGGCTGCCGTCGCGTCGTAAAACCTCTCGTCGGTCCCAGTGCGCACCACGCGTACAATCGCCGTGGTGCCATTCCCCCGTTCCGGCCCCCACGCCAACTTGATCTCGGGCTCGGCGACATTTCGCTTTTTTCGTGGAGACTGCCTCGAGATCCTCGACACGTTCGAGGACCGGTCCGTCGACGCAATCGTCACGTCTCCGCCCTACAACCTCGGCATTCGCTATCGCACGTACGACGACACGATGCCGCGCGAGGAGTATCTGGCGTGGACGGCCGAGTGGGTGAAACGCGCCGCGCGCGTCCTCGCAGAAGACGGATCACTGTTCCTCAATGTCGGCGCCAAGCCCACCGATCCGTGGACGGGGCTCGATGTCGCTCAGGCCGTCCGGCCCTTCCTGCACCTGCAGAACACCATTCACTGGATCAAATCGATTGCGATCGAGAAGTCGCTGGCCGGCTCGCGGGCGCGACTCGAGGACGATCTGGCGGTGGGTCATTACAAGCCGATTAACAGCCGGCGGTTTCTGCACGACTGCCACGAGTTCGTCTTCCACTTCACGCGCGGCGGACGGACACCGCTCGACCGACAGGCCGTCGGCGTTCGTTATCAGGATCGCTCGAACATCGGACGATGGCGTGCCGCGGCATCGGGTGTTCGCTGTCGCGGCAACACGTGGTTCATCCCGTACGAGACGATTCAGAGCCGCGAAAAAGAGCGCCCCCATCCGGCCACCTTCCCACCGAAGCTGCCGGAGATGTGCCTCCGTCTCCACGGCCTCGATCGCATCAAGCTGGTCGTGGATCCCTTTCTCGGACTCGGATCGACTGCGGTTGCCTGCGCTCAACTTGGCGTCAATTTCGCGGGCATCGAAATGGACGAGGGATATCTGGGCGATGCGATTGAACGCACGCGCATCGCGGTGAAGGAATCAGGAAGCAGGAATCAGGAAGCAGCCCTGGGCTAGGTGCTTTCCTGATTCCTGCATCCTGATTCCTTCTGCTTTCCTTTGTGACCATGCGCATCCGGCATGTATGCTGAGGCATGGATCTCCGTCAACTCGAGATCATTCGGGCCATCGCCGAGAGCGGATCGTTTACGGCCGCCGGCGAGAAGCTCCACGTCTCGCAGTCCGCGATCAGCCGACAGATTCTCCTGCTCGAGGACGAATTGGGTGAGCCGGTCTTCCATCGGATCGGACGACGCATTCGCATTACGCCTGCGGGCGAGTCGCTGCTGCAACTGAGTCATCGCGTCTTTCAGGATCTGCAGGACACCGTGTCGCTCATCAGCGACAAGCGCGAATCGCTGCGCGGGACGATTCGCCTGGTCGGCGGAATGACGGTCTGCCTCTACGTCTTCCCCTTGCTGCTGTCAGAAGTGCGCCGGATTCATCCGCACCTCGATATGAAGGTGACGGTCGGAAGCGCCGAACGATCGATTGCGATGCTGCGATCGGGAGCGGGCGACCTCGGCCTCCTGACGCTGCCCGTCGAAGCGTCGGACCTGGTCTCAGTGGAAGCGCTTCGCGAAGAGCTGCTGCTCATCACCTACCCGGCGCATCCGCTGGCGAAGAAGAAGCCGATCACGCCGCTCGATCTCGACAAGCAATCGTTCGTGCTGTTCGAAACCGGGTCGATCACGCGGCGTCTCGTCGACGAGTTCTTCGCGCGCGAGCGGATCGCCCCCGAGATCATCATGGAGACGGAGAACGTCGAGATCATCAAGGCAATGGTGCGAAGCGGCCTCGGGATCAGCATCATCCCGTGGCAGGCCGCAGCCGCCGATGTGCGAACGAAGCAGCTGTTCTGCAGCCGCATCGCGGGCACCTCGCTCGAGCGGCAGACGGGATGGCTCTATCCGAAGATGAGCCGTCTGCCGCGTGCCGTGTCCGAGGTGATGAGCGTCTTTGAAACAGTGCGGCCGCGCATGGAATCGGCGGTGCGGCCTGGGAAGCTTGCTTAGCGGGCTGATGAAAGATCTGCCCGCCAGTAATGCAGAATGCAAAATGCGGAATGCAGATACCACCTGCTTTCGGGGCGCGTCAGGATCTGCATTCTGAATTCTGCATTCTGAATTACTTCTGTCCCGGCTGTGGCGGCGGCTTCAGCGTGTATTCCGTCCGGCCGATCACCGTCAGACCAGGCCGTGTCGTGGTGACCTGGATCTTGCGGCGTCGCTTCAACGGATCCGGATTCGACGAGTAGTAGCCGAGCACGTAGTAGTCGCTCGTCTCCGCGTCGATTCGCTTCAGCGCCTTGTCGAAGTCGTTCTGATTGACGACGGCGATGCCGCCGGTTTCTTCGGCGAGCACGCGCAGGCTGTCCTGCGTGTCGCGGAGATACGCGTTCCACTCCTCGGTCGGCACCTCGTCATCGAGGTCCTGTCCCGCAACCAGGCCGCGCGGGTCGATCGTGTAGAGCGTGGCGTTGGCGCGGTTGGCCGCTCGCGTCAACTCGGCGAGCTCTCGAACGAGATCGCTCTCGGCGAGCATCTGGCTGCTCTGCTGCTGTCTGTAGAACGGATCGTTCTGGAGGTCGGCGCTCTCGACGTGCATCCGCTGGGCCTGCTCGTCGAGACGCGACTGCTCGAACGGATTGAAGTCGTAGCCGCTGCTGATGTAAATCACCGCCTTGCGACGGTTCTGCAGCTTCTCGAGATTCCGCATCAGATCGTAGGCCGTCGAAAACGCGACGTGGGCACGGTGCCGCAACTCGGTTGGTCCCTGCGAGCCCTGCATCCCCTGAATGATTTCCTTCGGACGCAGGCCGCCGCCCGTGATGCGGGCAATTGACGATTCCAGCACCTGACGGTCATACGTGAGCTGCTCGGAAATGGACGACTCGCCCGAGCTCACGATGCCGAACATGTCGCCATCGTGGATGAGCAGCTTCAGCATCTTCTTGATCAGCTCACGGGTGCGCGGCGTGCTCCTGAAGTCGAGATGCAGGTCGTCGATGAAGATCACGAAGACCCGCCCGGCGGCGTCGTTCGTGGGGCGGCTGCGAGGAAGGATGATGCCCTCCTGCACGGGCGCGGGCGGTGGCGACTGGACGTTGAACACGCGGCCGCCATGTGTCAGCACGAGCGAGGCGATCTGCTGTTTGACGCCGTCCTCGTAGACCTCGAATTCGCCGGGCTTGATGTCGGCGATGAACTGATCGGTCTTCTGGTCGCGCACGATCACGTCGGTCGTGACGAGGTCGACGCTGACCCTGAACGTGGGCGAGGGCGCCTGCTGCGCAGGCGGCTGCGTCGCTGGCGGCTGCGCAGCCGACGGCTGCGTGGCCGGCGCTTGGGGTGCTTGCGCGTGCATAATCGCCGGTGACGAGGACTGGGCGATCAGGAAGGCCGCGCACACGCCTGCCGACACGATCTTGGCAGTCTTTCCCATATGGCGGATTATACCTTCATGCGACTGGCGCTGAGCGCGGACCATGCGGGGTACCAGATGAAGCAGGAACTGGCCGCAAAGCTGGCCCAACAGGGGCATATGGTGCTCGACCTCGGCACGCATTCCACGGCGCCGTGCGACTACCCCGACGCAGCCGAAGCCGTCGCCAACGCGCTGCGCGACACGCAAGCCGACCGCGGGATCATCGTGTGCGGAAGCGGCGCCGGCGTCTCGATCGCGGCCAACAAGTTCCCCGGCATTCGCGCCGCCGTGTGTCATGACACTTATACCGCGCATCAGGGCGTCGAGCATGACGACATGAACGTCCTGTGTCTCGGGGCGCGCATCATCGGGTCGGCGCTGGCGCTCGAAATCACAGGCGCGTTTCTCAATGCCACGTTTTCAAAGGAAGAACGTCACCAACGGCGGCTCGATAAGATCCTGGCGATCGAGCGTCGCTTCTTAAAGACGTAAGAAGCTTGGTCCCGGCTTTGACGCGTCGCGATTCGGCGAAACGACAATCGTGCTAAACCAGCTAGCCTGACCCCGATCCCGACTCCGCGGGTCTGGCCTCCCCCGATCGACGTCGGCGTCTGCGACGCTTCGACAGCACATGTGAAAGGCGCTCGAGCGCTTCGGCTGCCGCTTCCAGCCCCGTCGTGATCTGATCGGCGTCGGTCCACGCCGAGGGATTCAATCGATCGACAAGGGCCGTGAGCGCTTCGAGACGCATCGGATCCGAGGTGCGCTTCGCGATCCGCTCGCGGATGATCGGGTGCCACTGCCCGAGAAACGCGATCTGTTCGTCGGGCGTCGCCCCCTCGATCGCTGACGGTATCACCACATGGGGAGCCGGCGCCTCGCGAGGAGCTGTCGGCTGGGAGACTGCCGGAGGCGCGGTTGCCGCATCGCCGGGCGCTTCGTCCTCGCGTTTCGGGCGGCGGCGACGGGGCTCGACCACGGTTTCGATCACCTGCTGCGAGTCGCGAACCGCACTCCAATTGAAGGTGATGTCTGGGTACAGCGCCTCGATCTGGCGCTGCACCTCGGGCTCGAGCGGATCGCGACCGACACGAACGCCGCCAGGGGTGCGGAAGACGTACAGAATCTTCGAGCGCTGACGGGCGCCGTCGCGATAGATGTGCATCAGATACGTAGTCTCGTATCCGCGCTTGTCGCGAATGACACGCAGGAAGGGCACGGGCTACTTGCGCTTCTGGGCTCTCGATGCGGATGCGCTCTTCCGGGCAGGAGCCTTGGCCGCCCCGCGACGGGGCGCAGCGGCTCTTCCCTTGGCGGGGCGTGCCTTCGAAACCGGCGTCGGCGCCGCGCGCCGCGCCGCGGTTTTCGGACGTGCGGACGGCGTTGGTGCCTTGGCGGCTCGCGCGGGCTGCGGCTCGCGGGCAGCACGGACCGGCTTTGGTTCGACGACCGCACGCGCGCGAGGTTCAGGCGCGGCGCCCGGCGACCGCTGCACGGCGGTAAACCGGATCTGATCTCCCAAGGAGGAATACGCCCAGATTTCGGTCGTCGGGATCTGGAGATCGGTGCACAGGCGCCGTGCACTGTCGACACCGGACACCGGCACATACAGGTGGAATTCCACCTTGAGCTTGCCGAACGCCACCCACTGCGACATCGCCTCGAGGTTGTTCACCGACTCCGCGGTCTCGACCTCGACGACCCCCAGCAGCTTCCGGCTTCGATCTGTCGTGTACAACACCAGGTCGGGATACCACGGCGACTGCGGCGAGCCCACCGGAGCCGTCTGTTCATTGCCGGGATTGATGGCGACGTCGTACTTTCTCTTGTACTTCGCCTGTAATAGCCGAATCACCCGGTCGTGCTCGAGCTGCTCGCGCACGGGTCGCACGAGGATGGGGCTCAATAAGACCTCCGACACGCCGGCACACCACTAGCGGACACCAACCGATTTCCCGTCAGGATGGCCGAAGCCGGCAGAATATATCACGGGGCAACGAGTTTCCATCCCGATAGGGCTGTCGCCCTCCACACTGACTTGACGCATGTGCGATCGGGCACCACAATGACGCGGTGTCTCCGCCAGGCGCATCATCCCCTGCCCCCCGTGTGCTGATCGTCGATGATGACGTTGGCGTGACCGACCTGTTCTCGAGGATGCTCCGCCTCGAGGGCTACGAGGTCTGGGCGGCCCAGTCGGCAGACGAGGGCCTGCATCTGGCGCGTCTGCATCGGCCGCATGCGGTCATCCTGGATCTCCGCATGCCGCTGACGAGCGGCGTCCAGCTCCTCCGGTCGATTCGAGCCATCCCCGGGCTCTCGCAGACGCCGGTCGTCATCGTCACCGGCGATTACTACATGGCTCAGGCTCAACTCGACGAGATTCGCACTCTCGGTGCCGACCTGCGCTACAAGCCCCTCTGGCTCGACGAGCTCGTCATGCTGGCGCGCGAACTGCTGACGGCTCAACCCGTGCGTGAGTGATTCCCGTTTCCTGAAGGCTTGCCGACGCGAGCCGGTAGATGCCACGCCTGTCTGGTTCATGCGGCAGGCCGGCCGCTACATGGCCGAGTACCGCGCCTTGCGCGCGCGGCATTCGCTGCTCGAGATCTGTCGTCATCCCGATCTCGCCACCGAGGTGACGCTCCAGCCGATCCGCCGCATCGACGTGGACGCGGCGATTCTGTTTTCCGATTTGCTCCTGCCGCTCGAGCCGATGGGGCTGCCGTTCGACTTCATCAAGGGCGAAGGGCCGCAGATCGAGCGTCCCATCAACGACGCCGCCGACATCGATCGTCTGAAACACTTCGAGCCTCGCGATGCGCTCGGCCATGTGCTCGCCGCGATTCGTCAGATCCAGTCGGAACTGCACGGCCGGGTGCCGCTCATCGGCTTTGCCGGCGCACCGTTCACGCTGGCCTCGTACGCCATCGAAGGGGGACATTCGAACAACTTCGCGAAAACCAAGGCGCTCATGTACGGGCACCCCGAGGCGTGGCATCGCCTGTGCGAACGCCTCGCGACGGTTGTGGCGGACTATCTGCTGGCCCAGATCGAAGCGGGCGTCGACGCGGTGCAGGTGTTCGACTCGTGGGTGGGAACGCTCAATGCTGCCGACTACCTCGAGTTCGCGGCGCCGCATACGCGGCGCATCTTCGACGCGATCGGCACTCGCGTCCCCACCATTCATTTCGGGACGGGAACGGCCTCGATCCTCGGCGACCTCGCCAACGCCGGTGGCGATGTCATCGGGGCTGACTGGCGTGTGCCAATCGACGAGGCATGGGCGAAGATCGGCCCGGGGCGGAGCGTCCAGGGCAACCTCGATCCCACACTGCTGCTTGGCCCACCTGCCCGGATGTTCCAGCACACTGACGACATCCTGACCCGTGTCGGTGGCCGACCCGGCCATGTCTTCAATCTGGGTCACGGAATTCTCCCCTCGACGCCGGTCGAGCACGTGCAGATGCTGGCGCAGTACGTCCACTCGGCTTCCCGGCGCGCCCGTTGACCCATGATCGCAGTCGACGTCGCGATCGTTGGCGGCGGCATCTCGGGTCTCGCGGCCGCATATGAGCTGCAGCAGCGGGGTGTCTCGGTCCGCGTGCTCGAGTCGGCCTCACGCACCGGCGGAGTCATCACCTCCGATCGCATCGACGGCTGGGTGGTCGACGGCGGCCCCGACTCGATGCTCGTCCAGAAACCGGCCGCGGTCGCACTGTGCCGCGAGCTCGGCATCGCCGATCGGCTGATTCATACGCTGCCACCCCGGACGGCCTACGTCCTGCGAGACGGCACGATGAATCCGCTCGCCGCAGGCTCATTCCTCGGGTTTCCTCTGACTGCCGCAAGTCTGGCCGGATCGCCGCTGTTCAGTGCCCGGGGAAAGATCCGTATGGCGCTCGAAGCGGTGACACCCCGGCGTACCGGCCATGAGGACGAATCGATCGGCAACTTCGTGCGGCGACGATTCGGCGAGGAGGCGGTCGACTACCTGGCCGAGCCACTGCTGGCCGGCATCCATGCGGGAGACGTCGAACGGCTCTCGGTGCACGCGCTCTTTCCGCGTCTCGTCGACGCCGAACGGCAGTCGGGCAGCGTGTTGCGCGCGTTTCGCGCGCTGAAAACACAGCCCTCGTCCACCGGCGCGTTCGTCTCGCTGCCGGGCGGAACAGGGGAGCTCGTCGAGGCGCTCTACGCAAGATTGAAACGTGACACCGTCGCGCTCGGCGTGCGGGTCACCGACCTGCATCGCGCAGGAACGCTGCGGCTCGAATCGAGTGCAGGTCAGATCAGCGCCAGCGCTGTCATCCTTGCGGTCCCGGCTTACGTGGCGGCTTCGCTGCTGCGCGGATTCGATACGACGCTGGCGGCGTTCTGCGATGCGGTCCCCTACGCCTCGACGGCGACGGTCGCATTCGGGTATCGACGTGATCAGGTGGCCCACCCGATGATCGGAACCGGCTTCGTCGTGCCGCATGTCGAACGACGCGCGTTGCTCGCGGGCACATGGGTCAGCTCGAAGTGGCCGGGGCGCGCACCCGAAGGCCACGTGCTGATTCGAGGTTTCCTCGGCGGCGGACGCGATCCCCATCGTCTCGAGGCCGACGATGCGACGCTCATCGACACGGCTCGCACGGAGCTCACCGAACTCTTGATCATCAAGGGCGAGCCGCTGCTGACGCGTCTGTATCGATTCACCCGCCAGAGCCCGCAGTACGAGGTCGGCCACCTCGAACGCGTCGCGGCCATCGAGCAGCGCCTCTCGAATATGCCGGGCGTCTTCGTGACCGGAAGCGGCTTCCGCGCAATCGGGATCCCCGACTGCATCGCCGACGGCCGTGCGACCGGGGCTGCGGCGGCGAAGTTCGTTTCGAGCAGTCATCAGTGATCGGCCACAAAGCACACGGAGGTTGGGCCACAAAGATCACGAAGAACACGAAGGGGTTGGGCCACGGAGATCACGGAGGTCACGGAGCATTGGCCACGGAGATCACGGAGGTCACGGAGCAATTGGCCACGGAGATCACGAAGATCACGGAGTAATTGGCCACGAAGATCACGAAGATGGAGAGCAACGGAGGTCAGCGTTTGTGATCTTTGTGTTCTTTGTGGCCCAAATTCCTCCGTGATCTCCGCGATCTCCGTGGCCAAATTCCTCCGTGATCTCCGTGATCTCCGTGGCCAAATTCCTCCGTGATCTTCGTGATCTCCGTGGCCAACGACTCCGTGATCTCCGTGGCTCGTGGTGGGTGACGTAAGATCTCAGCATGCGCACAGCTTGTTGCCTGTTCGCGGTTATCCTCGCGTTCGCGTCCTTTCCCGCCGCGCAATCCCGCTCATCGGGCGCCATCACTCCCCAGATCGAATCGGTCCTCAAGCGCATCAAGGCCGCTGACAAGGGGCAACTGGCCGTGTCGGAAGAAGACGGGCGGTTCCTTCGTGTCCTCGTCGCCTCGCGCGGCGCCCGATCGATTCTCGAGATCGGCGGGGCCAGCGGCTACAGCGGCATCTGGCTCGGGCTCGGCGCGCGCGAATCAGGCGGGCACGTCGTCTCGATCGAGTACGACGCAGGTCGGGCGAAGGAAGCGGCCGAGAACATCACGCGATCGGGCATGACCGACGTCGTTCGTGTGATTCACGGCGACGGGTTCAAGGAGATCCCGAAGCTGCAGGGGACATTCGACCTCGTCTTCCTGGATGCGTGGAAACCCGATTACAAGAAATTCTTCGACATGGTGTTTCCGCGTCTGAGCCCCGGTGGCATCTTCGCCGCGCACAACGTGGTCAACAAGAAAAGCGAAATGGAACCGTTCCTCCAGACGATTCTCACGCATCCGAGTCTGTTCACCACGATCGTGTCGCCGTCGGGTGAGGGGATGTCGGTTTCGTACAGAATCAAGTAATGCGAAATGCAAAATGCAAAAGGGTCCTTGCCATTTGCCACGCCGTTTTTCGCATTTTGAATTTTGCATTTTGCATTACTGACTCTTCATGAAACCCGTCCACATCATCGGTGTGCCACTCGACCTCGGCGGCTCGCGGCGTGGGGTCGATATGGGGCCGTCGGCCGTGCGGATTGCGGGCCTCGGCGAGCAGATCGTGAGGCTTGGACGTGGAGTCGTCGACCGTGGCGACCTTCCCGCGCCGATCCCGGAGACGCAACAGGCCATCGACCCGACGAAGAAGTTCATCCACGAGATCGCCAGCGTGTGCCACGCGTTGTACGACGACTGCATTCGCGCGCTCGATGCGCTCGCGCTCCCGCTCGTCATCGGGGGCGACCACAGTCTCGCCGCCGGATCGGTGGCCGCGAGCGCCGACTTCATCCGACGGACCACGCGCAAACCGCTCGGTCTCATCTGGATCGATGCGCACGGTGACATGAACACGCCGCAGACGACGATCTCGGGGAACGTGCACGGGATGCCGCTGGCCGCACTCCTCGGCCAGGAGCCTGCGGAGCTCGCTTCGATTGGTGCGTCGCCTTCGGTGCTTCCCGAGCACACCGTCCTCGTCGGCATCCGCAATCTCGACGAGAAGGAGAAAGGCCGGATTCGCGCATCGGGCGTACACGTTTTCACGATGAAGGACATCGATCGCGAAGGCATCGCCGTCGTCGCCGAGCGCGCGCTCGATATCGCGTCGGCCGGAACGGGCGGCATTCACGTGTCGTTCGATCTCGACGCGTGCGACCCGACCTACGCGCCGGGCGTCGGCACGCCAGTGAAGGGCGGCCTCGACTACCGCGAGGCGCACATGGTGATGGAGCTGGTTGCCGATTCGCAGCGGCTCGTCGCGCTCGATCTCGTCGAAGTCAACCCGACGCTCGATATCAGGAACACCACCGCGGAATTCGGCGCCGAGCTCGCGCTCTCGGCGCTCGGAAAGAGAATCCTGTAGGCTCGGGATCGAGGACGATCGCGCGGCCCGAGCCGCGCCCTACACTACCAGGTCAAACGAATGCTGACGATGTCCACGCCGGACACGATACGCCGTGAAATCACGGCGATCCACGGTAAACACTCGCCGGGTGCCAAGACGCTCCGCCGCGACGACGAGCGACGCATCGGCTAGATCCATCGGGTGATCCGCGTACTGCTCCATCAACTCGAAGGCGCGGGCCAACGCGCGCGCGTCGAAGAACCAGACTGAGAGGCCTCCAAGCGCGATGAAGTCACGAAGACGATCGGCGCCGACACTCGACGGCTGAAGAATGTGAAACGCCTCCGTCAGGACCGGAATCGTCGTCCGGAGCGGCTCGGCAACGGCCTTCAGTGTGCGGACGCAACGGTCGTGGTGATCATCCCTGGGGTCGAAGAGCGCCACCAGAGGCCCCGCGTCCACGAGGATCATCGACGATGTTTCTTCCTGGTGATCTCGCGGGCGGCGCGCTTCGCCTGAGAGGATGACGCGATCGCGTAACCGCCCGGCCCCAGGTCGAGCTCCCTGAAGACGTCGTACGGACGGCGATCGACGCCGCGTCGAACCTGGTCTCGCAGCGACGAGAGACCTCGTTTGAGCGCCTCGGAGATAGGCAACCCCGTCGCTTCGCGGATTTCCGCCAGCGCGCCTTCGGCCTCGTCGTCGAGCCTGACCGTTCTGATCGCCATAGTCTGTAATACAAATCGTAATACACGCGGCAATCGCTGGACAAGCCTCTGACGATTGTCCGCGCGATCAGGCTGCGCCGACCGTGCGATCTGAAGCCTGGCGTCCGGCTTCAGCCGGGCCGCACCGACGGAGCTCAGGATCGCACCGATGGAACTCGGGATCGCACCGACACGCGTAAACGCGATCGCACCGACACGCACAAGCGCGATCGCACCGCCCGACTTGACCGTCAGTTCGAAGCCCGGTTAAGGTTCGCGCGGAGGCGAAGATGAGATTGGCGTCGAACGTGCCGTTGGTGTTGGCGGGGCTGATGGTATGCGGAGCGGTCAGCCTGGTTGCGCAGCCGCAGCAGTTTCAGTTCGTGGTCAGCGCGACCGATGCGTCCGGGAAGCCGGTCGCCGAACTCAAGCCCGACGACATGCTGGTGAGCGAGAACGGTGCGCGAGTCGCTGTCTCCAAGATTGAACCGTATGCCCTTCCACTCAAAGTGACGGTGACGGTGGACAACGGCTCGGACACAGTCGATGCGCTGGGACATATCCGCTCGGGACTGAAAGGTTTCGTCGAGGCGCTGCCGTCCGATCTGGAGGTCACGCTCATCTCGACGTCACCGCAGCCACGCACCGTGGTCAAGCCGACGACGGACCGGGCACAGATCCTGCGCGGCGTCAACGGATTCGCCCCTGAAACGGATCAGCGGCCGCGCTTCACCGACGCGCTCGTCGAATTCGGACAGCGGCTGAAGAAGGAGGAGCGAGACCTGAAGTCGGGAAAGATCAAGAGGTATACGCCGGTGCTCGTGATGGTCTCCACTGCAGCGAACGAACAGACGTCGTACGAGCCGAATGAAATCCAGAGCGCCGTCTCGACCATCGTCGGCCATCGTGGGCGCCTGTTTGTCGTCATCACGACCACGAAGGTGGGCGACGTTGACCAGCTGCAGGACATCAACCGCAACCGGCAGGCGATGATCGCGGGACCGGTGACGAAAGCAACCAACGGCAGGTTCGAGACACTTGCCACGTCGATCGCCTTGACGAAGCTGCTGCCGGAGTGGGGTACGTTCCTCTCCTCGCTGCACACGCGTCAGTCATCGCAGTTCATCGTCACAGTGCAGCGCGCCAGCAGCGGGCCACTACAGAACCCGCAATTCCAACTGCGGGACAACCTGCATGGCGATGTCACGATGGACGGGTTTCTGGTTCAGTAGCTGAGGGCCGCCTGAAGGCGGCCCCTACGTCAGCGCGCGAACGGTTTGCGATCGATCAGGCCTTCACCCTCGCGTATTGTGATCAACTGATTGGCCGCGACGTTCCTGATCGTTTCGACGCGTCCGTCAGGCCATCTCACTTCGACCAGGTCCGCCATCGCGGCCGCGCCCAGCCCGACGTGGACGCGTACATCGTTCTGGCTCAGATAGCTGGACCCGGCTTTGACGTCGCGCCTCTGAGTCCGCGAACCGGCGGTGACGCGGACGCGGGCACCGATCGCATCGCGATTGGCGGCCGATCCGATGAGACGCAATACGAGTGCGTTTCCCCGGTTGCCGCCGTCGTTCCGCAGCAGCTCCGCTGCCTGCCCGTTGTTCGTGATCAGCAGATCCAGATCGCCGTCGTTATCGATGTCGCCTACCGCCAGACCACGACCGACTTTCAGCGCTGAAAACGCGGCGCCGGTGCTGCGCCCGACTTCGGTGAATCGCCGACCCGTCGTGTTGCGGAACAACAGCTTGCGCTGGGCGTAGGTCGCGCCTGATCGGAAACGCGGCGCGTTGTCGAGTACGTGACCGTTGGCGATGGAGACGTCGAGCTGCCCGTCGTTGTCGAAGTCGAAGTAGGCCACGCCAAAGCCGACGAACGGCAACGTCGGCGGACCAATCCCGCTCTCGAGGCTGCTGTACGCAAACAGAAGATGGCCGAGCCCACGGTTCATCGTGTGCATCTGAAAATCGAGATTGGTGATCACGAGATCGAGACGACCGTCGCCGTCGTAGTCGGCGGCATCGATCCCCATGCCCGCCCGTGCGGTCCCATCGGTCGCGACCGCGACACCGGCGGCGAGGCCGATCTCGCTGAAGCGCATGCCGCCATCGTTGTGAAAGAGGAAGTTGGGCAGGCTGTCGTTGGCGACGAACACATCAGGCCTGCCGTCATCGTCGGCATCGACAATGACGACGCCCATGCCGTTGCTACGCAGTCGTCCGACGCCAGATTCCGTGCTCACGTCGGTGAAGACGCCAGCGCCGTCGTTGCGGTAGACCGTGTTCGGAAGCGGATCGTACTTCAACGGGTGACAGTAGAAGCGTTCGCCGCGCCCTTCGCTGCAGAACGGGCTGCGTTTGGGATCGGCGTCGAGGTAGTTCGTCACCCAGAGATCGAGATCGCCATCACCGTCCAGATCGGCGAAGGCGCAGCTCGCGCTCCAGCGTGTGTCACCAACGTGGGCACGGCTCGTAATGTCCTCGAACGTACCGTCGCCGCGGTTGCGATACAGCGTGTTCGGCCCGAAGTTGGTGATATACAGGTCTGGCCGGCCGTCGCCGTCGACGTCGCCGGCGCACGCGCCCATCCCGTACGCACGATGCTGGATGCCGGATCGCTCCGTGACGTCCTCGAACAGCGCTTGCCCTGAGCTTGTCGAACGGGCCTGCCCTGAGCCGGTCGAAGGACCGCGGTTGTGAAACAGCCTGTGCCGCGCCCGCCGGTCAGTTGACTGATCCGCGATCGATCCGCCGTCGACGAGGAACACGTCGATCCATCCGTCGCCGTCGTAATCGAAGAACAGGCCTCCAGATCCCATCGTCTCGACCAGGTGCTTGTCGGAGCTCGCGCCGTTGATGTGCTGGAAGGCGATGCCGGCCTGCCGGGCGATATCGACGAACTGAGGAAGCGGGCCCTCTACGCCAAGGAGCACCGCGGTCGTTCCGGCGATCGCGGCCACAGCGGCGAACGCCGTTTTCACCGGGGACCGCCCGGATCGTCGAGATCGCTGCGGCGTTTCTCGACCATCTGAAGGCGGGCGCGTTCGAACGACTCGAACTCGCGCGCCGCTTCTGATGTTCTTCCGAGATGGGTCAGTGCCGCGCCGAGGGCGTAATGCGTCTCGAAGCGATCGGGTGCAAGCTGCAACGTGCGCGTCAGCGCCGTGACGGCATCAGCGTAGCGGCCGTGGTCGAGAAACAGCTGCCCGATCGCGGCCATGGTGGACACGTCTCCCGGATCGATCAACAGCGCGGCCACGAGCTCGGCAAGCGCATCGTCGATACGATCGGCGGCGGCCAACGCGCTGGCCAGCTCCCGATGCACGAGCGGATCGTTCGGAGTGAGGCGCACAGCACGGACCAACAGATCGATCGCGTCGGCGTCATCGCCGTCGACCTGTGCCAGTCGTCCCATGCCCACGTACAGCAGGCTGCGCCCGGAAAGCGTTCCCGACAGCGCTGCGTGATATTCCTTCCTGGCATCGGTCGTCCGATTCTCCACCTCGTAACTGCGCGCGCGTGTGAAATGCCCGATCGGAGAATCGTCGGTGGACGAGGGGGCAGGCGATCGTCGCAGCGCCTCTATCGCCTCGTCGTACTTCGCGGCGGCAAGAAGAGCGAACCCTTCCGCGAGCGTCGCATCGGCGACGACGGGCCCGCCCACCGAAGCCTTACCCACCGAAGCCTTGGCGGAGGTGGGGGACAGCGTGTCGCCGAGCACGTCGAGCGTCAGGAATGGCGTGCCCATGCTCCCGCCCTTGAGGCCGCGCTCGTACGCGGTGATCAAGACCTGCCGCGCACGCGCGAGATCAGTCGCGCGCTGATAGAGCACGACGTAGTACGCCTTGATTGGATTCTGCTGATCGAGACTCCACGCGGTGTGGAATGCGCGCCCCGCATTGTCCACGTCTCCGGAGGACTCACAGGTAAGCGCGCGCAGCACATGAACATCCGACGCCTCTGGTCTCAGCGCCGCGGCCGCTTCGAATTGACGCAATGCGTCGGCAAAGCGTCCTCGTCGCCGGTATGCGAGCCCGAGCTCGACGTGCATCTGGAACGCGCGCTGCGGTGAGGCTCCATGGAGTTCCGCCGTGGTACGTCCCCGGAGATCTTCGAGACTCCGGTCCCACTCGCTGAGCGCCGAAGCTATGCGATCGACTACGGGCGCGATCGGAGCACGCTGCCCGGCGTCGACGCCGGCGCTCGCCGCGAGCTCGCGAACCGCGTCGACGAACCGCTGCGGCTGCGCCTCACACGGGGCGGCGGCGAGCACCAACGAGCACGCCGCGACGCTCAGATAACGACGTGGCACAGAAGATCCTCTTGCGGCAACCGGGAGATTCTACCTTCCTGGAAACGTGCCCCGTTTGGGGTAGCCCGTGCCCAAACGTCCCCACTCGTTCCCAAGGCTGCATGCAATAAGCCGTGGAAGCGCGGGGCGCCGCCGCCGGGCGCTGATCGATCTCGCCCCCTAAGTCATTGAATTCAGGCTGACGGCTTTCAGTGCCGGCCTGACTGTATTGACAAGTCCCGGAAGGACCTGTATACACGAGCAGCAATTTGGGCGCCTGGGGACCTCCCGGGCGCTATTCATCGAAAAGCGGGAACTGGAGGCACGTGTGCGACATCGGCTGTTGATGGTGTGTCTCGTTGCCAGCGCTGCTTTGGCGTTGCTGCCGGCGACGGCATCTGCGCAGGAAGGGCAGATCGCGGGAACGGTCAGAGACTCGTCGGGGGCTGTCATACCGGGTGTAACAATAGAAGCGACCAGCCCTGCACTCATTGAAAAAGTTCGCTCGGCGACCACGGACACCAACGGGCAGTACCGTCTCACGAACCTGCCAGTTGGAATCTACAAGGTGACGTTCACCCTGTCGGGGTTCGCGAAACAGGAGCGCGACGCCATCGAGTTGACGAGCGGGTTCACCGCACCGGTGAACGCGACGATGAGCGTCGGCAATCTTGCGGAAACGATCACCGTCGCGGCCACCTCGCCGGTCGTCGACGTCCAGAACGCACGGCAAGCGATCACCTTCGAGGGTGACGCGCTCAAAGAGCTGCCAACGTCGCGCAACGTCAACGCTCTGCTCACGCTGACTCCCGGAATCGCCAGCAACTACCGCACCGGCCAGTCGTTCGGTCAGCCGGGTGTCTGCGTCGGCGGCATCGGCGTGTTCTGCAATCCCAGCGTCAACGGGTTCAACCAGGGCGACAGCGGGTCGTCCTTCGACAATGGATTTGGCGATACAAACGGTGCGAACAATCTGAATCAAGGCCGGATCATGGTCGACGGTCAAGTCGTCAACGGCGGCACCGTGATCCCCGGAGGACTTGGCGGCATGAGCACCGGCTACACCGCGGACATCGCGGGCGCGCAGGAGGTCAACATTCAGCTGTCGGGCGCGCTCGGCGAATCGGAAACGGGCGGCGCGTCGATCAATATCGTGCCGCGCACCGGTGGCAACAAGTTCGCGGGCAGCTGGAATACCACGTACACGAACGAGAACATGTTCAGCTCGAACACGGACGCCTTCCGGAAGGGATGCAACGACACCCCGCCCGGTATCTGCGTGCCGGCAGTGTTCCAGGCCGTGAGATTCGACTACGACGTCTCGGGATCGTATGGCGGGCCGATTGTTCGTGACCGGGCGTGGTTCTACGGGAGCGGCCGCGATCAGCAAATTCGCAAGCTGCCGGTGGGCGTCGACTTCTGGCCGAACCTGAACGAAGGCAAGTGGGGCTACAACTATCAGCCCGATCGATCGAAAGACCGCGTCGAATACCAGAACAAGTGGAAGAGCTACAGCGGCCGCTTCACGTATCAGGCGACGCAGAAGAACAAGTTCAACGTCTACTGGGACGAGCAGGACTTCTGCCAGGACCCGTGCGACGGCGTCGTCTCCGTGTTCACCTCGCCGGAATCGTGGTGGTCAGTCGCCATCAAGCCGAATCGACTGCAGCAGGTTTCGTGGACCAACCCGTTCACGAACAAGATCCTCTTCGAGGCGGGCATCAGCGTCACGTCGCAGTTCTACGACACCACGCGTCATCGTCAGTACACCGATCCCATTGACATTCCACGCGTTGACGAAACCGGCGACACGGCGGGTGCCGACAGTACAGCGCCGCGCGTGAACCAGTTTGCAGGAAACGGGGGCGGCTTCGCTCTCACATCGGGATCGCTGGTCAGCGGAATTGCCGGCGGCGGCGCCGAAACCAGAGACATGAAGAACTATCGCTCGCGCGCCTCGATGTCCTACGTCACCGGCTCGCATCACGCGAAGTTCGGCTACGACGGCGGCTATTACTTGCAGGACCAGAGAAACATGATGAATGGTCCGCGCTTGTATTACCACTACATGAAGCCGAACACCAATTGCGCAACGACAGCCGACCTGTCTACGTACCCGTGCGGCAACACGAGCCTGCAGTTTCCCGAGGATCCGTTCAATCTCGCGCTGCGGCCTGTCCCGCTCAATGTGCAGTTCTTCACCGGCGCCGCAACCGTGGGTGACCGGGTGTGGTTTGGAGCCGCGTACGCGCAGGATCAATGGACCTTCCGGCGGTTCACGCTGAGCGGCGCGCTGCGCTACGACCACGCGGCCAGCAGCTACAAGTCCACATGCATTGGCGGCGCCAACGAGCCGTACATGCCGGTTCAGCCTGATGGTACGAAGGGCTACTGTACGGCAGACGCCGACGGCGTCAGCTTCGACGACATCACGCCGCGCTGGGGCGCGACGTACGACCTCTTCGGCAACGGCAAGACGTCGCTGAAGTTGAACATGGGCAAATACAACAACCAGGCAGCGATCACCGGTATCTACTCGGGTGCCAACCCCGCGCGCCGCACGGTCAACTCGCTGCAGCGTGCGTGGAACGACAC
>DATFRP010000252.1:0-9922 GCA_035263125.1 Vicinamibacterales bacterium
GCGCGAGCGGGAATGGATCGCGCAATCGCCCAAGGCGCGCCACGCCAAGTCCCAGGCGCGCGTCAGCCGCTATGAGGAATTGCTGGCCAAGTCGCAGGAGCAGCGCGCCGGCACCGCCCAGATCATGATCCCCATCGCTGAGCGGCTGGGCCAGAACGTCGTCGACTTCGAGCATCTGGCGAAGGGTTTTGGCGACAACCTGCTGATCGACGAGCTGACGTTCCGGCTGCCGCCCGGCGGCATTGTCGGCGTGATCGGGCCGAACGGCGCCGGCAAGACCACCCTGTTCCGCATGATCACCGGCGCCGAAAAGCCCGACAAGGGCACCATCAAGATGGGTGAATCGGTGAAGCTCGGCTATGTCGACCAGTCGCGCGACACGCTCGACGGCAAGAAAACCGTATGGGAGGAGATTTCCGGCGGCCTCGACCAGCTGCAGCTGGGCAAGCGCGAGGTGAACTCGCGTGCCTATTGCTCCGCCTTCAATTTTCGCGGCGCCGACCAGCAGAAGAAGGTCGGCTCGCTGTCGGGCGGCGAGCGCAACCGCGTGCATCTCGCCAAAATGCTGAAATCGGGCGCCAACGTGCTGCTGCTCGACGAGCCGACCAACGACCTCGATGTCGACACGCTGCGCGCGCTCGAAGAAGCGCTGCTCAACTACGCCGGTTGTGCCGTTGTCATCAGCCACGACCGCTGGTTCCTCGATCGCATTGCGACACATATGCTGGCGTTCGAGGGCGACAGCCGCGTGGTCTGGTTCGAAGGCAACTATCAGGATTACGAAGCCGATCGGAAGCGTCGGCTCGGCGCGGAGGCCGACACCCCGCATCGGATTAAGTATCGGAAGCTCACCAGGTAGAGGCGGGTCGTGGAACCCGCCCGCACAAAAGACGCACGAGGAGAGGTTATGACTCCAGAACATGCCAAAGCCGCCGCCGACATGATGGCGACCGTCTGGGAGGGGGAGTTCCCCGCCACCTGCCAGGTGCTCGCGGCAGTGAAGGACGACAATCGCCACTACAAGCCGGATCCCAAATCGCGAACTGCGTGGGAACTGGCCACCCACCTCGCCACTGCCGACATCTGGTTCATGGACAGCATCATCAAGGGCGCGTTCGAGTGGGACCCGGAAGCGGCCAAGCAGGCCGAATCGCAGTTCAAGTCCGTCGATGACGTCGTCGCGTTCTACAAGAAGACGTTTCCCGAAAAGCTGAAGCAGCTGCGCGGCCTCTCCGGCGACAAGCTCACGCCCGCACTCAGTTTCTTCGGGGCGATGACCATGCCGACGGTGCAGTACATCGGCTTCGCGAACAATCACAGCATCCATCATCGCGGCCAGCTTGCGGCCTACCTGCGCGCGATGGGGTCGAAAGTGCCGAACATCTACGGTCCCAGCGCGGACGCGGAAACCGCCGGCAACTAGTGGACGGTCTCCGATCGCCCCACTAGTGGGATGTATCAGCGATCTCCAGAGCGGGCCGCGTTTCCCGATCTCCGCGCCTTCATCGACCAGCTTCGCCGTGACGACGACCTCGTCACGGTGGATGCCGCGGTCGATCCCCATCTCGAAGTCGCGGAAATCCACCGGCGGGTGATCGCGGCGGGCGGTCCCGCGTTGCTCTTCACGAACGTCGCGGGCTCGGACTTCCGTCTCGTCACCAATCTCTTTGGCACGGCGCGTCGGGCTGAACGTGCGTTCGGCGAACGTCCGCTGCGCCTGATTCGTCGGGTCGTGCATCTCGCCGAGACGCTGCTCCCGCCGACGCCTGCGAAACTCTGGGACGCTCGCGATCTCGGCTTCGAGCTGTTCACGGTTGGTACCCGTCGCGTGCAGACCGGTCCTGTCGTCGAGCGCGTGACGAGCGACGTCCGGCTCGATCGGCTCCCGGCGCTGACGTGCTGGCCCGAGGATGGCGGTCCGTTCATCACGCTTCCGCTCGTCTACACCACCCATCCCGATCGCGCGCGGGCAAGCAATCTCGGCATGTACCGGATGCAGGTGTATGACGAGCGCAGCACCGGCATGCACTGGCAGATCGGAAAGGGCGGTGGCTATCACTACGCGGCGGCCGAAGCGCGAGGTCGTGGCCTGCCGGTGACAGTGTTTCTCGGTGGTCCGCCGGCGCTCATGCTCGCAGCCGTTGCGCCGCTTCCTGAGAACGTCCCGGAGCTGATGCTTGCATCGCTGATCGCAGGCCGGCGGCTACCGCAGATTCACGGTCAGGGTCCGCACCCATTGATCGCCGACGCTGAATTCGCGCTGATGGGCGAGGTGCCTGCCCACAATCGTCGAGCGGAAGGACCCTTTGGCGATCACTACGGGTATTACTCGCTGCAGCACGACTATCCCGTGTTCCGGGTGCAGCGGCTGGCTCATCGCGCCGACGCGATTTATCCCGCGACGGTGGTGGGCAAGCCGAGGCAGGAGGACTTCTTCATCGGCGATCTGCTGCAGGAGCTCCTGTCCCCACTCTTTCCGCTGGTGATGCCGGCTGTCGAGCGGCTGTGGTCGTACGGCGAGACCGGTTATCACTCGCTGGCGGCCGCCGTGGTCAAGCAGCGTTACAAGCGGGAGGCGATGGCGAGTGCGTTCCGTATTCTGGGCGAGGGACAGCTGTCACTGACGAAGTTCCTCCTGGTCACCGATCGTCAGGTCGACGTCCGCAACGTCAGGGCGACGCTCGAGCACGTGCTGGCTCGCTCGAGGCCGGAGACCGATCTCTATGTGTTCTCGAACCTCTCGATGGACACGCTCGACTACACTGGGCCGACGGTCAACGAAGGATCGAAGGGCGTGTGGCTCGGGCTCGGCGAGCCGATCCGTGACCTCCCACGACAGTTCACGGGTACGCCGCCGCAGGGTGTCACCGATGTTCGCGTGTTCTGTGGCGGATGCCTCCTCGTCAATGCCCCCGCGTACTCCGTGGAACCCGAGGCCGCCGAGCGACTCGCGCAGGCCGAAGCGTTCGCCGCCTGGCCCCTGATCGTTGTTACTGATGAACCGGCCCGTGCGTCGCGCAGCGACATGAATTTTCTCTGGACGACGTTCACCCGCTTCGAGCCCGCTGCCGACATCCATGCGTCGGCGCGCACGATCGTGCGCAACCACATCGCCTATCGTGGTCCGGTCGTGATCGATGCCCGGATGAAGCCCTGGTATCCGAAAGAGCTGTCGTGCCGCGACGATATCGCCGCGCGCGTGAGTCAGCGGTGGCAGGAATATTTTCCGTCCGGCCGGGTGCAGATGGGCGATTCGGAGCGAGCGCACCTGGATTAAGCTGTATAACTTCGGCTCAATGACTCGAGAAGAAATCAGTGCGATGTTCGCGCGGATGTACGACTGTTTCAACCGTCGTGATGTGGCGGAGCTCGTGCGGGACTACAGCGAGAACAGCGTCATGGAGAGCCCGTTTGTCGGGGCACGAGGGCGGGCGGCGATCGAACAGGCTTTTCGCTCCTTCTTTCACGCGTTCCCCGATGCGCGTCTGGCCTGGGAAGACACGTTGATCGACGGCGATCGCGTCACGCTGATCGGCCGTCTCTCGGGCACCGATCATGGCGGCTTCATGGGTGCCGCCGCCAAGGGACGTACGTTCGACGTCCCGATCATCTCGTTGTGTGAACTGAGAAATGGACTCATCGTCCACGAGCGCCGCATCTATGACTTCACCGGTGCGCTGGTGCAGGTCGGCGCGCTCAAAGCCAAGCCGCTGTAGGGTCGGATGAGCGAAGCGCGCCTCCACGTCAGTGATTCCCAAGGACGACGGGTCGTCGTCCTCGATCGTCCGCTGTTTCTCATCGGGCGGCGTACCGCCGCCGATCTGCAGATCGTCAGCACGGACGTCTCGCGGGAACACGCCGAGATCGTGCAGGAGGACGGGCGCTACACGCTTCGCGATCGCGGCTCGCGCTATGGGACGTTCGTCAATGGTGAGCAGATCACCGAGCGGGCCCTGCAGCACGGCGATCGCATCCGCCTGGGACGCACCGATGCCATCGAGTTGATCTTCGCGACCGATGCAGCGAAGACGACCGGCTTCCTCGACGCCTCGTCATCGGAGGGAACCAATCTCAAGCAGATGGCCGCGATCTTCGACGGCCTCCGCGCGTTGGGGTCGGGCCGGATGCTCGACGAAGTGCTGACCGTCGTCATGGATTCTGCGCTCGAAGTCACGAAGGCCGAGCGCGGGTTCATGATGCTCGCCAACCCCGAAGGGGATCTCGAACTGAAGATCGCGCGCGGCCGCGGCAAGACGACGCTGCCGGGGACGACGTTCCAGACCAGCGAGAAGATTCCGCGAGAGGTCTTCACGACCGGCAAGAGCCAGACCGTGAACGACTTGATGGATATCAACATCAAGGAGCAGCACGACCGCACGATCGCGGTCGGCATCCGGCACGTGCTCTGCGTGGCGCTTCGGGTGACGCCGATGTCCGAGGCCGGCTCGGGGGCGCGCAATCAGCGCGTGATCGGCGTGCTGTATCTGGACGGCCGCGAGAAGGGCACCATCTCGTCAGAGGCGACCAGGAACTCGCTCGAGGCGTTCGCTACACAGGCGGCGATCGCGATCGAGAGCGCGCGCCTCTATGCCGAATCGGCCGAGAAGGCGCGTATCGATCGCGACCTTCGCATCGCCGCCGAAATCCAGCGCGCGCTTCTCCCGGAACCGGTGTACGAGGGGACGATCTGCGACCTGGCGGCAGCGTCGATTCCGTGCCGCACCGTCGGGGGCGACTTCTACGACTATCTCGATATCGGCGAGCGCGGCCTCGGCTTCTCACTGGGCGACGTTGCCGGCAAGGGGCCGCCCGCGGCGCTGCTCGCGGCGGCGGTGCAGACCAACTTCGCGGCGCAGGCGCCGCTCTGCGACAACCCTGCCGAGACGATGGCGCGCGTGAACAAGGCGCTGCTGCGACGGGCGATTGAAGCCCGCTTCGCGACGATGTTCTACGGCGCGATCACGATCGATGGACGTCTCAGCTACTGCAACGCCGGGCAGGAGCCTCCGCTCGTCGTCCGCGCCGACTCGATCGAATGGCTCGAAGAGGGCGGCCCGGTGCTGGGTCTGCTGAGCATTGCGACCTACGCGTTCGATACCGTTCCGCTGCAGCCTGGTGACCTGGTCGTGGTCTGCAGCGACGGCGTGACCGAAGCGCGCAACCTGGCGAACGACGAGTTCGGCCGCGACCGGCTGGTCGAGGCGCTGAAGGGTCGTCACGGCAGCAAGCCCGACACGGTGCTCGAGCACCTGCTTGCCGTGATCAAGCTGTTCTCGCAGGGCGCGGCGCAGGCCGACGACATCACCGCGCTGATCCTTCGCTACCGCGGTCCGGCGCGTCAGATGTAGTGTCCGGCTTCAGCCGGACGGGTACGTAGTGTCCGCCTCTGAGCGGGACCGTCAGGAGGACGAATGCAGATTGAACAGCGAGTGGTTGGCGACGTCGCCATCATTCAGGTACTGGGCGACATCACCCTGGGCAAAGGCGGCGACGTCATTCTGAAGGACAAGATTCAGAGCCTGCTGCAGCAGGGATATCGGAAGCTGCTGCTCGACATGGGCAAGGTGTCGTATGTCGACAGCGCCGGCCTCGGTCAGCTCGTACAGGTGTTCGCCACCACGAGTCACCTCGGTGGATCGTTGAAGCTGTTGAATCTGACCAAACGCCTGAAGGATCTGCTGGTCCTCACCAAGCTGCTGACGGTGTTCGATACCTACGATTCGGAGTCGGCGGCGATGGAGAGCTTCAAGTAGGTGTGAACAGAGCCGCCGCCCGGTTCAACGCTGCCTAGTTCAACGCGTGGGGCATCGCCAGCGTGAAGGGATCGATGGCGGCATCGAAGCGCTCGCCGCCGGTCGTCACCATCTGGTAGCTGCCCTGCATCGATCCGACGGGTGTTTTCAGCTCCGAGAAGCTCGTGTACTCGAACGAGCCTCCAGGCGGGAGTACCGGCTGCTCGCCAACCACGCCCAGGCCCCGGACACGCTCGACTTCACCGTCCGCGTTGGTGATGATCCATTCGCGCGAGATGAGCTGCGTGACCTCCGATCCCAGGTTGGTGATGCGGACGTGGTATTGAAACAGATACGATCCATCTCGAGGGGAACTGCGGTCGGGCAGAAACTCGCTCTGCACTTGAATGCGGATGCCGCGGGTGGTGACGTCGCTCGTCCGCACCCCGCGTAGTGTCATATCGGTCATATAGTTGGAAGGAAACCCCAAGCCCTTGATTATCGCATGGCCACTCATCTGAACGCAGGCGGTCGCGGAACCGGCGAGCGGATCCGCCGTAGTACAGGTTCGATGCCTTCAGCGGCGTCGTCCCCGAACAAGAAGCCGGTCTCGATGTCGGCGGCGTGGCGGGAAGCCCGCGCGCTCGTCTGGACCCACCGGAAACGACTGACCATCGGGCTCGTGCTGATGCTCATCAGTCGACTCGCCGGGCTCGTGCTTCCGGCCTCATCCAAGTACCTCATCGACGATGTGGTCAACGGCAAACGCGCAGATCTGCTTCTGCCGATCGCGCTGGCCGCGGGTGCGGCCACGCTGGTGCAGGCGGTGACCTCGTTTGTGTTGTCGCAGATTCTGGGCGTCGCCGCGCAGCGTGCGATCACCGATATGCGGAAGCGTGTGCAGGCGCGCGTGATGCACCTGCCGGTTCGCTATTTCGATTCGACGCAGACAGGCGTCCTCGTCGCACGCATCATGTCGGACGCCGAGGGCATCCGCAATCTCGTCGGAACGGGCCTCGTGCAGCTGGTGGGCGGCCTTGTCACCGCGGTGATGGGCATCGCAGTGCTCTTCTGGCTGAACTGGCATCTGACGACGATCACGATCCTCGTGCTGCTCCTGTTTGCCGGCGGCATGGCATACGCATTCCGCACGCTGCGTCCGCTGTTCCGCGAGCGCGGGAAGATCAACGCCGAGGTCACCGGTCGTCTCACCGAAGCGCTCGGCGGCATCCGTGTCGTCAAGTCGTATACGGCGGAGAAGCGCGAGGAGATCGTCTTCACGAAGGGTGCGCATCGACTCTTTCGCAACATCGCCAAGTCGATGACCGGCGTGTCGGCGACGACCGCCGGCAGCACCGTGATCGTCGGCATCATCGGCATTCTCATGATCTGGCTCGGCGGACGCGCGATTCTCTCGGGCGAGATGACGCTGGGTGATCTGATCATGTACATCTTCTTCATCGGCCTCGTCGCCGCGCCGCTCGTCTCGATTGCCTCGATCGGCACGCAGATCACCGAAGCGTTCGCGGGCCTCGATCGCATCCGCGAGATTCTCGACATGCCGACCGAGATCGAGGAGGACGCGCGTCGACACTCGGTCGAACGGCTGACGGGAGACGTGGCGTTCGACAACGTGTGGTTCGAATACACCGCCGGCCAACCCGTCCTGAGGGGCGTCTCGTTCACCGCGCACGCCGGCACGACGACCGCGCTCGTGGGATCGAGCGGGTCCGGCAAGAGCACCCTGATCAGCCTTGTCATGGCGTTCAATCGCCCCACCCAGGGTCGCGTGCTCATCGACGGACGCGATCTCGAAGATCTGCGACTGATGGACTATCGGGAACAGCTCGCGTCGGTGCTGCAGGAAAATTTCCTCTTCGACGGCACGATTACGGAGAACGTCGGCTACGCCCGTCCCGGTTCGACGATCGACGAGATCAAGGAAGCGTGCCGGATCGCGCACTGCGACGAGTTCATCAGCCAGTTTCCGAACGGCTACGACACGATCGTCGGCGAACGAGGCATCAAGCTGTCGGGCGGCCAGCGGCAGCGCGTCTCGATCGCGCGGGCGATCCTCGCCAACCCGCGCATCCTCATCCTGGACGAGGCGACGTCGAGTCTCGACAGCGAGAGCGAGCAGATGATTCAGGATGGCCTGCGCCGCCTGCGATCGGGCCGGACGACGTTCGTCATCGCGCACCGGCTGTCGACCATTCGCAGCGCCGATCAGATTCTGGTGCTCGAAGCGGGTGAGATCGTCGAGCATGGGACGCACGCGCAGCTGCTGGCGCTGAACGGCCGCTACCGTCAGCTCCACGACAAGCAGTACTCGTTCGAAAGCGATCGCTTCATCAACCCCGGCGAAGACTTCACGCCCGAGCCCGAAAAGCCGAAGGCCGTGGTTCCCGTGGGCAGAAGCCTCTAAGCGCGCAGTGTAGGCCGGGCCTGTTTTGATGGCCCGGCGTGGTCGGAGCAAAACGGATGGACGAATCAATTCTCTTCAATGGTGTGCTTCGCAGTCTCCTCGGCGGACGCAGGAGGCGTTCACATCGAGCGCTCCGTTATCTGACGGGCAGCACGGGCTCGCTCTGGAGTAATCCGACCACGCTCCTCACGGCTGCGGGCGTCGCGTGGGGTATCTACGAGACGTTGCAGTCGGGTTCAGCGACCTCGGGGCAGTGGGGTGGAGGCGGCGCCGCTCCCCTTGACGCGACCGGTGCGGCCGGTGCACCTCCGGTCGCGGCGGCTCCATCGGGAGAGTCGTCGCCGGCGCTCCCGGCGGTCGCGGCAAGCGTGTCGCCGGACACGATGCGCGTGTTGCGTCTGGCCATTTCGGCGGCCGGCGCGGACGGCAGCGTGAGCGACGACGAGCGGAAGGCGATCCTCGAGCAGGCGCGCCACGCAGGCGTTGGCGAGCTGGTCGAGACCGAACTCTCTCACCCGCGGCCGCTGCGTGAGATCGTTGCCGGGGTGACCGACAGCACCGAGCGTGCGACACTGTACGTCCTCGCGTTCAGCGTGGTGCGCGGCGACGAACAGCCGACGGGCGCAGAACGTATCTATCTGGCGCAGCTTGCGAATCTGCTCAATCTGGATCCGGCGGAAGCGGAGCGGCTCGAGCGCAACGCGGCGGCGTCGATCGACAAACAGCAATAGGACCCGGGACGTCAGGAGCGAGTGGAGAGTTTGATGGCACAACAGCAGTGGTACATGGCCATTGGCGGGCATCAGGTCGGTCCTGTGTCGCAGGACGACGTCATCACGAATTTGCGCAACGGAACCATCGATGGCAACACGCTGGTGTTCACGGAGGGCATGAAGAACTGGACGCCACTCAAGGAGGTCCCGCAGCTGGCCTCGTTTCTCGGAGGCGGACCTGGCGCACGTCCGACCGCAGCGACTCCGCCGCCGGTACCGGGCCGACGTGCCCACGAGATCGACTTCCGCATCGTCGGTACTGAGATGCAGTTCGTCGAAGTCGAGCTCGATCCCGGTGAAGCGGCTGTCGCCGAGGCCGGCTCGATGATGTACATGACGCCCGGTGTCGCGATGGAGACAATCTTCGGCGACGGCTCACAGGGCTCAGGAGGTGGTGGCGTCATGGGGGCGCTGCTCGGGGCGGGCAAACGCTTGCTCACCGGTGAGAGCCTGTTCATGACGGTGTTCACCAATCAGGGCAGCGGCAAGCAGCAGGTCTCGTTCGCGGCGCCCTACCCTGGCAAGATTCTCGCGATGGATCTCAAGCAGCTCGGCGGCACGCTGATCTGCCAGAAGGATTCGTTCCTGTGTGCCGCGCGCGGCATCTCGATCGGGATCGCGTTCCAGCGGAAGATCGGCGTCGGGCTGTTCGGCGGCGAGGGGTTCATCATGCAGCGCCTCGAGGGCGACGGGCTCGTCTTCGTGCACGCCGGGGGCACCGTGCATCCGCTCGATCTCGGGCCGGGCCAAACGCTTCGCGTCGACACGGGATGTCTCGTGGCGTTGCAGCCGTCGGTCAGCTACGACATTCAATACGTCGGCAAGATCAAGACCGCGCTCTTTGGAGGAGAGGGCTTGTTCTATGCGGCGTTGACCGGGCCGGGTCGCGTCTGGCTGCAGTCGCTGCCGTTCAGCCGCATGGCCGATCGTATCTACAAGGCGGCGCCGTCCGCGGGCGGATCGAGACGCGAGAGCGGATCGATTCTCGGGGG
>DATFRP010000253.1:0-5569 GCA_035263125.1 Vicinamibacterales bacterium
GTCCGTTCGTACCAATTGGCGTGCAGCGACCACTGGCTGCAGCGCAGACACGACGTCCACACCCACTGGTGACTGCAACCGGGGCAGCGTCCTCGAGTCGCAAAGGTGTTCCACACAGTGCCGCAGCTATGGAAGTGGGGCTCCGGTGTGTCACCCCAGTAACACGTCCAGCGGCTCGATTCCGACGGCCGCCAGCTGCAGCGAGGACATCTGATCCCGCTCAGCCCTTCGTCATGATCTTCTGTTTCGTCGAAGACGATCTGGTCCGGGGTCCGCGTTTCCTTCAGTACTTGCAGTGACATGGTGCATCCGCCGTGGGGCCACGATCGATCGTAGCATCAGAGGATCGTGAGGGAACGGAGGTTGTCGGAGGGAGCGGATGAACGGGAGACCCGTCACCTCCGTTTTCTTCGTCGGCGAAGGATCGCACCGACAGTTATTCCGCCGTCTCCCCCGGCGCCAGTTCGAGCACTTGAATCCCCTTCGGCTCTACCAGTGCCCTCAACTCCTCTGGCCGACCTGTCAGGATCGGAAACGTTCCGTAATGCATCGGCACCACCTGGCGCACGCCAAGGAGCTCACAGGCGCGCGCGGCAGCCGCTGGTCCCATCGTGAAGCGATCTCCGATCGGGAGCATCGCGATCTGAGGTGAGTACATCTCGCCGATCAGCCGCATGTCGCCGAACAGACTCGTGTCACCCGCAAAGTAGATCGTGCGGTCGTCCTCGAGGTGGATCACGAATCCTGCCGGTTCGCCCATGTAGACCATCTGACCGTTGTCGACGAACCCGCTGCTGTGGCGGGCGTCGGTCATGGCGACCTTGACACCGGCGACCGTCTGCAACCCTCCCTTGTTCATATGCGCGGTGTGCTGAATGCCCTTGCGCGAGAGCCAGTCGCACAGCTCTGGCGCCGCCACCACAGGCGCGCCGCTCGCGCGTGCGCAGGCAACGAGGTCGCCGATGTGATCGGCATGCCCGTGCGACGCGAGGATCAAATCCACTGCGGGCGGCTTCCGCTGAGACGACGGGCAGGCCGGATTGCCGGTGAGCCACGGGTCGATCAGGATCCGTTTGCCGCCTGGCGTGCGCAGCAGGAATGTCGCGTGTCCGAGCCAGGTGATCGCCAAAGTACGCATTGCGCCCGATTGTAGTCGGTGGCGTCGGACGGGGTCGGTACTGGGGTCGGGAGTCATTTCGCGGAGGCTCAGGAAATGACTCCCGACCCCAGTACCGACCCCGTCCGATACACTAGATAGGATGTCGGTCGAGGCCCCGCTTCAATTCGTCGGTCCACGCGAGCCCAAACCTGCGTGGCTCAAGGTCCGTGCGCCCGGTTCTGAGAACTACCTTCGGCTGAAGGGGATCATGCAGGACCTGAAGCTGAACACGGTCTGCGAGGATGCGCGCTGCCCGAACATCGGTGAGTGCTGGCATCACGGCACCGCGACGTTCATGATTCTCGGCGACGTGTGCACGCGGGCCTGCGCCTACTGCGCGGTGGCGCACGGCAGACCGACCGAGCTCGATACCGCCGAGCCCGCTCGCGTGGCTGAGGCAGTGGCGCGGATGGGGCTGCGTTTCGCCGTGATCACCTCAGTCGATCGTGACGATCTCGCCGACGGCGGAGCGTCGATCTTCGCCGACACGATCCGGGCCACGCGCGCGCGGGTGCCGTCGTGCCGGATCGAAGTGCTCATTCCCGACTTTCAGGGAATCGAGTCATCGCTCTGGACGGTCCTCGACGCAGGGCCGGATGTCCTGAACCACAACATCGAGACGGTGCCGCGACTCTATCGCATGGCCCGTTCCGGCGGCCGCTATCCACGTTCGCTCGAACTGCTCGATCGCTCGCGTCACTACCGCCCCGACATCGCCACGAAGACCGGAATCATGGTGGGCCTCGGAGAAACGACAGACGAGATCGCTACCGTCTTCGACGATCTCCGCCGCGTCGGGGTCTCGATCCTGACAATCGGCCAGTATCTTCGCCCGTCGCCCGCCCACGCGAAGATGGCACGCTACTACCACCCCGACGAGTTCGCCGAGTTGAAAGCGATCGCCGAGCGGAAAGGCTTCGTGCACGTGGAGTCGGGCCCGCTGGTGCGCTCGTCGTACCACGCGCACGAGCAGGCCGACGCTTTTGAGGTACACAAGAAACTTTCCTGATCGGCTATTTGAACACTCGAAGGAGCCTCGTAATCGGATCGAAGTATCGGTCCACCACTCGTTCCTTGAGCGGGATGATGGCGTTGTCGGTGATGTGAATGTGCTCGGGGCACACCTTGGTGCAGCACTTGGTGATGTTGCAGTAGCCGATGCCGTAGTCGTCCTTGAGCTGCGGCACCCGATCGTTGGTGTCGAGCGGGTTCATCTCGAGGTTCGCCGCATACACGAAGAACCGCGGGCCGATGAACTCGTCGTGCTTGTTGTGATCGCGGAGCACGTGACACACGTCCTGGCACAGGAAGCACTCGATGCACTTCCGGAACTCCTGCACGCGATCGATGTCGCGCTGCTGCATGCGCCAGGTGCCGTCCGGGGCATCGGGCTTCCGCGGCCTGAACTTGCTGATGCCCTTCTTGACGCGGAAGTTCCACGAAACGTCGGTCACCAGATCCTTGATCGGCGGAAACGCGCGCATCGGCTCGACGGTCACTGGTTCCTGCAAATTGACCTGGCTGAGACGGGTCATGCACATCAGCCGCGGCTTGCCGTTGATCTCGGCCGAGCACGAGCCGCACTTCCCCGCCTTGCAGTTCCAGCGCACCGCGAGATCGGGCGCCTGCTCCGCCTGGATCTTGTGGACGACATCGAGGACGACCATGCCGTCGGTGACCTCGGTGTGGAAGGTCTGGAACGTGCCATCGCCTTCCGGATGCGTGCGCCACACTTTGAACGTCGCGGTTTTTGCCATGAGAGCCTTGGTCTCCGCTATGACTTCTGTTCCTCGATCACTTCTTTCAGGTGATCGGGTATTGGCGGCAGCGGCACCCGCGCCAGCTCCATCCCTCCGCCCTTGCCCTGCTTCACCATGATGTTGAGCGTCGCGTACCCGGCCACCTTGTCCGGGTGGTCCTCGCGGAAGTGACCGCCGCGGCTCTCCTTCCGCTCGATCGCCGACCGGGTGACCGCCTCGGACACGGCGAGCAGATTGCGGAGATCGAGTGCCGTGTGCCATCCCGCGTGGTACTCACGGTGCCCGGTCACGCCGACACGCGCGGCGCGCTCCTTGAACCCCTGAATCCGCACCAGCGCTTCCTTCATCTCGCTCTCGGTGCGCACGATGCCAACGAGCGCCTGCATCGTGTCCTGCAGATCGGATTGCACCTTGTACGGATTCTCGCCCGTGGCCCCGCGATCGAACGGGGCGAGCGCCTCTTGTAGCGCCTTGGTGACCACGGCTTCGTCGGTCCGTCCCTGGCTGTTCTCACGCGCGAACTTCGCCGCATACTCGCCGGCGCGCTTCCCGAACACGATCAGGTCCGAGAGCGAGTTGCCGCCCAGGCGATTCGCGCCATTGATGCCCGACGCGCATTCTCCCGCCGCAAACAGCCCGGGTATCGTCGTCATCTGCGTGTCGGCGTCTACGCGAATCCCACCCATTACATAGTGCGTCGTCGGACCGACTTCCATCGGCTCCTTCGTGATGTCGAGGTCGGCCAGTTCCTTGAACTGGTGATACATGCTCGGCAGCTTCCGCTTGATGTGAGCTTCCGAGTCCTTGATCTTCTCCTTGATCCACGCGATGTCGAGAAAGACGCCGCCGTGTGGAGACCCCCGGCCCGCTTTCACCTCGCGATTGATGCAGCGCGCGACGTGATCGCGCGTCAGCAGCTCTGGCGGGCGCCGGGCGCTCTTGTCTCCCTGGGTGTATCGCCAGCCCTCTTCAGGATCGGAGGCAGTCTGCGGTTTGTAGTTGTCCGGGATGTCATCGAACATGAAGCGACGGCCTTCGCTGTTCTTGAGCACGCCGCCTTCGCCACGCACGCCTTCGGTGACGAGGATGCCTCGCACGCTGGGCGGCCACACCATGCCGGTCGGATGGAACTGAACGAACTCCATGTCGATCAGCTCGGCGCCGGCGCGATACGCGAGCGCGTGGCCGTCGCCAGTGCCCTCCCAGCTGTTGCTGGTAATCCGATACGCGCGTCCGATGCCGCCGGTCGCGAGCACGATCGCCTTGGCGGCAAAGAGATGGAAACGTCCGCGCTCCCGGTCGTAAGCGAGCACGCCGGCGGCGCGGCCACCGTCGAGAATCAGCTCGACGACGGTGTGCTCCATGTGCACGGTCATGCCGCAGTGAATCGCGTGATCCTGCAGCGTGCGAATCAGCTCGAGCCCGGTGCGATCGCCGACGTGCGCGAGACGGGGATAGCGGTGCCCGCCGAAGTTGCGCTGGTTGATGCGACCGTCCGGCGTGCGATCGAACACCGCGCCCCAGCCTTCGAGCTCACGGACGCGGTCGGGCGCCTCCTTGGCGTGCAGTTCCGCCATGCGCCAGTTGTTGACGTACTGGCCGCCGCGCATCGTGTCGGCAAAGTGCACGCGCCAGCTGTCGCGATCGTCGTTGTGCGCCATCGCGGCCGCCATGCCACCTTCGGCCATCACGGTGTGCGCCTTGCCGAGGAGCGATTTGCAGATGAGGCCCACCGAGACACCGCTTTGAGCCGCTTCGATCGCGGCGCGTAACCCTGCGCCCCCGGCACCAACGATGAGTACGTCGTAGCTGAAAGTCGAATACACAGCCATCAGATGAGCCTCACGTCGGTCCAGATGCCCATCGCGCACAGCCGGACGTAGACGTCGGCGAACACGACGGTGAACATGCTGATGTAGGCAAACAGCTGATGGCGGCCGTTGAGCGCGCTCGAGCAGTTGTAGCAGGTCTCGCGCACGCCGTTGGTCGAGACGTCGTCGACGCGCCCGCCCAGCACGTGACGCAGCGAATGGCAGCCGAACGTGTAGCACGAGAGCATGACGACGTTCACAGCGAGCACGAGAGTCCCCACGCCGATGCCAAAGGCCTCCCCCCCGGTCTGCGGGTTGGGGAACCACACCGCGAGCCACACATCGTAGGTGAGGACTACGAGGAAGAGGACGGCGATGTACGCGAAGTAGCGGTGTACGTTCTGCAGCACCAGCGGGAGCCAGCGCTCGCCGCGATAGTGCAGACCTCGTGGCTCACCGACCGCACACGACGTCGGATCGGCCCAGAACGCTTTGTAGTACGCTCCGCGGTAGTAGTAGCACGTGAATCGGAAGAGACCGGGAAACGGCAGAATGATCAGCGCGGGCGAGAACGGAAGCAGCGCCGGCCACCACGCCGGCTTGGGACCCAACCACGCATGCGGCGAATCGCCCCAGATCTCCGGAGAGTAGAACGGCGATAGATAGGGGCCATAGGTGTAATAGGCGTTCTGAAATGCCGCCCACGTTCCGTAGATGAGAAACGTGCTGAGCACGACGAACACCACCATCGGCTCAATCCACCACTGATCGCGCCGGTAGGTCTCACCCCACCCGCGCGGCACGAACCGTATTGGAGCAACCTCCATCAATGCCCTCCG
>DATFRP010000254.1:0-2292 GCA_035263125.1 Vicinamibacterales bacterium
CACCGATCACACATCTCAAAATATCGCCACGCGCCGTCGGAACCACCCACACAGTCATTCAATCCCTGCGGATGTTCTGGTTGTGGTGGAAGACGTTGCCGGGGTCGTACGTGGTCTTTACGTCCACCAGCCGGTCGTAGACCGAGCCGTACGCCTCGCGGACCCGGTCGGGGTCTTCATCGTGGTTGAGAAAGTTGACGTAGACGCCCTGACGAAAGCGGCCGAGGGCAGCGAAGAATCCCTTCGACCAAGCCGTGTCCCGGTCGCCGAAGTCTTCGCCGGGCCGCCACACGGCATCAAGGGTGATCGCGTGCGACGCCTCGCGGTTGCCGAACGCTGTCGCGCCCTCGGTCACTCGGCTCACCGCCCCCTTCAGATGGAACATCGCCACGTACGACCGCGGCGACGAGCAGGAGAACGCGTGCTCGGCGATCACGTCGATGAGGTCGTCGCGGAGTTCGGGGAGATGGGTGGACTTCCAGTAGTAGTTCCAACCGTGGACGACGGTCGAGTCGAGCGCGCTCTGGAATTCGACGTACCGCGTGGGCCCGACGATGTCGAGAAGAGGCGTGCGGAATGCGCGGAGCGGGCGAAGCACCTGCTCACCATCCCTGCACGGCCCGGCGTAGCAGGTACCGATCATCACCACAGGACGCCAATGCAGATCCTCGGGGATGTCCGACACCGGTGGCGCGGCGCCGAACCTCACGACGGTGCCGAGATCGTCGGGGGCGTCACGAATGAAGTCGCGATAGAACCGGAGGACCTCCCCCGCGTCGGCCGCGTCCCAGAGGATGGGCCCGGCCAGGACGGTGGGGCCGACGGTGTTGAGGCGGAACTCAAATGAGGTGACGACGCCGAAGTTGCCGCCGCCGCCGCGCAAGGCCCAGAACAAATCGGGGTGCTCGTCCTCGGACGCCCGCAGCCGCTCGCCGTCGGCCGTCACGATGTCGGCGGCGAGAAGATTGTCGACCGTGAGGCCATGCTTGCGCATCAGCCAACCGACGCCGCCGCCGAGGGTGAGCCCCGCAACTCCGGTGTGGCTCACGATTCCACCGGTGGTGGCCAGACCGTGCGCCTGCGTCTCGCGGTCGACGTCGCCCCACAGCGCACCACCCTGCACCCAAGCGCGGCGGCCGGCGTGATCGACCCGCACGGCCCGCATCGCCGAGAGGTCGATGACGATCCCGTCGTCGCACACGGCGGTGCCCGCGACGTTGTGGCCTCCGCCTCGTATCGCGATCTCCAAATCGTGGTCGCGGGCGAAACGCACCGCCGCGACGACGTCGGCTACCCCGATGCATCGTGCGATCAGGCGCGGACGCCGGTCGATGGCACCGTTCCACACTGCGCGGGCGATGTCGTAGTCGGCGTGGTCGCCGTTGATGAGACGGCCTCGGAACCCGTCGATCGTCTCGACGGCTGGCGCAGTTGTCGGTGTCGTCATCGGGTCCTCCTCGCTCGATGGCCACATCGGACCACTGCCGATGACGACGGTAAAGTAAAGAATCTGGACTTCACAACCAGACGCAGGCGCGCAACACTGGCGGTATGAGGACCTACGGCCAGTACTGCCCCATCGCCCGTGGCGCCGAGATTTTCGCGGAGCGCTGGACGCCGTTGATCATCCGCAACCTGTACGTTGGCTGCGGAGGCTTCAGCGAGATCCTGGAGGGCGCGCCCGGACTCTCCCGTACTCTGCTCTCACAGCGGCTCAGGCAGCTCGAACGACTCGGCGTTGTCGTCTCAGCACCCAAGCCCGACGGACGCGGGCACCACTACGAGCTCACGTCCTCAGGCCGCGAACTCTTCAAGGTTTGCCAGTCGCTCGGCGAGTGGGGTGCGCGTTGGCTCGAAATCGCACCCGAGAACCTCGACCCCTTTGTGGCCCTGTGGTCGATGTGCAACGCGCTCCGCCGCGACCGGCTCCCGGATCGACGCGTCGTCATTCGCTTCGACTTCCTTGCCCCCCGGAGCGCGTTGCGCGAAGGTGGGACGGGCCGCCCGCGCCGTGAACGTTACTGGTTGCTCATCGAGCGTGGAGAGACCGAGATCTGCAAGACGTACCCTGGTCTCGACGAGGACCTCTACATCACCGCGGAAGCCGAAGCCTTCGTCAAATGGCACGCCGGCCAGCTCTCCTGGGGCGATGTCATCGGCGCGGGCCGCATCCAACTCGACGGCTCTCCGTCGCTGGCAAGAGCCTTCCCAACCTGGAACGCCCGCAGCATGTTCGCTCACATCAGGCCGGTCTCTCGTAGCGCGACGAGCCGCGCTGGCTGACGACCTCGA
>DATFRP010000255.1:0-43610 GCA_035263125.1 Vicinamibacterales bacterium
GCCGAGCAACGCGACCGCGCGCTCATCGGCAAGCTTCTCGCCGCAGGCGTCGACGTCAATGCCGCGCAGGTCGATGGAATGACAGCGCTGCACTGGGCGGTCTACAACGACGACGCCGAGACGGCGGGATTGCTGGTGCGATCGCACGCCAATGTCAACGTGACGAATCGTTATGGCGTGCCTCCGCTGTCTCTCGCCTGCACGAATGGCAACGCAGCCCTGGTCAGGCTGCTGCTCGACGCTGGCGCGAACGCGAACGCCTCACTTCCGGGTGGCGAGACCGTTCTCATGACGGCGGCCAAAGTGGGAACCCTCGAGGCCGTCAAGGCGTTGCTTGCCCACGGCGCCAATCCGAACGCGAAAGAGCGGCGCGATCAGACCGCGCTCATGTTTGCCGCCGCCGAAGGACACGCGACGGTCGTCCGAGCCCTCATCGAAGCGGGCTCCGGTATCAACGACACGCTGACGTCCGGATTCACGCCGCTGTTCTTCGCGGTGCGCGAGGGTCACATCGACGTGGTGCGTGTGCTCCTCTCGGCAGGCGTGAATGTGAACGAGACGTTGAAGCCAAGGAAAGATCAACCGGCGCCGACAGGCAGCGCGAGGTACCAGCCGGTCAGGAACGGCAGCAGTCCGTTAATGATGGCGGTGGAGAACGGCCACTTCGAGTTGGCGATTGCGTTGGTCGAGGCTGGAGCCGATCCCAACGATCAGCGGTCAGGATTCACTCCGCTTCACGCGATCAGCTGGGTGCGGAAGCCGGATGCCAGTGACGCGGGTGATCCGGCACCGATCGGCTCGGGACGACTCACGAGCCTTGAATTCGTTCGCGCCCTCGTGGCTCACGGCGCCAACGTGAATGCGCGTCTGAACAAGGTCCCGCGGCCGCCGGCTTCGGCAACGTTGCTCGGTACAGAGGGCGCGACGCCCTTTCTGATGGCTGCCGACCGGGCGGATGTCCCGTTGATGCGCGAGCTCCTGAAAGCGGGCGCGGACCCGTTGCTGCCGAATGCCGACAAGAGCACGCCGCTCATGGCCGCCGCCGGCCTCGGTACGTCGGACCCGTTGGAAGAGGCGGGCACCGAGGACGAAGCGCTGGAAGCCGTGAAGGTGCTGCTCGATCTCGGCGCGGACATCAACGCCGTGGACAACAAGGGCGACACCGCCATGCACGGCGCGGCGTACGGCAACTTTCCGACGATCGTGCGGCTGCTCGCGGACCGCGGTGCCGACATCAACATCTGGAAACGGGCCGACACTGAAGGACGAACACCGCTGTATATCGCCGAGGGTTACAAAGCGGGACGACCGCAGCCTTCGCGCCCGACGATCGACGCCATACAGAGCCTCATGGCGGCGGCGGGCGTTTCAACGGAAGGGGTACGACCGCGTATTCGAGATATCTACGAAAAGTTGCCAGTCGCTCCCGAGCCAACCAAGAAACCGTAGCGTTCCAGTGGGTGAAACTCGCGTCGACCTTCATCATCTCCTCGAAGACCTTCGGGACGCGTACACCGGTTCGCTCGAGGAGACAATCCTCACGGAAGTCATCGCCAATGCGCTTGACTCGGGGGCAACCCGTGTTCGCCTGCTGACCAGCTCTGCTGAGGCAACGCTGACCATCGTCGACGATGGGCGCGGCATGCAGCGGCGGGAACTTGCGCGATACCACGATATTGCGTCAAGCACGAAGCAGCGCGGTGAGGGTATCGGGTTCGCGGGCGTCGGCATCAAGCTCGGACTGCTCGTCTCACGGGAGGTCATCACGGAGACGAGACGCGGCACCACGCATGTGGCAACCCGCTGGCATCTTGCGTCGCGCCATCGCGCACCGTGGAAGTGGACCGCAGCACCTGGCCTGACGGCGACCCGCGGCACAGCCGTACAACTGGTACTGACCAATCAGCTGTCGCCATTGCTTGATCCCGGCTATGTGGAGGAGACCATCCGACGGCATTTCCAGCCCCTGCTGGAACCGGCATTTGCGATCGTGCTGCGCCGGCATTACCCGAACGGCGTGAAGTTCGAGGTCGATGGACGCGAGCTGGCCGCGCCAAGCGATGCGGGATCCGAACGCGTGCCGATTGCTATTCGCCTCGGCCGACGACGGACGCCCTCGGCAGTCGGCTATATCGAACGAAACCGATTCGCCACAGCCGAGCGCGAGGGTATCGCGATTAGTACATTCGGGAAGGTGATCAAACGCGGCTGGGATTGGCTGGGCCTCGCGCCGGCAGGGACCGCACACATCACCGGATTGATCGAAGCGTCCGATCTGGCCGCATGCCTTACGTTGAGCAAGAACGATTTCATCCGGGCCGGCTCGCGCGGCGCCTCGTACCTCGCATATCGGAAGGCGATTCAGGAGGTCGTATCGCGTCAACTCGTGGAGTGGGGCGATCGGCGCGACGGCGAGGCACGGCCTCGGATGGCTCGACTGGAACGGGATCTCGAACGCGTTCTGGAAGATCTCGCGGATGATTTTCCGCTCCTGCGGTCTCTGGTCGATCGCCGGGTAGGAGGGCAGAAGCGGCTGCCGATGCCGGGGCGCGGCGGTGAGCGGGTACAGGCCCCTCTGTTCGCGAGCGTTCCAGTGAGTCATGAGGCCACAGAGGCAGGTCCCGAGGTGTCGACGGGTGTGGCAGCGAATCCACCGGAGGAACCGGGCGTGGCAACACCGCGGACGCCGCGGGCGACACCGAACGAGCCGCGACCGGAAGGGACAGAACCGGCACCAGGACACCAGCCTTTCGAGCCGGACGAGAGTCAGCATCACACGTACGCTGATATCCGCTCGGCGGCGGGACTGGAGAGCGTCGCAGGCCGTCGCCGACCGGCGCGCTACGGACTCCTCGTGCAATTCGAATCGCGTCCAGAAGATCCGGAGCTCGGCCGGCTCGTTGACAGCACGATCTGGATCAACGATGCGCACCCCGCCTACACGCGTGCCACAGCGTCGCGATCGTTCGGGTATCACACTGCGTTGGCAGTTGCGCTTGCATTGGCGCCATTGGCTGTCGAGCCGAGTCAGGAACACACCTTCATCACGCATTTCCTGTCGCAATGGGGCGGCGCAGAGACCGGCAAGCGCACCGTGCGCCAGCGGCGCGCGCGAGCATGACGCCGTTGACCTTCCTCTGGTAAGCGCGCGCTCGACGCGCTCTATCGTCTGGCCAGCACCGCCTGCATGCGCGCGCGCAGCGGTTCGACGACGACAGGATTATCGATATCGATGACGGGCGTCGGATCGTACAGCTCGTAGAACAGGCTCGCACTCGCGTCAGGCGGAACACCAAGCGCATCGCGGATCACCTTGGCGTGCGGGATGAACCCGCGATCGATCAGCCGGACGAGCACACCCTGGATCGTCGCTGTCAGCCCGCACACGAATACGACGGCGCTATCCGACGTGAACCCGCCGGCGGTCAGACCCACGCGCCGCTCGAGCTCCGGTAGTCGGTCCGGGTCGAAGAACGATTCCACACGCCCCACGTCGCCGGTCCAGTCGCGGGCCTCGCTCGGGCGGCTCACCGTCCCGAAATAGTTGAAGCCGTGTGCCGTCGAAAGGGGGAGCAGTTCCTGCCGATACCCCAGCTCGGTTGGATACGACGCGCCGTGCAGCAAAACCCACTTCGACAGATCGACGAGCGGATTTCGACAGACCTCGCTCCGGATCATGCTGACGAATGGCGCCACCCCAGTGCCGCCCGCAACCATCACACGAAGGCGCGTGTCGTGAACGCCGACCGTGTCGTCGATCGTGAACGTGCCGGCTGCCTTTGAACCGATGAAGATTCGATCGGCCGTCTGGATCTCCCACAGCAGGTGCGTCAGAGGGTTCTGTGACGTCGGCTTGACGACGTATCGAATGTAGAACTCGAGCGGACCGTCGACCTCTGGTGCCGACGCGATCGACATGGCACGCCGCACCGAGCCGAGCGACGGCGTCTTCCTGTTGTTGAGGCCGAGCACACAGTACTGGCCCGCGGTGAACCACGGACGATTGCCTGGCGGCTGGTCGGGCTCGATCAGAAACGTCGCCAGCGTATCGGTCAGATCGTCGCGACCGATCACGGTCGCGTTGTACTTCAATGGGCCGCTCATTGGAGGAGCGATTGGCGTACCCGACGTGTCAGGAGCGTTCGCTGTCGAGTATCCGCATCTGGTGTTCGTCGTACCGTGTTCCGGCGACAGCCGCGGCGGGAACAGCCGCCTCGATCCGCGTGATGTCGGCCGGCGTCAGCGTCACTGTCAAGGCACCGAGCGACTCTGCGAGCTGCGTGCGCGTACGCGCACCGATCAGAGGCACCATCGACGTGCCCTTCGCCAGTACCCAGGCGATCGCGAGTTGCGAGGCGGTCACGTTCTTCTCTTCGGCCACGATCTGCAGGGCCTCGATCAATCGCTCGTTGCGCACGCGGTTCTCACCCGCGAAGCGTGGCAGATATGCACGAAGATCGGACTGCGACGTCGGCTTGGACCCACTGAGCAGCCCCCGCGACAGCACTCCGTAGGCCGTGACGCCAATCTTGAGTTCCGCCAGCACTGGGAAGATCGTGGTCTCGGGGCGGCGGCTGATCAGCGAGTACTCGATTTGCAGATCACTGATCGGATGAACCGAAGTCGCCCGCTGTATAGTGTCGGCTCCCACTTCTGACAACCCGATCGCCCGAACGTAGCCCGCCTTCACGAGGTCGGCGATGCCGCCGATGGTCTCCTCGATCGGGACATTCGGATCGAGGCGTCCCGGACGGTAGATGTCCACGTGATCGAGTCCAAGTCGCGTGAGCGTGTAGGCGAGAAAGTTCTTCGTCGCGGCCGGCCTCGTGTCGATGCCGATCCAGCTTCCGTCGCGGCCCCGGAGCGCGCCAAACTTCACCGAGACGAGCGCCTTGTCGCGCCGATCGCGCAAGGCCCGGCCAATCAGCAGCTCGTTGTGTCCGGCGCCGTAGTAGTCGCCGGTGTCGAGCAAGTTGATGCCCGCGTCGAGCGCCGCGTGAATGGTGGCGATGCTCTCGCCTTCATCAGCGGGCCCGTACATGCCGGACATCCCCATGCACCCAAGAGCCAACGGAAAGACGGTAGGACCCGCCGAGCCCAGCCGACGCGGCTGTTCTCGTGTCGTCGATGTCATCCCTCGACGCTAGATCGTTCCGCTCCTCTTCGCAAGAAGGCACTCGAGAGCGTCGACTAGGCGACCCTGGCCGCGCTCCGAACTGCAGTGCCTGCCTCCTCTCGCTTGGCCCCACCGCGGACGGTCAGCACGGGACATCCGGCGGTTCGGACGACGTGCTCCGCGACGCTGCCGAGCAACAGATGCGCGACGCCGCGACGGCCGTGCGTGCCCATCACGATCAGATCGATGGCGTGAGCGTCGGCGTATCTGACGATCTCGAGCGCCGCGAGGCCCTCGACAACGGCCCTCGTCCCGGCGAAGCGCGTGTGCTCGTGCGAGTCGAGACGATCGTGCAGCTGGTCCCACGCCTCGGCCAATGCGCGCTCGCGCAGGTCCGGGGGCGGTGGGGCATAGGTCTCAGGGACAAACGGTATTGCGGCGCCGGGGTCCTGGAAGACGTGCAACAGATGCAGCGATGCCCCCAGCTTCGTGGCCAGTGTCTTCGCGTACGCGAGCGCTGCATCCGCGGTTTCACTGAAATCGGTCGGGACGAGAATCCGTGTGACGTGCGGAGCCATGATCGGCCTCCTGTTTGTGGGCGCGGTTGCGAGCGCCGCTCTGAATCTGAGCACGTGGCATGCCAAATGACGGCTCGCTTCGTGAAGGTACACACGGGTGAGATCAATGGGGCGCAGGTTCGGGCCTGCGAATTAATCCGGGGCGAGGGGAATTTCGTGGACTTGCAGCGGTCACGCAGTGGTGCGTCGCCGTCGATTGCTGAGGAAGTCGACGGCTCTGCCCCGGCATGGAGGTTGCCCCTGGACCGAGCAGAGCCCGACGTTCGCAGGTTGGATTCGACGTGACGTCCGTATCGTCGATGGTGACTACCATGATCCGACGCACGTACTCAGTTACCGCCGCGTTGTTGATGCTGATCACGCCCACACTCGTGGAAGCCCAGCGAGCGGAGATCGTCCCGTCGTTGGCCTACGAATCGCTGAATGGAAAGGACTCGTTCGACGCGTACTGCGCGAGCTGCCACGGCGCCGGCGGACACGGAGACGGACCGCTAGCCGGCGCGCTCAGGCGCAAGCCCGCCGATCTGACGATGTTGGCGCGTCGCAACCACGACGTGTTTCCACGCGATCGCGTAAGGGCCGATCTGTCAGGCGTGGGCCGAACCGTCGCCGCGCACGGGCCGACCGAGATGCCAATCTGGGGCTCCCTGTTCCGCGTGTTCGAACCCGATGCGCGCGTGCGTGTGCGTATCGAGAATCTCGTGAACTATCTCGAGACGCTTCAGAAACGGAGGGGACGGAGGAAACGGATTAACAGGAGAAACGGAGAAACGGAGGATCGGAGGATCGGAGGATCGGAGGATCTGTCTCAACGAGAGTCTGCATAAGCCGCGGGGGAAGTACTGGGTCATGGAACAGCCCTGAAGAGGTCCATCGGTTTCCCCCTCGCCTGGACCGTTGCGACACCATCGACACGATACGGCCCGACACTACACGCTGACTCGAGCGCGACGTCCGAACGCTCGCGCTGGCCGCGGCGCCGGAACAAGCCGCCTGTGCCGCGGAATTCTGGCAGGCTTCTCGCACGCTGACGTTCTATGACCGCCGAGCGAACGTCAAGTCGTCTGTGGCCGGCGAGTCTCTCGCTCGGCCGCATTGCGGGCATTCCGATCGGGCTGCATTACAGCTGGTTCCTGATTGCCCTGTTGATCGCCTTTTCGCTGGCAGCGCAGTTTCAGACTGCACGGCCAGAATGGACAGCCCAGCGTGTGTGGATCGTTGCACTGGTTACGGCCGTGCTGTTCTTCGTCACGCTGCTCGCGCACGAACTCTCCCATGCGCTGGTTGCTCGATCCGCTGGTATCCCGGTGAGATCGATCACCCTGTTCGCGCTTGGTGGGGTTGCGACCATCGAGAGAGAGGGCAACAACGCGAAGAGCGAGTTCCTCATTGCGATTGTCGGTCCAATCGTCAGCGCGCTCATCGGCTTCGGGGCGCTGGTCGTTGCGCGCGGCATGGGCTGGTCGCCGGAGGGCGGCGCCGGCAGCGCGACGGCCAACGTTCTCGGCTGGCTGGGATCGATCAATCTCGTGCTCGCGGTGTTCAACCTCGTGCCCGGGTATCCGCTCGATGGAGGCCGCATCCTGAGAGCGATCCTCTGGGGGATCTACAAGGACGGGCAGAAGGCGCTTCGCCACGCGGCGCGCGTTGGCGAAGTCGTGGCTGCAGGGTTCATTGCCATCGGTGTGCTTCGGTTCTTTGCGGGAGCCGGCTTTGGCGGGCTCTGGATCGCATTCATCGGCTGGTTCCTGCTGATGGCAGCGCAGGCGTCGCATGCGCAGGTCACGATGGGAGAGGCGCTGCGCGGAGTGAAGGTCGCCGACATCATGGCCAACGACTGCGTGACCGTTGACGCAGTGACGCCGTTGCAACAGCTGGTCGACGACGTGATGCTGCGCACCGGCCGCCGATGCGTGATCGTTCAGCGCGATCACCACGTGGCGGGGCTGGTAACGCCGAACGAGATCCGCCACATCGACCGAGACCGATGGGTGAAGGTGACTGCCGGCGAGATCATGCGACCGCTCGACGGCCTCCGAACGGTGACGCGCGGTACGCCGGTTGACGACGTGCTCACCACAATGACGCAGGAGGATATCAATCAGCTTCCGGTCGTCGACCACGGCCGCCTCGAAGGCATGGTCAGCCGCGCCCAGATCCTGCAACTGCTGCGGTCGCGCGCGGAGCTCGGTCGCTGATCCGCATCCGTGATCGCGATGATGAAAGGAGTACGCGACATGACTCGCTTGCTTCCACTCGCGCTCATCGTCGTGCTCGTCCAGTCTTGCGCGCCGCGTACGGCATTGCTGCAGAACGTGCCTGGCGGGCCTACGAGGGTGATCGCTCCCGACAACCATTACACGCCAGCTCAGGACGTCCAGATTGGGAAAGAGGCCGCCGCTCAGGTGCGAAAGGAGCTTCCCGTCCTCAACGATGAGGTCCTCCATTCATACATCGAGTCGGTGGGCCGTCGCCTGATTGCTGCGATACCGCCAGAGTTCCAACATCCCGAGTTTTCGTACACGTTCGAAGTCGTGAACGCGAGCGAGATCAACGCGTTCGCCTTGCCAGGCGGACCGATGTTCCTCAACCGCGGCATGCTCGGGGCGGCGGCGACCGAGGGCGAGATCGCCGGCGTCATGGCGCACGAGCTGAGCCACGTGATCCTGCGGCACGGCACGGCGCAGGCGAGCAGGGCCACGCCGTATCAAGTTGGTGAGCTGGCCGGCGGGATTCTCGGGGCGATCGTCGGCGGGCAGATCGGTGGCCTGATCACGCAGGGATCACAGTTCGGAATCAGCGTCGCTTTCATGAGGTTCAGCCGCGAGTTCGAGAGGCAGGCCGACATCCAAGGCTCGCACGTGATGGCTATGGCCGGGTACGATCCGCGCGACATGGCAAACATGTTCAGGACAATCCAGGAGCAGGGTGGCCCTGGCGGTCCGGAGTGGCTCAGCAGTCACCCGGATCCCGGCAACCGTTACGCATACATCGCGCAGGAAGCGAAGGTCCTTCCAGTCGCGAGCCCCGTTCGCAATACCAGCGAGTTCGAGCGCATCCAGGCCCACCTGCGTCAACTTCCGCCAGCGCCGAAGACGCCACGCAGCGGCGAATGAGCGCGCGCCTTTGGACACGAGCAAGAGGATTCACCATTCGCTCGCGTAAAGACGTGAGCCCCGCGACGCGATGGCGCAGGTGGTCGACGATCAGTCGCCCCAGTGCGGCGCAGACTCGACGGGCGAGTCGGGCACGCCGGGGGCGGCATCCTGACCGGCGATCGTGATAGCGAAGATCACCATCGCAGCCACTTCACAGCCGGCAGCGACGAGCGTCAGCATGCGCGGCCCGCGGTTCAGGAGCGCGCCGCCGAGGATTCCGGCAGCCGCCTGGCCGAGATAAATGGCCGACGAGTTGAGCGAGAGGACGATGGTGCCCAGCGGGCCGGCCATGTGAAGCAGACGCTTCTGCTGCGCCGGCGCAAACATCCAACCGACCACGGCCCAGCACGCAACGAGCGCGGTGAGAAGCACAACGGCTGTCGGACGAGGCAGGGTCGCGCGACTGAACAGCCACAAAGCGCCAAAGACGATCACCATCCCACTCAGGGAGAAGGTTACGATTCGCCGCGGCGGATGGCGATCGATGAGCCATCCGGAGAGCAGGTTCGACGCTACCGCGCACACGCCGAAGACGAAGTAGATGACGGTGATGCTGACGCCTTCGAGTTGCGCGGTCTCGCTCGCGAACCACGCCAGGTAGGTGTAGACGCTGAAGACGCCCATCACTGCGACTCCGGTCACCGTGAGCGCGCCCGGCACGCCAGGAATCGTGACCGCGGCCAGGCGGTCGCCGATCGAGACGATCGCGGCCGGGGGCACGGGTGGAAGCGCTCGCGCCAGTGCGCCCCACGCGATTGTGCTGAGCGCGGCGACGAACAAGAACGTGTACCGCCAGTCCAAGCCCTGCCCGATGAGGGTCCCGAGCGGAACGCCGAGCGCGGTGGCTACGGTCAAGCCTGACAACACGGCGGCAAGCGCACGTCCACGTTCGGATGCAGGTGCAACAGTGGCGGCGGTTGCCGATGCGGCCGGCATGTAGAGCCCTGCGACGAGCGCAGCGGCGGCCCTCGCAACGATCATCATTCCGAAGGATGGGGCGATGGCCGCAAGTACGTTGGCCGCCGTGAAGCACGCGAGCGACACCATCAGGATCTTCCGCCTCGATGCGGTGCCTGTCGCAACCGCCATGAGCGGTGCTGCGAGGGCGTAGACGCCGGAGAACACCGTGATGAGGAGACCCGCCCTCGACAACGTAACACCGAGATCGCTTGCGATCCTGGGAAGGACGCCGCTGATGACGAAGGCATCGGTGCCCAGTGCAAACGCGCCCAGCGCCAGCATCAGCACCGGCCGGCGGGCGCTGCCGGCGGGCAGCGCGTCGGCCAATCCGTTCAGCAATCGCATCCCGCTACTGTACTGGGAACGCGGAGTCTTCGTCAGGATCTCGTCCTGCAGCGAATGAACAGCTTCTGACGCGCGCCACGTTGGCGGTGTGCCCATGGTTCACCCCCGCACGCGGATCGTGCGCGACAGGCGCGCGAGATCCGCGTGATCCTGCACGCTCGCAAATGTCGTGACGTACGGCAGCGCCGCGCGCATGCCCGCGACAGTCGGCTCGTACCCTGGTGTTTCGAGTAGAGGATTCAGCCAGACGACGGCCGCCGAGCGCCGAGCGATCGTCTGCATGGCATCTCGCAGCAGCGCCGGGTCACCGACGTCGACCCCGTCGCTCACCACAACGATGACGGTGTCTCGAGTCGCTCCGCGCTGGCCAACGCGGTGAAGAAATTCGTGCAGGCTTGCGCCGATGTTCGTGCCGCCGCCCCAGGAGTAGTGCATCTGCGCGAGACGAAGTCGTGCTCCCGCCGCGGCCCGGCGCACATCGTCAGTCACGCGCCGAAGGGACGTCGAGAAGGTGAACACGTCGACGCGCAGCGTGACGCTCGCAATCGCAACAGCGATCTGGAGTCCCGCCGCGGAGTACATCTCCATCGAGCGGCTGCCATCGATCAACAGCGCGAGCCGCGGCGTGCGTCTCGGGCGACTCCGCCAGCGTGCGACGAGCGGCTCACCACCGGTTTGCAGACTGGCCCTCAGCGTGCGGCGTAAATCGAATCGTCGTCCGCGCATCGCCGGCCGCCATCGTCGCGACAGCCCGAGGTGCAGACGATGCACGAGCGCGCGCGCGGCGTCTCGCCATGCGGCATCCACAGGTGTCAGCTCTGGTCCGGCGTCCGCATCTGCCTGGAGCGGACTGTAGCTGACGCGCGCGAGTCGCGCCGCGGTGGTCCCGGGTGCTGCAGTGATCCGCGATGGAGACACCTCACCCTGAGCCTCAAGTCCCGCCTCTTCATCGGCGCCGGCGGCCCCAGACCGTTTCGATTCCGGCGGTTGTTCGCCATCGGCCGCCTTCGACTCGAGATCCCGCCGTACGGGTGGAACTCCGTTCTGCTCTTGACCTTTGAGCCCCGGAAAGAAGAACTCCGTGAACACGCGATCGAAAACCGTCGTCTCGTCTCGTGTGCGACTGAGGATCGGGCGAAGGGCGTTGCGAACTGCGGTCTCGCTTGCGAGGGGCACGACCTCGAGCGCTCGCGCGGCATCGTGACTTTCGCCAGCGCCTATCCGGAATCCATGTTCGCGTCGAAGGACGTCGCAGAACGCGATCAGATTGTCGGGAAGGCTCGCAAACGGGTACATCGTCAGACGCTAACGACGCCGCGTCGACACCGATCCGATCCCGAAGTCGGTGTCGAGGCTGTAGCCACCAGGCTGGCTCGGTGCGGGCGCGTCGCTGAGAACCCGATCGAGATCGGCGCGGTGCGCATCGATGATTCCGCGATCCTCGTGCACTTTCAGCACGCACCCGAGCGTCTGCTCGAGCGCCCCGGCGTCGAGGTGATCGCGATGGAGGCTCATGAGCGCCATCGCCCAATCGAGGCTCTCGGCGACGCCTGGCGATTTCTGCAGCGCCAGGCCGCGAAGCACCTGCATCATGCTCGCGATCTGGTGCGCGAGGCGATCGGACAATCCTGGCACTCTCGCTCGCAGAATCTCGATTTCCTGCGCGACTGTCGGATAGGCCAGCCAGAGATACAGGCAACGTCGCCGCAGGGCGTCTGACAGCTCGCGCGTTCTGTTGCTCGTCACGATTACGTGGGGCTTGTGGCGCGCCCGGAGCGTGCCGAGCTCGGGGATCGTGACCTGCCACTCAGCCAGGACCTCCAGCAGAAACGCTTCGAATGCCTCGTCGGCGCGATCCACCTCGTCGATCAACAGAACCGGAGACCGGTCCTGCGTGATCGCCTCGAGCAGCGGACGCCTCAGCAGAAACGCCTCGCTGAAGAGGTGCGCTTCGCGTTCTTCTGTGCTGGAACGATCGGTCTCGCTCAGCCTGGCGTACAGCATCTGCCGCGGGTAGTTCCATTCGTAGAGCGCCGCCATCGCATCGAGTCCTTCGTAGCACTGCAGGCGAATCAGCCGAGTGTCCAGTGCATCGGCAAGGACCTTGGCGCTCTCGGTCTTGCCGACGCCCGCGGGCCCTTCGACGAGCAGTGGCTTCTCGAGCGCGAGCATGATCTGCAACGCGGTTGCGAACGACTCGTCGACGATGAACCCACGCTCGCGGAATCGTGTCTGGATGGTCGCGGCGTCGATCATGTGGCCCGCGTCAGGAACCGCTGCGGATCGCTGATGAATTGCGTGCGGCACTTCGCGCAGCAGAAGTAGTAGACGCTGCCCTCGACTTGCGCCGTGTGCCGCGCGGTTGCGATGTCGACCTCCATCCCGCACACCGGATCAACTGCGCTCGCTGGTGACGAGAGCGCAGCCTCGGGCCCAGGCGGCGCGTTCGTGGGCTGCTCGATGGGCGCGCCCGTCGGACGTATCTTGACGATCTCGGCAAGAATCGACAGGGCGACTTCGGGCGCGGTTCTCGCGCCCAGATCGAGGCCAGCGGGATTCTGGATCGCCGCGACGTTGGGTACGCCGCGTTCTTCGAGGAGGCCGCGCACCGTCGCCCCCCGCTTGCGCGATGCCACCAGCCCGACATACGGCACGTGACGCCGCAGGATCGTTTCGAGCGCCTCTTCGTCGTAGTGTCCTTGCGACGCAACGATGGCGGCGATGTCGCCACCTTGTTCCGGCAGAACCGATTCCATCGCGTCGAGCGCGAGGATGGTGATGCCCACCGTGTCGGCTGCCTGTTCCACATCGCGCCGCTCGTGCCCCTCGACCACGCGCACCACGTCGTAGTTCATGTCGCGCGCGAGGCGCGCCAGCGACTCGGCCACCGGAGTAGCGCCGACGACGATCAATCGGCGCGCCGGAACGAACGGCTCGACGAAGACGTCGATCGCCCCTTCCGATACACACGTCATCGGGACGACGACGTGCTCCGCGGACGAGTGTGAAGCCTCGGCTGCGTCAGGTCGAATCGTCACCAGCCGGCTGCACCGGGTCGAGAGCGCGTCAAGTGCCTGCCGTCTGACGATCTCCCGCGAGCAGGCGCCACCAACGAACCCCTCCATGCGGCCATCGGCGAAGACAATCGCGCGATCGCCCAGATGCGCTGAGACCGGCGGACGCCGCGATACGACGGTGGCAAGCGCAAACGACTGGCCCTCGCGCCGCAGTGTTGCAATCTGCTCGAAGAGGTCCATCGTGTCAGGTCGAAAGTTGGTTGCGGATGTTGGCGAACGCCTGCTCGATCAGCTTCTTTGCCTGCGCGTCGAGCACGCGGCCACCGACAGCCGCAACCGGCCCGCGCGCGACTGCCTGACCGCTCCACTTCAACAGCGTCGTGCCGTCGCCTGCATCGATGACGTCGGCGCCGGCGGTCATGTCGACGGCGCTTCCGAAGCCGCCGCCCGACACCTTCATGTCGATGCGTTGATTTGCGGGAGATGGCGTGAGCTCGACCTTCATCTTGAACTTGCCACGGACCGGGCCGACCGCCACCTGGACGACGGCGTCGACGTGCGTCGCGTCCAGCACCGTCACCTCGACGACATCTGGAAAACTGCGCCCCACTTTTTCCGGGTCTTGGACGAATGTCCACACGGTCGCGGCGTTCGCCGAGATCTTTTCCTCGCCGCTGTACTGCAGGTTCATGACGACCGCTTCCGGGCTTCGGCCTCGCGTATCGCCCGCCACACCTTGTCGCGTGTTACCGGCATGTCGATGTGGCGGATGCCCAATGGAGAGAGCGCATCGATCACGGCGTTGACGAAGGCGGCCGGGCTGCCCACGTTGGGGCTTTCGCCGACGCCCTTGGCTCCGATCGGATGGTGCGGGCTCGGGGTCGTGGTCTTTGCCGTGTCCCAGTGCGGCGTTTCGAGCGACGTCGGCAGCAGGTAATCAGTGAAATTCGTATTCAGATTGTTGCCGTCGGTGTCGTACTGGATCTCCTGCATGAAGGCGATCGCGAAGCCTTCTGTGAGCCCACCGTGGATCTGTCCCTCGACGACGAGAGGGTTGATGATCGTGCCGCAGTCGTCCACCGCAAGGAACTTGCGGACCTTCACTTCTCCGGTGTCGCGATCGATGTCCACGACGGCGATGTAGGTGCCGTACGGGAAGGTCATGTTCGGCGGATCGTAGTAGTAGGTCGCCTCGAGCCCGGGCTCGTTCTGCGCCATGTTCGTATACGCGGCGAAGGCGACATCTTTCATGGTGACGCTCTTGGCCGGCACGCCTTTGACCTGAAACTTGTAGTCTTTCCACTCGACGTCTGCTTCGCCCGCTTCGAGCAGATGCGCCGCGATCTTTTTCGCTTTCTCGCGCACGCGACGCGCTGCCATCGCGACGGCTGCACCGGCGACCGGCGTGCTGCGACTCGCGTACGTACCGAGGCCGTACGGCGCGGTGTCGGTGTCGCCCTCTTCGACCATGATGTTCTGCGGATCGAGCCCGAGCTCCTCGGCCACGATTTGCGCCCACGTCGTTTCGTGCCCCTGGCCTTGAGACTTCGTCCCCGCACGGACGAAGCCGGAGCCGGTCGGATGAATGCGGATCTCGGCGCTGTCGAACATCTTGAGACCGAGGATGTCGAAATGTTTCGAGGGACCGGCGCCGACGACTTCAGTGAAGGTCGACACCCCGATGCCCATCAGCTCGCCCTTGGCGCGCTTCCCGGCCTGCTCCTTGAGCAGGGTCTGATAGCCGATCTTCTCGAGCGCGGTGTCGAGCGTCTTGTGATAGTCGCCGCTGTCGTAGGTGAAGCCCAGACGCGAGGCGTACGGAAACTGGTCTTTCTTGACGAAGTTCTTGCGTCGAAGCTCCACCGCATCCATGCTGAGCTCGTCGGCGAGGATGTCCATCGCGCGCTCGATGGCGAAGCTCGCTTCGGTGACTCGGAACGAGCACCGATACGCGATGCCGCCGGGTGCCTTGTTGGTGAAGTACGCGTCGACTTCGGCGTGCGCGGCAGGGAAGTCGTAGCTGCCGCTGACGACGCCGAACATTCCCGCGGGGTATTTCGACGGATCGGCGGCGGCATCGAAGGCACCGTGATCGGCGGCGGTCGACACCTGCAGTGCGGTGACACGACCCTCGGCGCTGGCGCCGATCTCCACATCCATGTGGTAGTCGCGCGCGAAGCCGGTGCTCGTCAGGTTCTCGGTCCGCGTCTCGATCCACTTCACGGGCCGTCCCAGTTTCAGCGCGCCGACGACGGCGCATACGTATCCGGGATAGACCGGGACCTTGTTGCCGAACCCGCCGCCGATGTCCGGCGAGACGACGTGGATCTTGTCCTCGGGGATTCCGGTAACCAGCGTCAACGCAGTGCGGTACACGTGCGGTGCCTGCGAGGTCACGTAGAACTGCAACCGTCCCATCGCGTCGAACTGCGCGACGCACCCGCACGGCTCGAGCGGTGCCGGGTGGCAGCGCTGGAACCAGATCCGCTGCTTGATTCGCTTGGGGCTCGCGGCGAGCGCGCGTGTCGTCGCATCCCGGTCGCCGACTTCCCAGTGATAGATGTGGTTGGTCTTCGCTTCGCGGTCGGGCCGCAGGATCACCTTGTCCGTCTTTGCGGTGAAGGGATCGGCGACAACGGGGAGCGGCGCGTAGTCCACCTGCACCGCTTCGGCACCATCGACTGCGGCTTCCCGCGTCTCGGCGAACACGGCCGCAACTTCCTGATACTGGAACAGCACCTTGCCGATCGCGAGCACCATCTGCTTGTCGAAACCGTGAAACGTCGGCAGCCATCCAAGACCGGCGGCCTCGAGATCCTTCCCGGTAATCACGGCTGTGACGCCAGGGATCTTCATCGCTTCGCTGATGTCGATTGATTTGATCTCGGCGTGTGGATACGGACTTCGCACGAGCGCTTGGTACAGCATGCCCGGCAGCGAGATGTCGTCGATGTAGTGCCCTTTGCCCTGAAGGAAGCGCGGGTCCTCTTTGCGCTTCATCGGCATGCCCAGGGGGCCAGCAGGTTTTGAATCGGTGCTCATGGCTGCTCCTTGCGTGCCCGCTTACTTGACGGCGCCAGCCGGTTGCTGGCGAAGGACGTCGGCCGCCTGCTGCACGGCCTTCACGATGTTCTGATAGCCGGTGCACCGGCACAGGTTGCCCGAGAGGCCTTCGCGAATCTCGGCTTCGTCCGGATTCGGATGACGCTTCAACAGCGCAACTGCGGTGAGCATCATGCCAGGCGTGCAGTACCCGCATTGCAAGCCATGTTGATCCCAGAAGGCCTGCTGCATCGGATGCAGCGTGCCGCCGTTGGCCAGCCCTTCGACGGTGAGAATCTGGTGCCCGTCGGCCTGCGCCGCGAACATCGTGCACGATTTCACGGCGCGTTCGCCGTCCATCACCACGACACAGCAGCCGCAGCTCGACGTGTCGCAGCCGACGTGCGTGCCGGTCAGTCCACACTGTTCGCGAAGGAAGTACGCGAGCAGCGTGCGCGGCTCGACGTCGCGCTCATAGGCCGCGCCGTTCACCGTGACTTTGACTCTCATACCTGCACCCCCAGACGCGAGAGTGCTTGACGCAAACCCCGCGCGGCGAGCACACCAGCGAGATCCTTCTTGTATTCGACGCTGCCTCGGAGATCTGCCTGAGGCGAGCTGCGGCGCGATGCGGCTTCACCAGCAGCGCGGATCAGATCGGCGCTCGGCTTTTGTCCAACCAGCAACCGCTCGGCCTCTTCGACTCGCACCGCGCACGGACCGGCCGCCGACAGCGCGACCCCTGCCTCACGCACCGTGCCGTTGGCGTTGAGCGACAGCTGAACGGCGGCCGCAGCGGTCGCGAAGTCGCCGACCTTGCGCTCGATTTTCTGGTACGACCCGGCGGTGCGATCGTCAGGGACGGGGAAGTGCACGGCGAGCGCCATCTCGCCTTCACTCACCGCGGTGGTGAAGCTGTCGACAAGAAACTCGTCGATCGACACCGTGCGCGTACCGCTCTTGCCGCGTACGACGACTATCGCCCGCGCGGCGAGCGCGGTTGTCGTCCAGTCGCCGGCTGGATCGTTGTGGCAGAGACTGCCGACCACCGTGGCCATCTGTCGCACGACCGGGTCCGCCACCACCCGCGAGACGTCGCGAATCAGGCTCCAGCGTCGATCCGTGATCCACTGCGCCCGCTCGATGTCGCTGTCGCGGGCAATCGCGCCAATCTCCAGTACGCCGTCGTTCACGCGGAGATGATTCAGATCGCCCGCCGCGTTGATGTCGACGAGCACTGCAGGACGCGCGAGGCGGAACCGCATTGCGGGGATGAGACTCTGACCGCCAGCCAGCACGCGGGCATCGGCACCGCGCTTTTGCAAGTGCGCAAACGCTTCGTCTGCGGAGTGGGCCCGGAGGTAATCGAAGGCTGCAGGAATCACGTGCCAACCTCCTGCGTCTTGCGTGATGACTTCGAGGCAGTACCCCCGATGCCAGACGCAAGCGTGTTCGAGCGAAAGGAAGGAAAGTGTACTACACGCTATCAGGAACAGTTGTCAGTACACTGACTGAACGGTGACCTTTCGATGGTGAGCGCGGTCGTCCTCGCGGCGGGAGCCTCGACGCGGATGGGCTCGCAGAAGCTCTTGCTGCCGCTCGGTGGCGAGCCGATCGTCCGGCGGACCGTACGGGAAGTGTGCGCGGCCGGTTTTGACGACGTGCTGGTGGTCGTGGGACACGAACACGAAAAGGTGGTTGCGGCGCTCGTTGGTCTCCCGATTCGTCACAGCGTCAACGACGGATATCGAACCGGCATGGGCAGCTCGTTTCGCGCGGCCGTGGAGCAATTGAAAGACAGCGAGGCCGCCATGTTCGCTCTGGGCGATCAGCCGTTTGTCACCGCGCGGGAGTATCGCCTGGTTCTCGAAACGTACCGTCAGCAGATGCCCGGAATCGTGAGCGCCCGCTTTGGAGAGGTCACCGCGCCGCCTCACCTGTTCGGCCGCGCGTACTTCTCCGAGCTCGCTCAGCTGACGCATGGTGCACGATCGGTGCTGCAGCGCCACGGCGATCAGACAATCGTGCTCCACTTTCCATCGGACCTTCTTCAGGACATCGACACACCGGAGGACTACGAGCGAGCCACTCAGCGAGTGTCGTCAGGGCGATGAAGGCTCCGCGGCGACCCGGTGAGGAATCCTCCCTCGAAGCGGCGTCGGATCGCCAGGATCTCTCCCAGGATCGACACGGCCACTTCCTGCGGCGTCTCCGAGCCGAGCGAGAGCCCGACCGGGCTGTGCACTCGCGAGAGCTTCTCGGGATCGGGTATGTATCCCTGTGCCGCGAGACGGGCCAGGAGCGTCTCATACCGCGCACGAGGTCCGAGCACGCCGATATAGGACGCATCCGATTCGAGGCTGAGACGGAAGCTCTCCTGATCGCGCTCGACGTGGTGGTTCATGACGAGGACGAAATCGCCGGCACCAACCTTCACGCGATCGGCGAATTCACCGGGTTGCGCGCACAGGCGCGTAGCATGAGGAAAACGATCCGGAGTGAGGAACGCCTCGCGTGGGTCGACGATGGTGACAGCGACACCGAGTGACCACGCGAGCTGCACGAGCGGCTCCGCATCTGGACCGGCACCGAAGACCACGAGATGTGGCGGCGGCGCCGCCACTTCGAAGAACAACTCCGCGGCATCGATCCACTCGGTGCCCGATTCTGGATTTGGCTCGCGAAGGCGAAGGCCGGCACGCGCAGCCGCCTTCTGTGCGATGGCCTGATCGGACAACGCACCGACAGTCGCGCCGGACTCTCTCACAATCATCCGTCCTGATGGGCCGGCGAGCGGCGTCACGAGCACGGCCGCCTCTCCGTTCTCGAGGATTTGCAACCACGTGTTCGTGACCGCTTCGTCCTCGAGACGCTCGATGCGGATGTCGACCGCGCCCATGCAGCCGATCCCGAGTCCCCAGAGTGAGTCGTCAGCCAGGTCGTAACTGACGAGTGCGGGCTGGCCAGTCTCGATGACGTGCATGGCGGCTTCAGCGACTGCTGGTTCCAGGCAGCCGCCCGAGAGCGCACACTCGTACGTCCCGTCTTGCCGAACGAACATGCGGGTACCCTCGCGCCGGTATGCGCTGCCCTTGACGCGCACGATGGTCGCCATCGCCGCCGGCCTGCCGGCCGCACGCGCCTGATGAATGGCTTCGAGGAGCCGCTCGGTCTCGCGCCGGTCCATCCAACTACCGCCGATCGATGAGCCTGATCCGCCACGATGGCGGTTTCCGACGATGAGAATACCGCACGCCATTCTTTGCCCGCTGGTTGGTCGGGAGTAGGGCGCGGAGACAGCCACGCCATGTCGCGCTCGTTTTTCCTCGGCCACGCCCTGTCGTGGGTTGTGCAAGAGAGCCATCTTCTGCTGACGATCGGTCCGGCGTTGCGCGGTGACTTCTGGCGCAGGATCTTGCGCGTGATCGTCGATTCGCACTCGATGCTGTTTTCACCTGGGCTACGAATTTGCTCGCGACGCACGTCAGACGTCCTTCCTCCGGAGGGCAGCAGTCACGGAGTGTGTTTCGTGAGAAACCCCAAAGTCATCGTCCTTGGAGGTTACGAGACAGGCCTGGGTGTCGCACGAGCGCTCGGTCGACACGGCATTGGCGTGCATGTCCTCGATCACCTGCAGCGTCACGCAGCGAAATCCCGCTTTGCGACGTTCTCAATCTGTCCGAATCCGGATGACGAGCCCGACAGGTTTGCTGAGACGTTGGTCGAGATCGCACAGCGGGAGCAGGAACAACCGGTCCTGATGATCACCGCTGACGAGTTCCTGCTGCCGGTGGCTCATCGTCGGGAGACTCTGGCTCGATACGTTCGCCTGAACATGTCTGCCGCCGGGCTGCTCGAGTCCATTGCCGACAAGTATCGACAAACGTGCCTCGCCGCCGACTGCGGCGTGTCAACCCCGGTGACCGAAAAGGTGTGTGGCCTGGAAGATGTCGAACGCGTCGTGGGCACTGTACCGCTTCCAGCAATCGTGAAAGGGCGTCGGGCCACCGAGTGGCGCCGCGTGTTCGGCGGCGGCATCAAAGGAGTTGTCACTGAGACGAAAGCCGAACTGCGCGCGGCGTTGTTGAAGATGATTCCTCGCGGGGTCGCGCTGGTCGTTCAAGAGATCGTTCCCGGTGATGCGACGCAACATTTCAAGGTGTCGGCCTACACCTCGGTCTCAGGGGATGTGTGCGCCGCCTTCGTGCTGCGCAAATTGCGGCAGCATCCACATGGATTCGGATTCGGATGCGTTGTGGAAACCGTCGAGCACCCTGTCCTGCTCGACCTCGGCAGAGATTTCCTCCGCAAAATGGGATACCGTGGCGTTGGATCAGCTGAGTACAAATTCGACGCGCGAGACCGTCGGTTCAAGCTGATCGAGATCAACACACGGTACTGGCAGCAAATCGCCTTGGCTGAGCGCTGCGGCATGAACTTTCCGCTGCTCGAGTACAACGATCTTCGTGGCATCGCAGACCAACCGATTACCGCCTACCGCACCGGCGTGAAGTGGGTCAACATCCACAGCGACCTGGAGACCTTCCGCGATTTGAGAAGAGTCGGCCAGCTCACTCTTTCGCAATGGCTCACGAGTCTCACCGGAGAAAAGTGCTGGTCGGACTTCAGCGTCGATGACCCCCGGCCGGGGCTGTGGGCCATGGCGCAACAAGTCAGGCGCGTGCACGCACGTCTCAAGCGGATGATCACCGCATCGTGGTAAGTGTCATCGGGGCACGACCCACGTTCCCACCACGATGTCGTGCGGACCGCGCGTTCGACGCGCGACGGTCCACGCCAATCCGAGCGCCAGAATACTCACCGTCGTGAGCGTCGCCGTAATCGGGCTCGTCGGCGTCGGCACGAATCCCTGCACTTTCGGAGCGAGTGCGAGATACGTCAGCCACACAATTCCAGGGATGCCCGCGACGAGCACCCGCGCCAGCGATCGCATTCGCGTGATCTCTGTCCCGGATCGCGTAATCGTGGCCAGCCCGAGGTGTCGTTGGACGAGGCCGCCGGGCACGAGCAGCGACGAAATCACGCAGAGGGCAAGCGCGAGCGCGAGCGCACCCGCCGTGACCGTGGAAATGACGATGCCGCCAGGTGAGGCGTTCCTTTGTTGCGGTCGTCTGCCAGGCGGACGCGGGCGTGCCTCTTTCAGTACGGCTTCGGCTGCCGTGAGTTGTTCGCGTGACACGTCCGGATACCGATTGAGGATCTCTTCGGCCATTGGGCGATAATCGGGCGCGAGCGACCGCACGAATCCCGCGTTCCAGAAGTCTTCGCTGCGAATCAGATCTCCGTAACGACCGGCAACGGCGACCTCCGCGGCAGCACGTACCTCTGGCCGGCGAAACGGATTGTCTGCCGGAAGCGTCTTGCTCCGCAGCGCTCCGAGCAGGTTCATCATGGCGGCGGTTTCGGACGTGGTGAACCGCGACAGAGCCGGGATGATCGCCACGCTGACCAGGAGCATCAGCGCGACGGGCGTGGCAGCAAGTACGCCCGGCAGCGCGCGCCGCCACAACTGCACGTGGTCGGGCGCTGCCGCCATCGTGAGCAGCGCCGCGCGCGCTTCGTGCAGTGTGGGAACAGACGGTCCGGACCATCGTTCCAGAAACGCACGGGCTGACAGCGGGATGCTCGCAGGCGCATCCGGGATCTTTGGCACTCGCGATGCCGCGGCCTGCAACAACTGCTCGGGCGTCAGAATGGCCGCCGCACGCGATGTCGCATCAGGAGGGGCGAAGTCGAGCAGGACGATCCGGCCATTGTCACGGAGCCAGATGCGATCGAGCGACAGCGGCGGCAGCGTGCTCTCGTCTTTCGAGCTCGCGAGCTCGTTCGCGAGATCCAGCAGATGAAGCTTCGTCTGCGACCACGCGCTGCTGGCGACGGCCGTCGTCCATGCAACGCCATCCGGCGCCTCGTACGCATCCCAGTTCTCGTCGGCCGATCGTCGTCCGGTGAGCCAGTGAAGCCGCTCCGGTCGAGACAGGTCGCGGCGTGCCTCACTGATCGCTGGAGTTCCCGCGCTGGAGATCTCGATCCAGACCTGACGACGAAGCACCGGATCGAAGGCGCGGACAACTGCACCCGGACCTCGCTCACTGTTGTCCATTGCGACAAACGGTCCGTAGCGGCGAACCGTGCCATCAGCCAGCGCCGATGCCGGAATCGGCTGCGCGACTCGCGCGTGGCGCACCAGAGCCTCGGGCCGCGCTTTCACGCGAGTGCCGCTGACGACATCGTGCAAGCCGGTCCAGCCGTTGTGACGGCGAGCGGTCGAGAAGAACATGGCGGCAGAGAGCGCGAACGATCCGACGACACGGACCATGGCGAAGCGGTTGTCGGCGAACACACCGGTTGTCAGAGCTGCTGCAAACACGACGTCAGGCACGTAGAAGACCGTCGTCCTGATCAGGATCTGCCGCCAGGACGCAGCCGAGCCGTCAGCCGATAGCACACGCATGCCGAACAGGCGCTTCCCGAGTGAACGGCCGGTCGCGCCTTCGAGTGCCAGGTAGTAGGCAAAGGTGACCACCCACGACCATGTCTGGATCAGCGCGGTGCGGTCCGGCGAGCCCGAGAGTGGATCGGCAAGGAGGGTGACCGCCACGCTCGTCGGCACGCCAACGATGACCCAGCTGTCGAGAATTGCAGCAACGATGCGCGTGCCGAGCGGTGCTGGCTTGTCGTCACGCGCGAGGAACGGCCGCAATGCGTCGGCGAGTACCGGGTACGACGCCGGTCGTTCCGCAGGGTTCTTGGCCAGACACTGCATCACGACTGCTGAGAGACGAGCGGGAAGATCACGTCTCACCTGGCGCAGCGGAGCGGGCGCTTCGGCGGTGACCTTGTCGAAGAGCTGCTTCAGATCCGGAGCATCGAACGGGGTTCGCCCGGTCAGCAGGTAATAGAGCGTTGCACCCACCGCGTAGATGTCGGCACGAACGTCGAGCGGCTCGCCGCGCAGCTGCTCTGGCGGCGCAAATTGCGGCGTGCCTTCGAAGCCGGACGTGACGAGCTGCTGATGCACGTCGCGCGCGAGCGTCGAGATCGACAGCCCGAAGTCGCCCACCTTCACGACGCCGTCGCGATCGACGAAGCAGTTCGACGGCTTGATATCGCGATGCAGGATGCCGGCCGCAGCAGCCGCATCCAGACCTCCGATCAGATCCAGGATCGCCGCAACCGCTTCGTCCGGGCTCATGGGCCCGTGGGCCACGACGCGATCCTTGAGCGTGCCACCGGTCAGCAGCTCCATCGAGATGACCGGCGTGCCCTCGATCTCTTCGCTGCCAAAGATGTAGACGGTGTGCGGATGGCTGACCGACGCGGCGAGCTGACCCTCGCGCAGGAATCGCGCGCGCTCGTTCTGTGTCTGCAGCCGATGGCGCAGGATCTTGAGAGCCACGCGTCGGCCCGAGGGCACGTGCTCTGCTTCGTACACCTCACCCATTCCGCCGCGACCGAGTAGCCGGCCGATCCGATAGGGTCCCCACACGGACTCCGGCTGGAGCGTCGATGCGTCACCTGGTCGCGGGTGCGGCGTTGCCCCCGACGTCATCGTCGGGAGATCGTCTTCCGCCGATCCCGACGCCAGCGTTTCGGCAGACGCCAGCGACTCGGCTGACGCGGCGAGGAGGCACGCCGCGCACAGACCGCCCGGCGCGTCAGATGCGAGCGGTTTTCCGCAGCGCGGGCACGTGCTCGTCGTCATTTCACGCCTGAGCTCGTCATGGCGGCCGCGCGCGCCTTCTGCCGCCGTTGCACCAGCTTTGTTGCGAAGCGCGAGGCCACACTCACGAACGCGACAATGATCAGCGTGCGCAGGCCGCCCGAGAGGCCGAGCTGCTTGCCATAGAGACCCAGGATCGCGCCCACCAGGACTGACACAGGCAGAACGATCGCAATCACCATCAGGACATCACCGGCCGTTGTGCTCTTGCGCGGCAAGATCGCCATGTCTGTCTCTCCTTGGTTTGATAAGACAAATCGAGTGGGAAAGGTTACGTGCTCAGGGCTCGTTCCAGGTATTTCAGCTCTTCCTCGACGTCGGCCGGGTCCGCGACGGTCTCGCCGATCGCGGCTCGCAGCTCTTTCCGGAACGTCCGCCGCAGCCGATGGACCGCCACTTTGATCGCGCCCTCGGTTGTTCCGAGCTCCTGCGCGGCGGCCGCATAGCCGCCCGGCGGACCCTCGCCGAGCAGACCGGCTTTGAGCACGTCGAACTCCGCGCCGCGGCCGGCCCGCTGCCACTTCGTCTGCACTTTCGCAATCACACGCTCCAGCACGGTCAACGCCCAGCGGCGCTCGTAGAGCGTCTCAGGCGTCGTCTCATCGACAGGCTCGAATTGATACCGACCTTCTGCTTCGTCAAACGCCAGCGACAGCAGCGGCACTCCGCCGCCACGCTTCATCGCGCGGCTGCGGGCCGACTCGTTGAGGAGGAAGTGCTTGGCCGAGGCCAGCAGGAACGTGCGAAAGCGACCGCGTTCCGGACGCACCTGCTCGATGTCGCGACGCTCGAGCAGCGAGGCAAAAAACCCCTGCGTCAGATCGCGTGCCCGGTCGGGGTCGGCACCCCACCTGCGGATGAACGCATACACCGGGTACCAATACGTGTCGCACAGCGTCGACAACGCTGCTCGCACCGCTTCCGGATCGGATCCCCGCGCAGCCGCGATAATGGTCCACCGAGTCGTATCGAATGACACGTGTGGCGCGATGGTACCTGATGCGGATGGGAAGGTCCTAGTCGCTACGTAAGGCGGCGAGCGGACTGACGCGGCTTGCACGGCGCGCCGGCAGATACGCGGCCAGGCATGCGGTCGTGCCGAGAACGACCGGCGCCGTCACGAGAGTGAAGGGATCGAATGTCTCGACACCGAACAGCAGGCCGTTCGCCAGGCGCATGACCCCGAGCGACAACGCCATGCCGATGGTGCCGCCGATGAGCACGATGCGCATCCCTTGCGACGCGAGCAGGCGTACGACGACACCTGCCCTGGCCCCGAGCGCCATCCGGATCCCGACTTCACGTGTTCGGGTTGTGACCGTATAGCTCACCACTCCATACAACCCGAGCGCGGCGAGCCCCAGTCCCAGGCCCCCGAAGACCGACATCACGAGCGCGATCACCTCTGCCGGCATTCGCGTCACCGCGAGATGCTGCGCCATGGTCTTCGTCTCCATCACCCGCAGATCGGGATCGATCTCCCGCCCGGCTTTCAGCAGCGTGAGCCCCAACTGCGACGCGTCCGCGGATGTGCGCGCGACGAAGCTGCGGCGCGGATCGTTATCACGCTGTGTGAAAGGTACGTAGATCATGTCGCGGGGCGATTCGCCACGAGTGCGAACATCGACATCGCCGGCAACGCCAACGACGCGTAGGTGGGTCTGGCGTTCGCCGCTCGCGCGCATGAGCCGGCCGACGGCGTCGCCCGCCGGCCAGTAGCGCAGGGCCGTCGCTTTGCTGACGATGGCCACCGGTTCACTGTTGGGCGTATCAAGGTCGGAAAAAGTCCGGCCCTGTAAAAGCGCGACGCCCGCGGCGTCGAAGAATGCGCCGTCAATCGCCGCCAAGTCGGCGGAGAACGTGTCCTGGCCTGGCGGTGGCACATGCCCATCGACGGTAAACCGGATCACGGTGTTAGAAGTGTCCAGCGGCAGGTCGTTGGTGACGCCGACAGCCTCGACTCCCGGCAGCGCGCCAAAACGTTCCAGCAACAGGCGCGTCTGTCGACGGGCCTCGTCGGCGGTGAACTTCGACGTCGGCAGAAAGATGGACAGAATAGCCGAAGGCGGCCGTCCGAAGCCTGGATCCACGCCCAGCATTTGCTGCCAGCTGCGCAGGAACAGCCCCGCGCCGACGAGGAGTACGAGGGACACCGTGATCTGCGCGATCACGAGCGCATTCCGCCACCTGAGTGGCCCGACTGCCCCAACGGTGGCGTTGTCGGTCTTCAGTGTCGCCGCGACGTCTGGCCGCGTGCTCTGAAGCGCCGGCACGAGTCCGAGCAGCGCCCCCGCCAGTACGGAGATCCCGGCTGCGAACGTGAGGACGTTCCAGTTCGGTCCCGGATCGAGGCCCAACACGTCGAGCCCGATTCCATACGGCAGATGAAGGTCTGCTCCGAGCAACGCGTTGAGCAGCCCGACGGCGAGTGCGAGACCCATGGCACCGCCCCCCATACAGAGCAACAAGGACTCGACGAGCAACTGTCGGATGAGCGCACCGCGCGTCGCGCCCACTGCGAGTCGCAAGCACACTTCCCTGCGCCGGTCCAGAGCGCGGGCGAGCATGAAGCTTGTCAAGTTCGTGCAGGCAAGGAGCAGGAGCAGGCCCACCACCACCAGCAGCAGCCCCGCGGCCGCACGAAGGATCTGATCCAGTTGTGGGTGGATTCGAACGTTTGCGGTCGGGTACAACGTGAAGCCCGAATTGGGGACCCAGCCGTCGGGTCGCTTCCCGGTGAGCGATGCGGCAACCCTTGCAACCACCGTTTCAGCCTGGGCTCGCGTCACGCCTCGTGCGAGTCGCGCCCGCGCGAAGGAGTTGTGGACGCCGCGCGCGTCGAGCATCTCCACGCCCATCAGATCGTCGAGCATGATCATGGGCACGTAAAAAGCCGGCGTGATCACCGGAATTCCGCCACGGTATTCCGCTGGAGCAATCCCGACGATGGTGTAGGGTCGACCGTTGAGTCGTAGTTCACGGCCAAGGACACTGCGGTCGCCGCCGAATCGGCGTTGCCAGAAGCCGTGACTGAGCATCACCACAGTGGCGTGCGCCGTTTCGTCCTCGGCGAGAATGGGCCGCCCGAGTTGTGGTTCGATGCCGAGCACCGAGAACGATCCACCAGTGATGGCTTCGCCCACGACCGAGACGGCACCACCGGGCTCGTCGATTTGTGCGATCGCAATCGTCGATGCCGCAATCCCGGTGAAGGCCGATGCGGCGCCGTCGCGGACGTCCTTGATGTCGGGGTACGACAGCGAGGAGAACGCGGTCTCCTGGTTGCGTTCGTACAGCGTGACGAGTTCCTCTGGATGCCCTAGCGGCACCGGCCTGAGGAGGACGGCGTTGACGATGCTGAAGATCGTCGTGTTCGCGCCGATGCCGATGCCAAGCGAGAGGACGGCCATGGCCGTGAAGCCGGCATGCTTTCGTAGCATGCGCAGGCCGTACCGGACGTCCTGCTCGACGTGCGCTACCCACATACCGAACCGCACGTCGCGCACCTGTGCCTTCGCCTTGTCAATACTGCCGAACTCGATCCGTGCGCGTCGCATGGCTTCCCGTGGGGTCAAGCCGCGCTCTTCCCAGTGAGCCGCGCGCGCACGAAGGTGGAACTCCAGTTCGTCGCTCAAGTCGCGGTCGAACCGGGCACGCTGGACGAGGCTCGTCAACCACAGACTGATGCGATTCCACATGATCGTCACGCTTCTCCGGTGCGCGTCCCCAGTGCGGCGGCCATGGCAGTCGCGAGGCGATTCCAACTGGCAACGCCGTCTTTCAGTCGCCGGCGTCCTGTCGTCGTCAGCTGGTAGTACTTCGCGCGGCGGTTGTTGTCGGACACACCCCACTCAGTCTCAAGGAGGCCCTGTTGTTCCAGACGGAAGAGCGCCGGGTACAAGGCCCCTTGTTCAACGAGGAGCGCACCCTGCGTCATCTGTTCGATGCGCAGCAGAACGCCGTACCCGTGCAGGGGGCCGAGCGACACGGCCTTAAGGACGAGGACATCGAGCGTGCCCGGAAGCAAGTCGGCCTGAGGTGCCAATGGTGTCTCTCTCCTAAGTTCGTCAGGAGAGAGACACAGTATCCCGTCTCTCCTAAGCTGTCAAGGAGAGGATCTTTGACTCCGGCGAGGCCCGGGATGACAATTCCCCAGCCGTGCGACGCTTTTTCGCCATACCGTTCGCGGTCATGCTGCTCTCGTCGTGCCGCTCCGCACGGGAGCAGCAACCCGTGCTGGTGCAGCCGGGGGCGCCTGGCCAGGCGACACGCACCATCACCGCCACTCGAGCGACCGACACGTCGGCAATCCAGGCAACGGCCACCGACGTGCAATTCATGCAAGGGATGATCGCGCATCACGCGCAGGCACTGGAGATGACGGCGCTCCTCGCGTCGCGCACGAATCGCGAGGAGATGCGCCTGCTGGCCCGGCGGATCGAGCTGTCTCAGTCGGACGAGATCGGCATGATGCAGCGGTGGCTCACGACACGCGGCCAAACGGTGCCGGACATGCATGCGCATCACGATCACGGTGGCGCCTTGATGCCAGGCATGCTCACGCCTGAGGAGATGAGTCGGCTCGAAGCTGCACAGGGGCAGGCGTTCGATCGACTGTTCCTCGAGTCGATGATCAGGCACCATGACGGCGCGCTGACGATGGTGAACGATCTGTTTTCGACGGAGGGCGCGGGCCAGGAACCCGAGATCTACGCGTTTGCCTCAGATGTCGACGCCGATCAACGCATCGAGATCGATCGCATGAGCGCCATGCTCCTGGAGATCCTCAAATGAAACTGCCTGCTGCGCGTTGGGCTTGTCTCGTCGCACTCGCGGTGTGCCCCACGGTTCCCGGCCACGCGCAGGCACCTGCCTCGTCTTCGACGCCGGCCGATCCGCGCGTTGGGCTGAAGCCTGGATTCCGCAACGCCGGTGAAGCGGCGCGCAACATGCAGCTCGTGGCCACGCTGCCCAAGCCGGACGGGTTCTTCGATCCGAAAGCGCCGGCCGGTCCGGTGACGCCACCCGAGCAGCCAGCACCACCCGATGGTGCCACCGCACCGGAGCGCGACAACAACGACGCGACACCTGCCGATCCGAACGCGCCGCCCGGGACGGCCGGCGCACAGGCCAATCGTAATCCGACGATCTCGTTCGCCAATTCGGATCTCGCGTTCAGCGGCGATCTGATGTTCGTGGGGAACTTCAACGGATTCACGGTCTACGACATCGAGAAGGGATCCAAACCGAAGCTGCTCTCGTCGGTGGTCTGTCCGGGCGGTCAAGGCGACGTGTCCGTGTATCGCAACCTTCTGATCGTCTCCGTCGAGCAGACGCGAGGGCGCGTCGACTGCGGGACCGGCGGTGTCAAGGAGACGGTGAGCCCAGAGCGGTTCCGCGGCATCCGCATCTTCGACATCAGCGATCTTCGCAAGCCCAGACAGGTGGCGGCGGTGCAGACGTGCCGCGGATCGCACACCCACACGCTCGTCACCGATGCGCGCGATCGCGACAACGTCTACGTGTACGTCTCGGGCACGGGGGTCGTGAGGTCAGCCGACGAGCTCGCGGGCTGTTCGGGGAAGGATCCGAAAGAGGATCCCAACACGTCACTCTTCAGCATCGATGTCATCCAGATCCCGGTGAAGGCGCCTGAGCGTGCCCGCATCGTCAATCAGCCTCGCATCTTTTCCGATCCCTCGACCGGCGCGCTTGCGGGTTTGTGGCAGGGTGGCAATCATGGCCCGGGCACGCAGACCTCGCGCATCACGAGACAGTGTCACGACATCACGGTGTTTCCGGACATCGGTCTCGCGGCCGGCGCATGCGGAGGCAATGGACTTCTGCTCGACATCTCCGATCCGGTTCACCCGGTTCGCCTCGACGCCGTCACCGACAAGGCCTTTGCCTACTGGCACTCGGCGACCTTCAGCGCCGACGGCTCTCACGTCGTCTTCACCGACGAATGGGGCGGCGGCACGCGTCCGCGCTGTCGGCCGGAGGATCCGTTGACCTGGGGCGCAGACGCGCTCTTCGACGTGGTCGATCGCAAGCTGCGGTTCGACGGCTACTACAAGATGCCCGCGCCACAGAGCAAACTGGAGAACTGCGTTGCCCACAACGGATCGATCATCCCCGTGCCCGGTCGCGACATCATGGTGCAGGCGTGGTATCAGGGCGGTGTGTCGGTGTTCGACTTCAGCGACGCAACCCACCCAGTGGAGATCGCGTTCTTCGATCGCGGCCCGCTCGATGCGAAGGATCTGATACTCGGTGGCTACTGGTCGGCGTATTGGTACAACGGCCACATCTACGCGTCCGAGATTTCCCGCGGGATCGATGTCTTGTCGCTGACCCCGAGCGAGTTCCTGTCGAAGAACGAGATCGAGGCGGCGCGGCTGGCGAGTACGAGCGATCTCAACGTACAGCTGCAGCGTCGAGTCACGTGGCCGCGCAGCTCCGTGGTGTCGCTCGCCTACGTCGATCAGCTCACGCGCAGCCGCGCTATTCAACCTGCGCGTGCCGATGCGATCCGGACCACACTCGAACGCATCGATAGGATTCGGTCGGCGCGGCAGCGGGGAGCTGCGGCAGTCGTGACGCAGCTCGACGCGCTGGCTGCACAACTGGAGAGCGACGCGCGCGCTGCGAGCGGTCGTGATGCCGCTCGTCTCCGCGCGCTTGCCGCAACGCTCAAAGATCGAGCGACCGCGTTGCGTTGAATGTGACCCCTTCTGTGAGGTGATCGAATCCATGTGAGTTATTTGGGAGTCCCGATCGCCTCCTGAGTCGCGACATCGAACTTCCGAAAAGCGCCGTAGGTGCACGTTGTGCGCTCGATCGTAAAGAACGGCGGCGCCTGGTTTCTGACTGCCTTGCCGCGCTCATGGAATTCGTAGACGATGCGCTCGGGCACGAGGATGCCGTAACGACTTTCCGTGTACGTGCTCTCTCGGCCGATGAGAAGGACCGGATCGTGACGCCCGGGAACGTTCCCGAGCACTTCCCATCGGTCCCGGCGCAGCTGCGCTGTGGCCTCGTCGACCCACAGTCGGCCGCGCATGAGGGTCGAGGTCGCACCGTTGCGCGAGAATGCCTTGTCGAAGACTCGGCTCACCGTCTTGTCCCGATAGTCGATGACGACCACCTCGTGCCCGCTGACGTGATCGCGGCCGGCCCACTCGACGTCGAACTCGCCACGCTTCTCCAAGAAGAGGCCAGGCTGACCGATCGTGAAGCCGTTGACGGTGTACCGGAGATTGTACCGACGGCTCTCGCGAACGATCGTTTCGAGCTCGTTGCGAGACGACGATGATTTCGAGGCCTTCGAGAGCAAGTCCAGGACCCGCTGGCTTCGTGCCTCGACAGCCTTGCCGTCAACCGCGCGAACATCGCGGTATTCAGCCGTCTGTTCGGCGTTCCTCGAGGACCGATAGACCAGCAGATCGCTGACGACCTCCCGCTGCTTCTTGACGGTGCCGGACTGATCCAGGATCTCCTCGAGTTTGGTCTCTTCCGCGACCAGATTACGGAAGCCGTTCTCGTATTCTTTTGCCGCATTCACGACGCGAGTCAGCAGCGCGTCGAATTCGGCCGGAGCCGGCGCGGCGGCAGACTGCGCGTTGGCGCGGGCAGCGAGTCCAACGACAAGAAGCAGAATGAACGGGCGCATGTCGCGAACCCCGCGGGCAAGAGCTGTTCCATTCGTGAGTAGGTTTCTGGCGTTGCCCTGACAGGTGTATTCTTCGCCGCATGTTCTCTCGACAGTCCGCTCTCTTGATTCTGTGTGCTCTCCTGGCGTCGACTCCGCTGGCCGCTCAGTGGTTCAACTATCCAAGCGCCAGCGTTCCCCGGAAGGCTGATGGCAGTGTGGATATGTCGGGTCCGGTGCCACGGATGGCCGACGGCAAGCCCGATTTCTCCGGAATCTGGATGACGGCAGAACCCAATCGACGAACGTCAGGCCTGTCGAGTCCACGCAATCAAGTCAGTGCCAGGGAAGTGCAGCCTCAGGACGACACGCCCGGTAATCCGACGGCGATCACGGCTTCGCGTCAGATGGCGAACCTCGGCATCGATCTCCCGGAAGGGTTGCCCTATCAGCCCTGGCTCATCCCCATCGTCAAGGAGCGCACGGCGAACGACGCAATAGACGATCCCCACATCCGGTGCCTGCCGGACAACTTTCTTCGCGCCTACGGTCTGCCGCACTTGCTGAAGTTCGTCCATGCGCCAGGTCTCCTGGTGGTGCTCAACGAAATGAACGCGGGATACCGGCAGGTCTTCACCGACGCGCGTCCGTTGCCGAAGGATCCCAACCCTTCGTGGCAGGGATACTCGTCCGCGAAGTGGGTCGGCGACACCCTGGTCGTCGACACCATTGGAGTCCGCAACGATACGTGGATCGATTGGAATGGAAGCGTGCTGACTGAGGCGGCCAAGGTGCGAGAGGAAATCCGGCGCCCGACCTTCGGATACCTCGACATCCGGATCACCGTCGATGATCCCAGGGCTTACACGAAGCCGTGGTCCGTCGCACTACGCCAGCGCATCGTCGTTGACACAGAGCTGGTCGACGAAATCTGTCTGGAGAACCAGAAGTTCCTCACGCACTCGAAATGATCGCGTCGGCGGTGTGCCGTCACCCGAGCCAACTGTGCAGGGTTCGGATGTACTGCGCACGCTCGAATGCATCGCGGTCGGTCGTCGCCTGAAGACTCAATGCACCGCGGACTTCGTCCAGACGTTCCGACTTGTGCCAGGCCATCCACTGCTCCAGTCCTTGCCGCATCGCCTTCACGTGCTGTGGCCCATGTCGGAGGAGTGCGGATACCAGTTGGACGACGTCGGCTCCGGCAAGCAGCGCCTTGATGCCGTCTTCCGGGGTTGCGACTCCGCCGGTGATCGCGAGCGATGGGCGAATCCGACCATGAAGGATGGATGTCCAGCGCAGTCGCGGCAGCAGTTCCACGCTCGTGGACAACTCTGCCTGCGGCTTGAACGTCATTGTGCGGATGTCGATGTCCGGCTGATAGAAGCGATTGAACAGCACCAGTCCGTCGGCGCCAGCCTGATCGAGCAGGTGAGCGAGGTTCGCGGGTGCTGTCCAGAACAGTGACAGCTTGACGGCGATTGGAATCTTCAACCGCCGCTTCAATTCTTTGACGGCGTAGACGAGCCGATCTTCGATTGCAGAGGACGGCACGGACAAGTCTGTCGGCACCTCATACATGTTCAGCTCAATCGCATCGGCGCCCGCCTGCTCGATCACGCGTGCGAACTTCAGCCACTCCTCGGGTGTTCGGCCGTTCAGCGATCCGATCACGGGGATGCGCACGGCCTGCTTCACTCGAACGATGTGCGCGGCATATTCATCTGGTCCCAGGGGATATTCCTCAGGACCTGGAAATCTGGACAGAAGCTCGGCGGAGTCGTGCTCGAAGACGTTGATGTGAGCAACGTGCCCTGCAAAGGCGTACGAAATCTGCTCCTCGAACAGTGAGTGCAGGACGACGGCCGCGCATCCCGCGTCCTCGAGCCGCTTGATCGTATCGACGGCGTAGCCGAATGGCGACGCGCCGGCAATGAACGGGTGCTCGAGCCTCATCCCGAGATACGAAGTGCGTGTATCCATGGTCGATTCCCTCCTATGCCGCCCTCGGCCGTCGATACAGCACGTACGTGAATCGACCGTGCAGCCACGCTTCACCAGTGACGTCGTCGTGCCGGCTATCGACCGATTCGTGGAGCACATGTGCGAAGTGCCCACCGAGCCGTGCGATTTCCTGATTCAATCGCGCGTGCGCCACGGCCATCAGCTCCGCATAGCAGCGATCCCAGATCTCATCTCGGTGGGCCAGCGTGCCCGGCACGCGCACGCTCACAGCTTCCAGCGTGTGCTCGCCGAGCACCTCGGCCTCGAGAGGCGGGAGATCGCGATGCCAGAACACAGTCCTGGTGTCGTCAGGTGCTGATGACTTCATGCTGGGCTCCTGATGACTTGATGCTGGTTGCGTTTCGAGACTCGACGTGCTTCGGCGGTATGGCCAGAACAACCGCACGTGACAGGCACAGCACGCGATATGTCACCGATCCCATGCGGGGGCCGAACGCGCCGGACGAATGCAGGCCCATCACGATCAGCTGTGCGCCGCGCGCCTTGGCGAGATCGGCAATCTGTTCGGACGGATCACCCGTCGACACCATCACGTCCGCGTGTGGGGCAATTGGAGCGACGAGCGCCTCGAGTGCCTCGCGGGCCTGCGTTCGCCGCACGTCTTCCGCGCCCCGCAGTGTGTCGCGGACGCGGGCGGGAACAAACACCGGCTCGACGACGTGCGCGACGATCAACGGGATCGACAGCGCGTCCGCGATGCCATGTGCAAACGCGATCTGCTGGCGCGACACCGGCGTCATGTCGACCGGTGCCAGGACCCGGTGCAGGTGCCGCCCAATCTCCGACAACGATGACGCCGGCGGCGGCTCGACGGATGTGATCAGGACCGGAACCGGTGCCTCGCGCAGCACGCGCTCGGTGGTCGAGCCGAGGAACATCTTCCGAATGCCGCTCCGCCCGTGAGAGCTGATGACGATGAGATCGGTGTGCAGGTCGCGCGCCGCCTGCAGGATCTCCACCGCGGGCTTCCCGGTGGCGACGCGATAGTCGACCGTCAGCGCCCCGGCTCCGCGGTGCGCGACCACCTCGCCGCAGAACCGGCGCAGTTCGCCGAGTGTTTCGCTGGCCATGGACGGCGCGAACCCGGCCGCCGACATGGCCTCGGCGAGGAGCGGATCGTCGACTGACAGGACGGTCAGGCATGCGCCGAAGTGATCCGCGACAGCCGCGGCGTACGAGAGCGCAGAGCGCGACCCTTCTGAAAAGTCGATCGGACACAAGATGGATGGTCGATTCATAAACGGTCACCCTTCGTCGCAACACCCAAGGCTCACGTGCGCATCGTCAGCACCGGGCACGCAGCCTGCCGGACGACGTGCTGCGCCGTTGACCCGAAAAAGAACAGATCGACGACGCCGCGTCCATGGACGCCGATGACGATCACGTCGCTTGCCTCGTCGGCTGCCACTCGCAGAATCTCGCGATACGGCGTGCCCAGGCTCTGAACCGTGTCGACCTGGCAGAACTCCCGGACATGATCCGGAATCGCTGTCGCCAGTTTGGCCCTGCTTTGCTCCGTAGCAGCGGCGACGTAGTCCTTCATCGTGTAGTCTGCGACCGCGACCTCGTGGCGATCGATCGCCGTAGCGGGCAGCGGCTCGATCACGTGCAGAACCGTCAGGGCCGAGCTGGACTCCTGCGCCAGAGACATCGCGTAGTCGAGCGCACGCATCGAGCAGTCCGAGAAGTCGACGGCGCACAGGATTCGTTTGAAGACTGCCTGCGGAGTCGACGCTGCGTCCACGAGTCGTGGCGGCACCGTGAGCACTGGACTGCCAGCCTTTCGCAGGACCTTTTCAGTAACAGAGCCGAGCACGAGACGCTGGAAGCCCGACCGTCCATGGGTGCCCATCACGATCAGATCGCTGTCTGCCGCAGCAGCGTTGGCCACGATCTCTTGAGCGGCATCGCCTTCACTACTCGCGAGCTCCAGCGGAACGCCCAATCCGTCGAGCGTGGCCGAGAAGCGCTTCATGGCCTCGAGCACCTCGTTCTGATCTTCGCCGCCGGCCGGCGAGGAGGACATCATCGAGGCTCCGGTCGCGTACGCCGAGATCGGAACGGGTGGGCTGACATGTAACAGCGTCACGGTCGACGCATACCACTTCGCGATCGCGACAGCGTGATCCAGCGCCAGGCGCGAACAGTCTGAGAAATCGACTGGACAGAGGATTCTTCGGATGTCGATCATGGATCTGCTTCCTGACACGTACCCAAGCAGCACGCTCTGTGCCAGTGGGACAGACGCAGATTGCACAGACGACGCGACGCCTAAGCCGATGCGGTGCGAGATTTCTCACGGGGGCGCGTGAGGGTGCGGACTACTTCGCAGCGCTCGAGCTCACCAGGGTGGGAGCGTCATGAATCCGCGACGGACATCAATACGAGATTCGCCGAGTCGGAGGTCCTGGCCGTGGCCGGCCGATGCGGACGCGGACGTCGACCGCGCGGACGCCGTGCTCGAAGACCTTCAACGGGTTGATCTCCATCTCCTGAATGTCAGGGCAGATCTCGACCAGCGCCGAGACACGCAGCAGTGCGTCGACCACCGCGCGTTCGTCCGCTGGCGGGTGGCCGCGATATCCGCGCAGCAGCGCGATGCTCTTGAGGCCCGCGACCATTTCTGTTGCGTCGACGTCAGTGAGTGGGTGGAGGCGGAATGTCGTGTCGTGCAGGAGGTCGACGAGCACTCCACCCATTCCGCAGGCGACGACCGGTCCGAACGTCGGATCCACCGTCGCTCCGATCAACAGCTCGACTCCGCCGGGAACCATGTGTTGCACGACGGCTGCGGTCATCGCATCTCCGACGTGCGACGTGAGCGTCGCATACGCCTCGCGGAGATCGTGCTCGTTCGAGATGTCGAGCATCACCCCGCCCACATCCGTCTTGTGCACGATTTCGGCGCCTGCTGCCTTGAGCGCGACCGGGTACCCGATGTCGTGTGCTGCGGCCACCGCTTCATCGGCGGTCGTGATCACGCTCGTCGCCGCAGCGGTGATACCGATACTGTCGAGGAGCGCCTGCGTCTCCGACGGGGTGAGCCATCCATCGCCTCTCGTCATCGCGCGATCGATCACCCGACGCACGGCATCGCGTTGAATGCCCTCGGGCGATGGACGATCACCAAGGGGACGCCGGCGCCACGCGCCGTACTCGGTTGTGCGCGCGAGCGCGGTGACGGCCGCTTCGGGAAACCGGTACGAGGGAACGGGAGCGAGCTCCGGCGGTGCGCCACGGGCCCCCATGAACGAGGCGAGCACTGGCTTGCCCGCTCCTGCGGCGCCGGCGGCGATCGCATGCGCGGCTTCGTCGGCGTCTGTGACCAGAGGCGGGATGAAAATGACCAGAAGGCTGTCGACCTGCTGGTCGGCAAGAAGCAATGCGGTCGCCTCACGATACTGCTCGGGCGTCGCCGACGCGAGCATGTCGACGGGATTCCCCACGCTGGCCGCGAGCGGCAGAATGCGGCGGAGTCCCAAAATCGTTGCGTCGCTGAGCGCGGTCAGCTGCAACCCGTGCGCTTCGCAGGCATCAGCCGCGAGGATCGCGGGGCCCCCTGCGTTGGACAGGATCGCGACACGCGGCCCTGCAGGCACCGGCTGGTGCGCCAGCAGCGCCGCGATATCGAAAAGCTCTTCGACTGTGGCGGCACGGATGATGCCGGCCTGTCGGAACAGGGCATCCACCACCGCATCGCTCGTCGCAAGTGCTCCCGTGTGAGACGAGGCCGCGCGTGCTCCGGAAGGGGAACGCCCCGACTTCACGGCGACGATTGGCTTCTTCCGCGCGACCCGTCGTGCGATCTGGCTGAAGCGCCGTGGATTGCCGAAGCTCTCCACGTACAGGAGGATGACGTCGGTTCGCGGATCGTCGGCCCAGTATTGCAGGAGGTCGTTCCCCGACACATCGGCCTTGTTGCCAACCGAGACGAACGTGGAGAGCCCCAGATTCAGCTGCTGCACGTGCTCGAGGATCGCCAGGCCGAGCGCTCCACTTTGCGTGGAGAAGGCGACCCGGCCTTCGACCGGTCCGATGGGAGCGAATGTCGCGTTCAACCGGACTGCGCGATCGGTGTTGATGATCCCCATGCAGTTCGGCCCGATCATGCGGATGCCCGCCGCCCGGACCTTGTCGAGGATCTCCCGTTCCAACGTGCGGCCGGCGCCACCTGTCTCGCCGAATCCCGCGCTGATGATGACGAGCGCCTTCACGCCTTTCGCGATGCAGTCGTCGACGGCCGCAGCGACGCGGGCACAAGGCACACAGATCACTGCGAGATCGATCTCGCCGGGCACCGCCGTCACTGCGGGAAACGCCGCGACCCCCTGCACCGATGATGCGAACGGGTGCACGACGAACAGCCGTCCTGCAAACCCTCCGGCGGCAACGTTGTGCAGGATCTCCGCTCCGATCTTGCCTCGCTCGCGGTTGGCTCCGACCACGACGACGCTCCGTGGTTCGAAGAAGTGTTTCATCGACGCGGTCGCCGCGGCCTGCGATCGCTCGGCGGCGCGTGTTTCGTACCGCGCGGTCGGCTCGAGCGTCAGCACGACGTGAATGATGCCGCCCTCGAGGCGTCGTTCGACCTGGAAGCCCGAATCGAGGAACACGCTCATCATCCGGTGGTTGCCCAGCAACACGTACGCGTCGAAGACTTCTACGTGGTGATCGCGGGCGATGCCGGCGAGCGCCTCCAGCATGCGCGTGCCGATGCCACGGCCCTGGAGCGCATCGGCGATGGCAAATGCGACCTCGGCTCGCGCTGGTGCCTTCCGATCCCTGAAGTACGCCGCGACGCCGACCAGCCTGCTCCCGGCTTCGGCGACCAGAACGAACTCGTTGTCGTGGTCGGCCCGCAGCAGCCGCGCCACTTCCTCGTGGCTCCCCGAGGGGATCGCGAAGAACCGGTATCGAAGGCTTTCCGGCGAGAGCCGGTCGTACAGCCCATGCAGTCCCTCTTCATCGCTTGTACGAACGGGCCGCAGATGAAGCGTCGATCCGTCACGCACGACGACGTCGAACTCGTATTGCACCGGGTACGCACTCACGAGGCTGGTCGGCGGGGTCACGTGCGACATCGGGGCAAGGCCGGTGCCATGCGTGGATCTCTCTTACGCGGCAGGGTCCATCGAGTCGACGAGCGCCAGGACTGCGGAATCGTTCGCATCTCCGGGAAGTTTTCAGGAACGTTGGCACCAACGGCGCACGGGCGGTCGCAGGTTCAGCACGCCTGTGTTGGTGTGAAGCTTGCGACGTGACGAGTGGAGGTGTCGTCATGCGACGACTCGGCGGTTCCCGATGCGAGGAACGTAACCAGCGGAGGCCCAGTCCTCGCTCGTAGTGGGTTTTCTCGTTCGTCCGACTCCGATTGCGCCACCATGTTGACGCAACCTTCCGCGCGGCGATCCGCTCGCCGGCCAATGGCATCTCCGACGTGTGCGCTTCCGTCCCCTCGCGGCTCCCCCGTCGCAAGGGTCTCACGCTGTTGCTCCTCCCTCCGCCGCTCGCGTCGCCTGCGACGCCATTGGCGACTGTCGCGTGCGCGGCTCGCTCCACGCCGCGCTCCAGGATGCATCAACCTGGCTGGCGCAACAGCCCGCGAATGAGAGGTAGCGTCACGAGTCAGCAGCACCCGACTGGCTGATGCGTTCCGGAGTGCCCCGGTTGGGAAAAAGTTCGATCGCGGTTGCTGATTTCCCGCGCCGGCGCGCTGATTTCGTCTGCCGCGCACCCGCGTCGTTCGCGCGGAGCGTGCTCGTCAGAGGCATGAGAGTTGCTGCAGTGATACGCGGACCGTGAGGAACACGGTCTCCTCCATAGGAGGTGGCTCATGTTCGGCAGGAAAGAACTCGCTCACGGCCGCGAGACCATCGATCCGTTTGCAATGCTCCGGAAGATGACCGCGGACTTGGAGCGAACCTTCGAAGATCCGTTCTGGTCCTCGTTCAAATGGCCGGCGCTCGGTGGTTTCGCCCGGCCTGAGACAGTGACGTGGTCGCCGAGAGTCGACGTGTTCGAGAAAGAGAACCGGCTGTTCACCCGCGTCGATCTGCCCGGAGTCAGGAAAGAAGACGTCAAGGTCGAAGTGACCGATGGCCATCTCGCTCTATCGGGCGAACGCAGGAAGGAAAAGGAAGAGAAGAAGGACAACGTCTATCGCACGGAACGCGAATACGGCTCGTTCTATAGAGCGGTCCCTCTGCCTGAAGGCGTAAAGCTCGAAGACGTGAGGGCGACGTTCGCGGATGGTGTGCTGGAGGTGAGTGTGCCGCTCCCGGTTCGTCCGGAAGCGACGGTACGGAAGGTGGAGATTCAAGAACCAATCAAAGGGGAGAAAACAGCAGCGTAGATCGTCGTCGCCGGGCCGTTTGAGGAGGAGGGTGCCATGACCCGAAATCTCTGGTTTGCCGCCGCGTTCGCGGCGTTGACGCTGTCAGGAGTCGCCGTGTGTCCCACGGCTGCCGCAGCGAGCGCTCAAGACGCACAGCCGCCCGCCGCGGCAACACCGGCCCGGTTGGCCATGGCCGCGAAGATGGGTGGTCTGACAGCGTTCATCCGTGCCCTCGCGGTGCCCGAGCCAGTCAGGACGCAATCGGATCTCGAGGGAACCTATGTCGCCAGCGACGTCAGACCTGACGGAAGTAGATACAGGACTTTCGTTCAGATCACGACCTACGGCGATAGCTTCCTCGTCGTGACGATGGTCGCAGACACGTCGGGAGAAGAGCGTCAGCCGATGCTGGCGTCAATCGGGATCGGCGTGCTCAATGGTGGAGTGCTCGCGGTCTGCGATTACAGCCCCGACACGGCGCGTGTCGTGGCGTACCGCATCGAAGAAGGCGGTCGGAGGCTCGTCGCGCGCTGGACGTTCATCGATGGCGATGGGACGGTGTCCGAGGAGACGCTGACGAAGCTGCCACGCAAGCTCGATCCGTCGAAGGAGCTCTCGAGCATCAGACGCCGCTGAGCATCTGAGATCATTCACTCGTGCCGCAATGCAGCGAGCGGGTCGATGCTCGCCGCGCGGCGCGCGGGGATGAAGGCGGCGGCGAGTCCGACGAGGCTGACGAATCCGATGATGATCGCCAGCTGCACCGGGTCCACGCTCGGACGGTAGATGTCGATGTTGGCGACGCCGGTCGAGACATGGGAGAACGCGCGCAGCGCCAGAATCACCATGAGCGCGAACATCAACCCGACGATGGCTCCGGCGCCAAGGACGCCCGCCGTGTCGCGCGCCACGTCGCGCACGACGTCGCCGCTTTGCGCGCCGAGCGCCATGCGGATGCCGATCTCGCGTGAGCGTCGCGAGACCGCGAATGCGATCACGGCGTAGAGGCCGACGCCTGCAAGCACCAGGCCGAGCACCCCGAGCGCACCCAGTGACAAGGCCACCGCGTACGGCGCGGCCAGCGACTGCTCGACCCGCTGCGCCATCGTCATTGCGGAAAAGACGGGCAGCGACGGATCGATCGCCAGCAGCTGACGCTGCAGCTCACGCACGAGTGTGGACGCATCGCCAGATGTACGGGCGACCACCGTGCGGTTGCCGTTCACGTTGGCAGGTGGAGCGGCCTGATCGACGGAAAGGAAGAAGACCTGCGGGTGAGGATCCGCAAGATCGCTTCCGCGATCGCTCGACCCCGTGTCGCGCACGACGCCGACGACCTGAATCCACACGGTCTGCGGGTCGATGCGGAATCGCTGACCGACGGCGTTGACGTCGCCGAAGGATTGCCTCGCCATCGACTCGGTGATCACGGCGACAGGCGGACTGCCTCGACGATCGCGCTCGTCGATAGCGCGGCCGAACAGGAGCGGAATCCGCATCACGTCGAAGAAGCCGGGCCCGGCCGACATGCTGCTGACGTTGAGCATGTGTTCGCCTGAGCCCTGGTCGGCCGTCGCGATCACCAGAGAATTGCTCTCCATCGGCGGACCGATCGTGAGGGTGACCGCTTCGACCCCGGGCAGCGCAGCGACGCGCCGCCGCAACTCGTCGTACACACCCGCCGCGCGATCGGACGAGTAGCCCGAGTAGCGCGCGTCGGTCTCCAGCCAGGCGACGCCATCTGCTCCAAAGCCCATACGCTGTGCGCGGGCCGCCACGCCGACCTGAAGAAATGCGCCGGTCGCCGCGAGCAGCACGACAGAGACGGTCACCTGAAACACCACGAGGCCGTTCCGCAGCGTGAACCACCGATGGCCCGACGAACCGGTCTGGCCGTCCTCGCGGATGACCGACAGCAGATCGAGACGTGTCGCGTTGAGCGCCGGTGCGAGGCCGAAGAGCACGCCAGTGACCACCGACAGCGCGACGGCAAAACCCAGCACAGTCGCGTCGATGCCAACGTCGACAGCGATCGGCAGATCGAGAGTGCGCAGCCATCGCATCAGCCACCACGCGAGCGTGCACCCGGCGGCACCGCCGGCCAACGACAACAGGAGACTCTCGGTCAGCAGGTGGCGCACGACCTGCCAGCGGGTCGCGCCGATCGCCAGTCGGATCGACACCTCCTTCGCGCGGGTGGCCGCGCGCACGAGAAGCAGCGTCGCCAGGTTGCTGCATGCGACAGCCATCACGAGTCCGACGACTGCGAGCAGCAGAGACGCGAGCGTCGAGACCAGCGTGTCCATCTGCGGATGGATTCGCACCTCGTTCGACGAGAATACGCTGATGCCCTTGCCTGGATCGTCGTTGGGATACTCGGCCGCGAGACGCCGGCCGAGCACGTCCATCGCCGCCTGAGCCTGCGCGACCGTGACGCCGTCCCGCAGCCGCGCCTTCACGAGGAACGGCGATTCGGCGGCGCGCCGCAGGCTGGTAATCGGACCCATCGCCGATTCAATCGGCAGCCAGAAGTCGGTAATCAGACCGACGTTGATGGTGCCGCGGTAACCCTTGGGTCCAACTCCGACAATCGTCGCCGTCACGCCATCGCCCAGGATGCCCTGCACGTAGACGGTGCGGCCGATGATGCCGGGATCCGCACCAAAGCGCGTCGTCCAGATCTGATGACCGATGACCGCAACCACTGGTGCGCCCTGCCGGTCTTCGTCACCGGTGAACCAGCGGCCGAGCGACGGCTGGATGCCGAGGACTGCCGGATACGATGCCGACGCGTACTCCACCACGCCGCTGCGAATCGGACCACGGCCCTCGCGATAGTTCCGAGGGATCGGAATCGTCGTCGTCATCAGCTGCGAGAACACATTGGTGGCAGTCGACATGTCCAGATACGCGGGGTACGTGTTCATGCCGGGCACGCCCTCTTTTGAGTTCTGATAAATGTCGACCAGTCGATCGGGACTCGCGAACGGCGGCGGACGGAAGAGCGCGGCGTTGACGACGCTGAAGATTGCAGTGTTGGCGCCGATTCCGAGGCCGAGGAGCAGGACGGCGGGCGCACTGAACCGCCAGTCGCGCAGGAGGCGGCGCGCCGCGTGCCGCGCATCGCGAACGAGCGAGTCCCACGTGGCGGTGCCGCGGGCGTCTCGGCTTTGCTCCTTCAGCGACTCGACGTTCCCGAACTGTCGGTGCGCTCGCAGCCGGGCATCCTCCGGATCAACGCCGTGCGCGATCCAATACTCGGCCTGCCGGTCGATGTGCAGACGCATCTCCTCGGCGAGGTCGTCTTCGCGCCTGTTCCTGAAGAGGACCGAAACGATCCGTGAGCGCAGAATGTGGAGCAGGCGCATCACGATGTTCTCGCCAGCACGAGATTGACGCCCGCGGAGAGCCGCTCCCATTTGGATTTCTCGACGGCGACCTGCTTCCTGCCCGCTCCGGTCAGCGAATAGAAGCGGGCTTTCCGATTGGCCTCGGAGGTGCCCCATTCGGCGGTGATCCACCCTTGATGCTCGAGGCGATGGAGGGCGGGGTAGAGCGACCCTTGTTGCACCTTCAACAATTCATCGGAGATCTGTTCAATGCGCTGGGCGATCGCCCACCCGTGCATCGGCTCGATCGC
>DATFRP010000256.1:0-18585 GCA_035263125.1 Vicinamibacterales bacterium
TCGAAACTGAGCGCCCGTCCGTCGATTGGATGACGGAACGCGAGGCGATGGGCATGGAGCGCCTGTCGGGGACACTCAATGGGATGCGGCGGCGTGCGGTCCACGTACTGTCGCTCGCCGACGAGAGGATGCCCATGCAACGCCGCCTGAATGCGGATCTGATTGCGCTTGCCCGTTCGCAGTCGTACTTCGAGCAGCGATGCGTGCTGAAATGATTCGACGACGCGGTACTCGCTGATCGCCTCCATCGCTCGCGGATGGCTCGCCGCCGCAGGCTTCTGGATCAGCGCCTGCTGATCCCACACCAGCCGGTCTCGCCAGGTGCCGGTGGTCGGACGCGGAGACCCGTGCACGATCGCCAGGTAGACACGCTCCGGCTCATGCGCGATGAACTGTCGTTTGAGCGCTTCCTGCGCTCTAGGATTCCGCGCGAAAACCACGATCCCCGATGTATCGCGGTCGATGCGGTGCACGGCAAACGGACGACGGGCGCGATGCGATCGGTAGCGCGCCTCGATCAGACTGGCTACTGAAGGCGCGTGCTCACGACGAGGGAGCGGCACGGTCAGCAGACCCGCCGGCTTGTCGACAACGACGATCGCCTCGTCCTCATACAGGATGGCGAGATCGCGAGCCTGCGCGTCGCGTGGACGCCGCGGACGTGCGGCCGAACGCGGATGCCTCATCGCACTCAACGGCTGAGCCACATCGGGGACACGACTGCCGCCGGTTCGTGGACAAGGCCACGAGATGCAGTCGACAGAAAGCCACACCTCGTATCCCAACCTGAAGCATCTCGCGGGTATGGACAAGCTTTACAAGGGCACGAGCATTGCAAAAGCCCAGTCCATGAAGTCGACACTGCCAATTCTCCAGTGCGGGAACTGCGAACCACTAAAGGCGTCAATCCACGGAATCGTGATGGGTACCGCTGCGCTCTGCGCCGCGTACAACTTCGCGGCGTGGCTGACGAGACATCAGACGCACCTTGCTGTGAATACGCTGCTCTATAGTGCCCTCGTGGCGTGGGAAGCCATTCACGTGAAACATCACGTTACGGTCCACCCTCCGAGGCTCGCGATCGTTCCCGACGATCGCGTCGCGTAACCAGATCCCGATCAGACGCCCTCAGCGCGCGCGAGTCTCATAGACGATCTCGCCGCCAACGACCGTCATTCGTACGGTTGTTTTCAGGATGTCCGGCGCTGGTATGTCCATGACGTCCCGTGTCAGTACTACGAGATCAGCCAGCTTCCCGGCTTCTAGCGATCCAGTCATCGTTTCGGCGTGCGACGCAAACGCGGCGTTGCGCGTGAACGACGCGAGCGCTTCCTGTCGAGTCATCCGCTGATCAGGCATCCACCCGCCTGGTGGCCGGCCCGAGGCGTCCTGCCGCGTGACGGCAGCGTAGAGGCCTCGCATCGGATCCGGCTCTTCCACTGGAAAATCCGACCCGTTCGCAATCGTCGCGCCCGAGGCGATGAGCTTCCTCCAGACGTAGGCCCCCTCCTCCATCCGTTCGGACCCGAGGCGTGCCGGCACCCACGGCATATCAGAGGTCGCGTGCGTCGCCTGCATCGACGCGATCACGCCGAGTGCGGCGAACCGCGGGATGTCCTTCGCGTCGAGAATCTGAGCGTGCTCGACGCGCATCCGCAATGCGCGAGCACCGGGCACTTCGCGCTGCACGCGCTCGAAGATGTCGAGAACGAGATGATTGGCGCGATCGCCGATGGCGTGGACCGCTGTCTGAAACCCCGCCTTCGACGCGGCGAGTGTCTGCGCGTAGATCTCCTCGGGAGGCGTGGTCAGCAGGCCGACCGACCCGGGCTCGTCTGAATACGGCTCGAGCATCGCGGCGCCGCGAGAGCCAAGGGCGCCATCCGCGATGATCTTGATCGCACGGACGGCGAGCCGATGATGCGCGTCGTCAACGACCGGGCCCTTGTCGAAGAACGGCTGGAGCGAGGGGAGGGAGCCCCGCAGCATCACGTAGAGACGCGTCTTCACGCGACCGGCGTCGATGAGTCGCTTGTACGCGTCGACGGTCCGCCCGTCCGTGCCGGCGTCGTGCACGGTGGTGATCCCCAGTCGCTGCATCTCGCGGTCTGCGAGGAGAATCTGTTCGTCGAGCTGCGCAGTCGTGACCGGGGGAATGCGGGAAGTCACGAGCGCCTGCGCGTTGTCGACCAGCACGCCGGTCGGCGCGTTGCCTGTGCCGCGGATGATCTGACCGCCCTGTGGATCAGGGGTGGCGCTGGTCAGACCCGCGAGCGTCATCGCCGCCGCATTCGCCAGACCCGCGTGTCCGTCGACGCGTGTCAGATAGACGGGGTTGGCTGGCGAGACCACGCTCAGCGCCTCGTGCGTCGGGAAGCGCGTGTCGGCCCAGTCGTTCTGATCCCAGGCGCGACCGAGGATCCACTCTCCGGGTCTGGCTCGCGCCACGCGCTGACGAACGAGATCCACGATCTGCTGGTAGCTAGTGGTGCCTCGAAGATTGAGCGTCTGTAGAAATGCGCCGAGGCCCGTGAAGTGCCCGTGTGAATCATGCAATCCCGGGAGAACGGCGGCGCCGCCGAGGTCGATCACCCGCGTGGACGCGGCGCGGAGACGCAGCACATCGGCATCGGCGCCAAGGCGAACGATCCGATCGCCTTGTATCGCGATTGCCTCTACCTCGGTGTCGCGCCGATCGACGGTGTAGATGCGGCCGTGATGAAGGATGAGATCTGGTGCCGGCGGCGTCGCCTGTGCGAGCACGACCAGCGCGAGCAACGACACGACAGCGACTTTCACCCTGCTTCCTCCACGTCGCGAGAATGATAGCCCGTCACACGATGCGATAATCAGCGGGCGTGATCAGTGATACTCGATCCGGCGCTGTCATCGCGGTCCGGGTGATTCCACGCGCGGCGAAGTCGGCGATCGATGGGATTCGGGATGGTGCGGTGCTCGTCCGGCTCAGCGCGGCGCCCGTGGACGGCGCTGCCAATGCCGAACTGATCGAGGTGATGGCCGGCGCGCTCGGCGTGCCGAAGCGCGCGATCACCATCGAGTCAGGAGAAACATCGAGGCGCAAGACACTTCAGATAGCCGGCGTCTCCGCCGCCACTGTGCTCACGAAGTTGAATCTGTGAGGTCCGGCTGAAGCCGGACACTACGACTGCATGCGTCCTGTCGCCGATTTCCTCATCGAGCACGCGGATCTGATCGCGACTGCAACCGGATCGGCGCCGAAGCGCGGAGCCGCGCAGCGTGAGCTCCTCACGCTGCGCGACTCCATTATCGCCTCGCGCGATGGCGTCATCGTCTACGTCGGTCCATCCGCTGAGGCGGGGAACAGCATCGATATCAGCGCCGACGCGACACGCGTCGACGCCGCAGGCTGTACCGTCGTCCCCGGCTTCGTCGATCCCCACACGCATGTCGTCTACGCGGGCAATCGGGACGAGGAACTGCGTCGCCGGCTGAGCGGCGCTACCTATGAAGAGATCGCCGCTGCCGGTGGCGGCATCCTCTCCACGATGAACGCGACGAGAGCAGCATCCGAGACGGCGCTCGTCGAAGCCGCACGGGCTCGGCTGGATGCCATGGTCGCCGCCGGCACGACGACCTGCGAGATCAAGAGCGGCTACGGCCTGACCACCGATTCCGAGCTCACACAGCTTCGCGCGATCAGACAGCTCGATGTCGAGCATCCGATCGACATCGTGCCGACATTCCTCGGCGCTCACGATGTGCCGCCGGAGTGTCGTTCGCGCCGCCTCGACTACATCTCGACGATCGTCGACGAGATGATTCCGCGAGTCGCCGAGGAGCGGCTTGCCGCATGGTGTGACGTCTTCTGCGATCGCGGGTACTTTTCCCCCGAGGAGTCGATCACCATCCTCGAGGCGGGGAGCCGGGCGGGCCTGCGTCCGCGGCTTCACGCCGACGAGCTCGCATCGAGCGGAGGCTGCCGCGTCGCTGCTGCCGTTGGCGCACGCTCCGCAGATCATCTGGTTCATGTGAGCGAATCGGACGCTGACGCGCTGGCGAGCGCGAACGTGTGTGCCACGCTGCTTCCGACAGCGGCGTTCTATCTGAAGCTGGGCCGCTTCGCGCCGGCGCGCATGCTCATCGAGCACGGCGTGTCGGTGGCGATTGCGACCGACGTCAACCCTGGCGGGGGACTCTCGCCATCGATGCCCTTCGCAATCGCGCTCGCGTGCTTCGGGATGCACATGACACTCGAGGAAGCGCTGGTGGCGGCGACGGTGAACGCCGCATGGTCGCTCGACGTTTCAGATCGCGTGGGCAGTCTCGAGCCGGGCAAGCTCATGGATGCGGTCATCGTCCGCAGCGGCCTGACCGAACTGCTGCGCGTCGGCACGCACGCGATTCGCTGCGTCGTCAAGCGCGGCTCCCTCGTCGTCGACGCACACTAAAATCAGATCATGCGCAGCTATACGGCTCGATCGCTCGGCGATGTACTGGACGCCTTTTCATCGAACGACCCGGTTCCCGGCGGCGGATCGGCCGCAGCGCTCGCGGGCGCACTCGGCACGGCGCTGCTGATGATGGTGGCCGGCATCACGAAGACGCGCACGGGAACGGCGCAGGAACGACTCGAGCTCGACGAAGCCATCGCCCGCCTTCGCCCGCTTCGCGTGACGCTGGCCTCACTCATCGACCGCGACAGCGATGCGTATCGAGTCGTCGTCAACGCGATTCGCATTCCCAGGGACTCGACCGATGAAATCGAGAGACGCCGCGCGATTGGCGAGGCGATGCGCGCCGCCACCGATACTCCGTTGCAGACGATGCGCGCGTGTCAACAGGTACTTGCCGATGCGCCCGTCGTCGCACGCAACGGTCTGAAAAGCGCATCGAGCGACGTTGGCGTGGCCATCGAGCTGCTGTGCGCGGCTGTTCGCGGCGCCGGTTTGAACGTCGACGCCAATGCCCACGAGGTGAACGACAAGGAATTCGCAGCCGTCGTGCGTGCCGAAAGCCATGAGATTGAGTCTGCAACGGCGGCGGACGCCGCGCGCGCCCGCGCGCTGCTCTAACGGCGCGTGGATTCGATGGTGCCGGCGCGGATTGCGATGGAGTCGACGATGACGGAGAACGCTTGGGCCAGTCAGTGAATCTGGTGAAGGATTCTTGACCACCTCACGCTGGTCGACCCGTTCTGATCTTCGCCGAACGAAAAGTACACGAAGAGCGCCTTGCCCTTGACATAGTCGCGCGGCATGAATCCCCAGTACCGGCTGTCCTGTGAGTTGTCGCGGTTGTCGCCCATCATGAAGTAGTGGCCGGCAGGAACCGTGACCGGACCGTAGTTGCGGCGGACGTCGAAGCCGCCGCTGTCTGGTGTCCCGGATTCCTCGTCGGCCGGAAAGAGGAAGCGCACATACGGCTCGTCGAGCGGCTTGCCGTTGATGTAGACCTTCTTGTTGCGCAGTTCCAGCGTCTCGCCGGGCAGCCCGATCGTGCGCTTGATGAAATCGCGCTCCGGGTCCTCCGGATACTTGAACACCAGGATGTCTCCGCGCCGGATGGGGTCGATTGGCAGCAGCTTGTCCTCGAGCGCCGTGCGCGTCGGGGCGAAGACGAACTTGTTCACCAGCAGGTGATCCCCGATCAGCAGGTTGTTCTCCATCGAGCCGGTGGGAATCTTGAACGCTTGCACGACGAAGGTCCGCACGAAGAGCGCGAGGATGACCGCCACGCAGATCGACTCGAAATACTCCCGGGCCGTCGACTTCCGAAACGTCTGCGCAGCCTGCGCGTCACTCTTGGCGTTCGCCATGGTTCACTCCGTCCCCACCTTCAGCACCGCCAGAAACGCCTCCTGCGGAATCTCGACCCGTCCGACCCGCTTCATCCGCTTCTTGCCTTCTTTCTGCTTCTCGAGCAGCTTGCGTTTTCTGGTGATGTCACCACCATAGCACTTTGCGAGAACGTTTTTCCTGAGCGCTTTGACGCTTTCGCGCGCGATGATCCGGTTCCCAATCGACGCCTGAATGGCGACCTCGAACATCTGGCGCGGGATCAGCTCGCGCATCTTCGAGGCCAGCGCCCGGCCGCGCTCGTAGGCGGCGTCCCGGTGGACGATGATCGACAGCGCATCGACCGGCTCGGCGTTCACCAGGATGTCCATTTTGACGAGCGGCGATTCCCAGTAGCCGGTCACGTGATAGTCGAGCGAGGCATAGCCGCGGGAGATCGTCTTGAGCTTGTCGTAGAAATCGAGCACCACTTCGTTGAACGGCAGCTCGTAGGTGATGAGCACGCGGTCGGACTTCAGGTACTCGAGCTTCTTCTGAATACCCCGCTTGTCCTGGCACAACTGGAGGATCGGCCCGACGTGCTCGGACGGCGTGAGGATCATCGCGGTGATGACCGGCTCCTCGAGCTTCGCAATGCGGCCGGCATCGGGCAGCTTGGCCGGGCTGTCGATCTCATGCACCTCGCCGTCGGTGGTCGTCACCCGATAGAGCACGCCGGGAGCGGTCGTCACCAGGTCCATGTCGAACTCGCGTTCGAGCCGTTCCTGGACGATCTCCATGTGCAGCAGACCGAGGAATCCGCAGCGGAACCCGAACCCGAGCGCCACTGACGTCTCGGGCTCGTAGAAGAACGACGCATCGTTCAGCCGCAGCTTCTCGAGTGCCTCGCGAAGCTCTGTGTACTTGTGACCCTCGACCGGATAGAGTCCGGCGAAGACCATCGGCTTGAGCTCCTTGAAGCCGGGGAACGGCTCGGGGGTTGGACGGGCGGTCTCGGTGACGGTGTCGCCGATCTTCGCGTCGGCCACGCGCTTGATGTTGGCGACGATGAAGCCGACCTCGCCGACACCGAGCTCGTCGACCGGCGTCGCCTTGGGTGAGAACACGCCGAGATTGTCGACCTCGTAGTCCTGCGCGGTCGCCATCAGCCGGATCTTCTGCTTCGGGCGCAGCACGCCGTCGATCACGCGGACGACGATCACGACGCCGCGGTACGCGTCGTACCACGAGTCGAAGATCAGCGCTTTGAGCGGAGCATCGGGATCACCGGTCGGCGGATGAAACCGTTCGACGATCGCCTCGAGGATGTCGCGGGTGCCGGTGCCTTCCTTGGCGCTGGCGAGAATCGCCGTCGACGCGTCGAGACCGATGATGTCTTCGATCTGGCGCTTGCACTCCTCCGGCTGCGCGCTCGGGAGATCGATTTTGTTGATGACCGGGATGATCTCGAGGTTGTCATCGACCGCGAGATAGGCGTTGGCAAGCGTCTGCGCCTCGACGCCCTGCGACGCGTCGACCAGCAGCAGCGCGCCTTCGCACGCCGCCAGCGATCGCGTCACCTCGTAGCTGAAGTCGACGTGCCCAGGTGTGTCGATGAGGTTGAGCACGTACTGGTCGCCGTCGTTGGCGGTATACGTCAGGCGGACCGGGTGGGCTTTGATGGTGATGCCGCGCTCACGCTCGAGGTCCATCGCGTCGAGGACCTGTGCCTCCATCTCCCGGGCCTGGAGGGCGCCCGTGAGCTCGAGGAAGCGATCAGCCAGCGTCGACTTGCCATGGTCGATATGCGCGATGATCGAGAAATTACGGACGTGGCGCTGATCCATCGGAAGGCGGACGGACCATCATAGCATCCGCCCACCTGGGTCACTTCTTCCGTCTCGACCGCCGCCCTTCGCCGACGGTTGCGATACGCGTCAGCGCCTCTTCGTGCAGCATGCGCATGTGCGTGTTCGTCTCCGCGAGCGCCGCACTTAGCTGTTGATTCGTCTGCAGAAGGGCAGCCTTGAGCTCGTCAACGGCACCGTCCAACTCGGTTCGGAGTTCGTCCCGCAGCCCTTCGATCGCTCCTCGAAGTTCCGACCGAAACTCGGACCGAGTCGCAGAAAACTCATCGCGCATCTCCTGCCGAAGTTGCGAAACCTGCGACTCGAGTTTTGTCACGCGCTCGGGAAGATCGCGCATGGCCTGCATGTGCTGTTCGAGCATCGTCAATCTTTGTTCGATAGATCGTGGTTGCACGCGCCTCGCCTCCTGGTGCGAACCCTTCCGCCGTGAAAGGAGTCACCATGCAGAAGTGCGAGGAACGTGCCCGCGAGGGCGACGACGGTAACATCGTCGACCGACGCTGGCAACCGACCGAGCGCGTCGCGGGCAGGGTTACGAGGCGTCGAGCGCGTCGATCTCTTTCTGAAGCTTCCGTGCCGCGCGCGCATTCCACCACGCAATGACAAGAAAAAGCGACACGCCGGACGCAATGAGCGCGACCACCTGGCTGGTCGGACGATGTTCGAACCCGTCGCCGAAAAGACCGAGAGCGACGCCGGGCACGAACGGAAGCAGATACCCCCAATTGTCTTTCGAGAGGTCACGTTGCCGTATGAGCTCACTCCGATAGAACTCGAGGCCGTTGGTCCTGCCGAGGGCGACTGGCGGTGCCGCCTGCAGGTATTTTCGAAAGCGGTACGCCACGTAAGCGAGCGCCGCTATCGTCAGAAGCGCACCAGCGCGTTCCAGCATCGCGTCCTGTATCCACGCCTTGAAGCTCTCAGCGATCAACAGCACGATGAAGAGCGGCACGGCGATCACACGCCAGCGCCGGGTTTTCCTGTCCAGGTGTTCTGCCTTTGTCCGGATCTCGTCGAGCGGCATTGTGTGTTTCTCCACGGCCTGTTCCTGCCAGAGCCGCAAAACCTCGACCTCGAAGTTACCGATCATCGACTTTCCCCTCGTGAAAGCGCCGGACCAGGACGTGCTTGATACGACGAACTTTCGTGGCGACGTTCGCAGCCGACAGGCCGGTGATCTCTGCGATCGACGCAGCGTCCAGCTGTTCGAGATACAGCAGCATGACCTGCCGATCGAGCGGCTTCAGTTGGCGGATCAAGTCATGCACCCGTTCCAGCGCTCGACGCCGATCGAACCCGTGCTCTTCGTGAGCGACCTCGATCATCGATTCAACGCTGTCGTCGAGCGCGACGAAGGTCGGTGCGTTGGATTGAGGCCGCAACACTTTCGACGTAACGGTGTTGTGAGCGACGCGGTAGACCCACGTCCGCATCGAGCACCGCCCATCGAATCGGGCGAGGCTTCGCCATAGCGCGATGTGGATCTCCTGCAACAGGTCGCGGCGTCTCTCCGGGTCGCGTTCGTACGCCCGGGCAAGCCGTTCGAGCGCCGGGCCGAACTCCGCGGCTGCGTGCGCATACCGCTGCTCCTGACCAGTCGCCAGGCGCGCCTCCCTCTATGTCAGGTAGTCGCTTGGCACGGACATTTCTGACAACGTGACGCCTCGCGTCGGCCTATCGCTGCTCCAGCGGGACGAATCGCTGCGGATATGAAGGCCCCGTGTAGTCCGCGCGCGGGCGAATGAGGCGGTTGTTCGCGTACTGCTCGAGGATGTGCGCCGTCCATCCCGACATGCGGCTCACGGCGAAGATCGGCGTGTAGAGATCGATTGGAATGCCCAGCGTGTAGTAGGTCGATGCCGAATAGAAGTCGACGTTCGGATTCAGCTTCTTTTCGCTCTTCACCAGCGCTTCGATGCGCTGCGACATGTCGAACCACGCTGTGCTGCCGGCGCGCTTGCCGAGATCGCGTGACATCTGGCGCAGATGCGTCGCGCGCGGATCTTCGGTCTTGTAGACGCGGTGGCCGAAGCCCGGGATCTTCTCCTTGCGCGCGAACGTGCCGCGCACGAAGTCGTCGATGCGATCCCCGGTCGCCGTCTGCCCGAGCTCGAGCAGCATCTTCATGACCTCGGCGTTCGCCCCACCGTGCAGCGGCCCCTTCAGCGTGCCGATCGCAGCAACGACCGCGGAGTAGATGTCGGTCAAGGTTGCCGCCGCAACGCGACCGGCAAACGTCGATGCGTTCAGCTCGTGATCGGCGTGGAGCGTGAGGGCGACGTCGAACGCGCGAATCGCCGTCGAGTGCGGTCGCTCGCCGGTGAGCATGTAGAGGAAGTTCGCTGCGTGGCTCATCGCCGGGTCGGGCGCAATCGGGCCGCGACCCGCCTGCAGCCGTCCCCATGTGGCCACGATGCTGCCGGTCTGTGCCGTCAGACGCACGGCCTTCCGGTACTGCGCCTGTGGCGAGGCGTCGTCCACTTCGGCGTCGTAGTGCGCCAGCGCCGACGTCATCGTACGGAGCGCGTCCATGCCGCTCACCGGCGGCAGGCTTCGCATCAGACGGATGATCGGTTCCGGCAGCGCTCGTGCCGCCGCCAGCTGCGACTGCAGGTCGCCCAACTCGGCGCGCGTCGGCAGGCGCCGGTGCCAGAGCAGATGACACACCTCCTCGAACGTCGCCGACTTCGCGAGGTCGTGGATGTCGTATCCGCAGTACGCGAGCACTCCGCGTTCCCCGTCGAGATAACAGATCGCCGAAGAGGTCGCAACGACGTCCTCGAGTCCACCTTTGGGCTTGTCAGTAACTGTGGCCATTTACGGCGATCTTGTAATGCAAAATGCAAAATGCAAAATGCAAAAACGGAATGGTAGCGATGACCGCGAGGCCAACGGAGGGGACGGAGGGAACGCCCTCCGTTACCTCCAGCACCTAAGATTAATCTTGGAACCACCCGCACTTGTCGCAGAACGGGTTGACCTCTTCGGGAATCACCACGGTGCCGTCGACGTAGCCCGGGAGGATCGAACCGTCGAAGACGTGGAAATCGCTGTGCGGGATGCCCAGCATGTTCCAGACGAAGTCTGCCGACAGCGTCAGCGTGCCCAGCGACGTCGTGCTTCCAGGAGCGGTGACCGTCCAGGTGCTCGTCTCCGAGCCGACGCCATAGCCTGTCGCGGCGTGCCCCGTCATGCTGTCGCCCACCAGTTGAAGATCGCGCACGTCACCGTTGGCGCATCTCACGTTGCGCACCCGATCCGCCTGGCACGAGTTCATGGTGAGGGTGACCGTGTCGCCCCTGACGCTGCCTGCAAACGAGCAGCTGGTCTGATTGCCCTGATACCCCACGGTTGCGGTCAGGCTCTCCGCATTCTGCTGGATGTGCGCCGCGAAGATGTCGCGGCTGTTGCCAACCGACGACTGCAGCGTCGGCCCGACGCACTCGCCGCCGCCGACCGATCGCAGCGTGATGTGACCCATCCACACACCGGAGACATGCTCTGTCGATGGCGAGGTCGGTGAGCTACGGTCTCCACAGGCAGATGCTGCGACTGCCGCCGCGGTCAACACCAGCCAGGGGAGGGTCCGGTTCACTCGCGAACGCATCGATCTCCTGCGCTACAGTCCGCGTGCAGCCATCAGTTGCTTCAGAAGGGCCGCCGTGCTCTCTCGCACTGGCCCCGGCCCGGTGTTTCCGCCGCCGCGACCGCCACGACCACGGCCGCCGCCGGCGGCGCCGGGCACTCCCATTGCCACGTCGAGGGGCGTTCGGCCGGCGTTGTCCTTGAGATCGAGCCGGGCGCCCTGTTCCACGAGAAACCTCACGAGTCCGTCGCCGCGGCTCACAGCGATGTGCAGCGCAGTCTCCCCGTTGTCGTTGGTGGCGTCGATATCGGCCCCCTTCGCGAGCAGGAGCTTCAGCGCGTCGATCGTCGCGCTTTCAGGACCGACGCCGCGGCCCGCCCTCGATGCCGCGATCATCAACGCGGTCGTCTGATTTTTGAGCTTCAGATTGGGGTCGGCGCCCCTGTCGAGCAGGAGCCCGATGATCGTCGCGTCGCTCACCTTCGCCGCGCGCATCAGCGGCGTCGCCCCATCACCGAGCTGCGGGTCGCCGCCGTTGTGCTGTCGCATGAGGAGCGGGGTCTTGAGCCGCACGTTCGGATCGGCGCCGTGCTCGAGCAACCGCTTCACGACGTCGAGCGGCAGCAGCAGCCCCGATGGCGTCGCCAGCGGCCGATTGACCATCGGCTCCTGATGCTGCATGTCGACCACCGCGTACAGCGGAGTCATGCCGGCGGCGTCACCGATATTCAGATCGGCCCCGCCATCAATCAGCATCACCGCCTCGTCGTAGTGCGAGTTGATCACGGCGAGGTTCAGCGCAGTCATGCCATCGGGATCGACGGCATTCAGATCGGCACCAGCTTCGATGAGCGCTTTGATGCCGTTTCCAGCCCCCTGCCGTGCCGCCAGCATCAAGGCGGTCATCCCGCCGCGCGGCAACGCCGTGACCACCATCGTCGCGGCGTCGACCTTGACTTTCGGGAATTCGGGGACCTTCGACTTCGCGTTGAGGTCGGCGCCGCGTGCGGCAAGCAGCTTCACGACGTCAGGATGATCTTCAGCAGCCGCCCACATCAGCGCCGTCTCACCCTGCCACGCCTCGCGGGCGTTGACGTCGGCGCCTCGCGCGATCAGCAACCGCACCGGATCGGGGTTGCCGGTTCGCGCCGCCAGCATCAGCACGGTCTCGCCATCGGGATCGCTGGTGTTGGGATCTGCGCCCGCCTTCAGCAGCGCGTCGACGACCGGGCCGCTGCCATTCACCGCCGCCAGCGCCAGAGGCGCGATCCCGTAGCGCGTCTTCGTGTTCGCCTGAGCACCGCCACGCAGCAGCATCTGCACCAGGTCTGCCCGGTCCATCCGCGCCGCCCAGTGCAACGCCGTCGAGCCATCGGGTTCAGCGGCGTCGATGAGAACGCGCTGCTTCAGCAGACTCTGCACCGCCTGCGCATTGCCGGTCTTGACCGCCTCAATGATACGGAGATCGGTGGCGGCCGCAGTTGCCGCCAGCACGCAGCAGCACGCTATGGCTGCGATGCCGATCAGTCGTGTCGCCAATCGAGTACCTCTCGAACGCTGCGGCCTCTGCCAACTGCCAGATCAGATCTCCACCGCTCCCGTGCTCACCCCGAACCGATCCTGATCGACGCCGGCCTTCTGCGCAATCGCGAGCAGCAGATTCGCCATCTCCGTGTTCTCGGGGTTCACGATGTGCCTGTTGCCCTTGACGCGACCGGCGCCTCCGCCAACGAGGACGTGCGGCAGCGGCGAGCCGGTGTGGCCGTTGCCATCGCTCATGCCGCTGCCGTACAGCAGCATCGAGTGATCGAGCAGCGATCCGTCGCCGTCGGGTGTGGAGCGAAGACGATCGACGAACTTGGCAAACATGCTGACGTGATACGCATTGACCTTCGCGTGCCCCGCAATCGCTGCCGGCCGGTTGCCGTGATGCGAGATCGAGTGATGCGGTTCGGTGACGCCGATCTCCGGATACGTCCGCTGGCTGACCTCACGCGCCATCATGAACGTGAAGACGCGGGTCTGATCGCTTTGCAGCGCGAGCGCGAGCAGGTCGTAGAGCAGCGCGACGTGCTCGACATACGACTCGGGGACGCCCACCGGTGCTGGCGGCACGTCCGCGTTGGTTCGCGCCGTCTGCTCGGCCCGCTGGATGCGCCGCTCGATTTCGCGCACGTTGTCCAGATACTCGTCGAGCTTCCTGCGATCGAGGGGACCGAGATCACGTTCGAAGTGGCGGAGATCCGCTGCCACGAAATCGAGGAGACTGCGATCCGTCCGCATGCGCGCGAGCCGCTGGTCCGCGGTGCCTCCACCACCGAACAGGCGCTCGAACACGATACGTGGATTGATCTCCATCGGTAGCGGCGTCGTCGGTGTCGACCAATTGAGCGTGTTCATGTACGCGCAGCTGTATCCCGGATCGCACGCACCGACCAGGCCGCTGAAATCCTCGGTCGCGACTTCGAGGGATGGGAAGGTCGTCTCCTGACCAATCTGCTTTGCGATGATCTGATCGACCGACACGCCGACGCGAAAATCGGGGCCGTCCGTCCGCTTGGGTGGAGTACCGGTCAGCCAGCAGCCCGAGGATACGGCGTGATTGCTGTTGACTTCGGCGCGCATCAGGTTGCTGACCACGACGACCGAATCGCGAAACGGCTCGAGCGGCTTCAGGATCGGCGTGAACTCGAAATCGCGACCGCCGGCGGCAGGCGTCCACTCTTTCATGATGACGCCGTGCGGAATGTAGACGAACCCGGCGCGGAGCTGCGGCTTCGCGGCCGTCTGCGCCGCCTGCGTCAACGCCGGCACCATCGCGTCGAGCAGCGGAAGCCCGAGACCAACTCCGAGCCCGCGCACGAACGTTCGACGAGGAATCGCTCGTTTCGTCACGATCATTCCGAACTCCTCTGAGCCTCTCTCATCTGAAACGGCACGCTGGTCACGATGCCACGAACGATCGCCGAGAAGCGATACCCGTCTCGCGCGGCAATGCGCACGATCGCGCGCACTGCAGGCATATCGTACGGCTCGAGTCCCCGACCGAGCGCATACGTCATCAGCTTCTCGGTGGTCGTGCCAACGAGCACCTCGGGACGCTTCAGCAGCGCGTGCCGCAACGCGCTCACGCCATCGATTTTGGATCCATCGGTCAGCTCGCCCGAGGCATCGATCGGCACTCCGGACTCGCGCGTACGCCACGCCCCAACGGCGTCGAAGTTCTCCAGCGCGAGCCCGAGCGGATCCATGACTTTATGACAGCCGGCGCACGTCGGGCTGGAACGATGCAGTTCCATCCGAGCGCGGACCGTGGAGGGCACTCCAGGTTTTTCCTCCGGAAACGGCGGGACGACGGCCGGTGGTGGCGGGGGCGGCGTCCCGGTGACATTGTCGAGAATCCACTTGCCGCGCACAACTGGAGACGTGCGATCGGCGTGCGACGTCAACAGGAGGATCCCGCCCTTCCCCAACAGCCCCCAGCGCGCGTCGTCCTTCAACGTGACGCGCCGGAAATCGGGGCCGTAGATGTTGGAAATCTTGTAGTGCTTGGCGAGCCGTTCGTTCAGGAACGTGTAGTTGGCGGTCAGCAGATCGAGCACGTTACGGTCTTCTGCGACGATGCTGCCGAAGAAGAGCTCCAGTTCGCGCTCGAAGGCCTGACGCAGGTTGTCGTCGAAGTCGGGAAAGTCGTTCTTGTCTGGCGTTGTGCTGCGGATGTTTCTGATCTGCAGCCACTGGCCGGCGAAGTTGTCGACCAGCGCGCGCGAGCGGCCGTCAGCGAGCATGCGACGCACCTGCGTGTCCAGAACGCCAGGATTGTGGAGCTGTCCGCGAGTGGCGAGGTCGAGCAACTGATCGTCGGGGATGCTGCTCCACAGGAAAAAGGAGAGGCGCGAGGCAAGCTCGAGATCGCTGATGCGATAGGGCGATCCTGGAGCGGCACCCACCGGATCGCGCTCGACGCGGAAGAGAAATCGCGGACTCACGAGCACGGCTCTGAGGGCCAGCTCGATGCCGCGCTCGAAACCGCCCTCTCGACGCCCCGTGTCGTAGAAGGACATCAGCGGCTTCAAATCGGATTCATCCACGGGTCGGCGATACGCCCGCCGCGCAAGCGTCGACACAATCCGCCTCGCGCATGGTTGTTCGTCTTTGGCGTGTGCGGCCCTGCACACCAACAAACGGCGGCGCGTTGCCGTGTCGCTCACCCCTGTGGAATTGAAGGGACCTGAGATAGTGATGTTCTCGACGTGCGGCAGCCCGAGAGTATCGGTGGGGACGATCGTGCTCCGCATGAACGGTTGTAGCCGCCACGCGCCTTGCGCAGCCGGCTTCTGAAGAAACGCGGCGCCAACCGGGCGCTGCCCGGCATGTACCTTCACTCGCACTTGGAGGCGCGACGCCAACGAGTTGACGACGTCCGTCGCGTTGATCGACGACCGTGTGTAGTCGTCTGGACCGCCGACCGGTGCCAGCAGCACACGTTCGCCGTCGACAGTCACCTCGAGCTGGTTCTCGTACTCGAGGCCGCGGATCGATCCGAGATTGATCTCGAGCAGCTTCACCTTGATGACGTACTCGCCATCCAGCGGAAACGTGTGCAGAGCCGTCAGTCCGCCGCGCGTCCCCGGCGGCAGCGCCTCGTTGCGTCCCGTCTGTGAGGCGTCACCGCGAATGCGGTAAGTCTCGGAGCCGGGAACGATGTTCGGATCCCCGACCGCGATCGCGCTGATCGTCCCCGCCGCTGCGAGGTATCGCTCGAGCAACGCCGGTGACACGCTGAGGACGTCGGCGATGTTGTCGAACCCCTCCGCTGAATCATCAGCCGGCAGCAGCGTCGCAGGATCGATCTCGAGCGCCAACAGATCCCGGATCGCATTGGCGTACTCCGCGCGATTCAATCGATGCGCGGAGTGACGACCCGGACGAGGGTGTTCGATCGCCGCGCGATCGAGCGTCGATTCGAGGAACGAGGCTACCGCCGCAGACGACGCCTCCGCTGGACGTGGTGCGCCTGCGGGCGGCATCGCTCCCGCGCGCAGCTTTCGGATCACTTTCTCCCACATCGCACTCTCGTCGGCAATGCGTGCGAGATCTGCGTTCTCGAAGACGACACCCGACGCGATCGCCGCGCTCTTCGCACGAGAGTTGTGGCAGCCGACGCAGTACTGCGAGAGGACGCGCTCAACATCGGCCGTCGTCATCGGTCCTGCGTGCGCGTCACCCTGGCTGACGGCATCGGTACGCGGCACCTGTGCCAGCTGGACGGACGAGCCCACTGTCGTCGCCCACCCGACGAGCGCCAGCACGCTGATACGCACACGAATACCGCGCATGTCGTGCCCGGTAGGATACGTGATCAGGGAGAGGGCCTTCTGTACCCGATTCAGGGGGTGGAGAGCGCTGGGCGAGCGGAGAACGTAGAGAAAGGCGTTTCACGCAGAACGCTCTTCTCTGCGTCCTCCGCTCGCTCCGCATCTCCGTCCTCCAGATAGAATGTGCCCGCAAAATGTCGCCCGTCGCCCGTCTCTCGCTCGCTGTGCTGCTGGCGACAACGCAACTCGCTCTCCCGAACGCGCAGGGCACCACGCTCCGTCTCGTTGACGTGGCTGCGCAGTCGGGGCTCGACCTGCTCAACGTGTCCGGCGGTCCCGCCAAGGACTTCATCGTCGACGCCAACGGCAACGGTGCGGCGTTCGTCGATTACGACAACGACGGCGATCTCGACGTCCTGATCGTGAACGGCTCCACGAGGGATCGCATCAGCCAGGGTGGCGACTCGATGGTGGCTCTCTATCAGAATGATGGCAGGGGCCACTTTCGCGATGTCACCGCCACCAGCGGCTTCGATCGGCGCGGATGGGCGTCAGGGGTCTGCGTGGGTGACGTCGACAACGATGGCTACGACGATGTGTACGTGACTGCGCTGGGAGCCGACGTGCTCTGGCGAAATACGGGGAAGGGCACCTTCATCGACATCGCGCGACGCGCCGGCATCGACGACTCCAGATGGGGGACGAGCTGCGCATTCGCAGACTACGATCGCGACGGCGACCTCGATCTGTATGTGGCGAACTACGTCAAGTTCGATGCGTCGATGATTCCCGCTCGCGGCACGACCGCCAACTGCCGATTCATGGCCACCGATGTGTTCTGCGGACCGAAACGGTTACCGGGCGATGCAGACATCCTCTATCGCAACAACGGGGACGGCACATTCAGCGACGTCACCGCGGCCGCCGGCATCGCCGATCCCGGCTACTACGGGTTCGGCGTCGTCTTCACCGATCTCACCGGCGACGGGTGGCCAGACATCTACGTGGCGAACGATTCCGTGCCCAATCTGTTCTTTCGCAATCGCGGGAACGGTACGTTCGTTGAAGATGGCCTTGCCGCTGGCGTCGCGGTCAGCGGAGACGGCCGGCCCCAGGCGGGCATGGGCGTCGATGCGGGCGACTACAACAACGATGGCCTGATCGATCTCATCGTCACGAACTTCTCGCACGACTACAACACGCTGTACGAGGCCGGGCCGGCGGGCATCTTCACCGACCGCAGCTACGCGACCGGGATCGCGGCCACGGCGGGTCCGTATCTCGGCTGGGGCGTCAAGTTCGTCGATCTCGACAACGACGGCCGGCTCGATGTGTTCATCGCCAACGGACACGTGTATCCGGAAGTCGACGCACACGGCCTCGGCACACGCTATCTGCAGCGCAAGCAGGTGTTCCTGAACGAAGGGAAACGTTTTCGACATGCGACCGCGGAGATCGGAGGCGGTCTGCTGCTCGAGAAGTCGAGTCGTGGCGCGGCGTTCGGCGACTTCGACAACGACGGCGACGTCGACGTGCTGGTCATCAACATGAACGATCGCCCGACGCTGTTACGCAATGACAGCCCGCCGGGGAATCACTGGATCACCGTTCGGCTCGTCGGCACGAAGAGCAATCGCGACGGCGTCGGGGCGCGGGTGCGTATCGAAGCTGGCTCGCGGGTCCAGACATCAACCGTGCGCGGCGACGGCAGCTACATGTCATACAGCGATCTGCGTGCGCACTTCGGTCTCGCAGAGGCGACGCGCGTCGAACGCCTCGAGATCCGTTGGCCCAGTGGGCTTGTCGAGACGGCGACGGGCCTGACCGCGAATCAGTTCTATGTCGCGCGCGAGGGCGGCGGCATCTCTGCGGCGCGCTGAAGGAGCGGAGCGATCCTCTTACTGCCTCCAAGAGCCCCTACCGCGCGAGCTCGCGGATCCGATCGAGTTTGGCGCGATTCATGGACTCTGCGTACGCGGCGCGCAAGCGTGCGCTCGCTTCGGGGTTGCCGGCAGCCGCATACGCGTCGGCCAACTGCGCGAAGCCGTCGGCGGTCT
>DATFRP010000257.1:0-11552 GCA_035263125.1 Vicinamibacterales bacterium
GTCGTTCTGTGCGCGTTGCTGCAGGCGCAGTCTGCACCGTCCACCGCACGCTTCGAGATTGCCGACGTCCACGCGAGCGCGCCAAGCCCGAACACGGTCATGCGTGGCGGGGTTCCGCGCGCTGGCCGTTATGAGTTGCGCCGCGCGACGATGGTGGATCTCATTCGCACCGCCTACGCCGTCGACGCCGACAAGGTCGTCGGTGGTCCGCACTGGCTCGAGCTCGATCGCTTCGATGTCATCGCCCGGGTGCCGGCGGCAGTCACGCGCGACAGCGTGAGGCCGATGTTGCAGGCGCTGCTCACCGACCGGTTCGCTCTGGCGGTCCGTCAGGAGGTCGCCGACATCGACGGCTATGCGCTCGTGCGCGGGTCGGAGCCGAAGCTGCGGCAATCAGCAGGCGGCAATTCCACAGGCTGTCAGCAGCAGCTGCAGCCGCCACAGATATCAGGCGGAACAGCAGGGCCTCCAACGTTCCTGATGACATGCCGGGGCGTCACGCTGACCGTGTTCGCGGAGGCGCTGCGTCAGAGGATGGGCCCACCGTCGCCGGGTCCGGTGGCTGATATGACGGGGTTGTCGGGCACGTTCGACATCGACCTGCGCTTCACCCCGGCGCAACTGGTCAACGTGGCCGGTGGTCAGACGATTTTCGAGGCGATCGATCGACAGCTCGGTCTCAAGCTCGAGGCCAGGAAAATCCCGACGCCATCGATCATCGTCGATCGCGTCAATCGCACGCCGACGCCGAATGTGCCGGAGGTCGCAACCGCGTTTCCTCCGGAGGCAGCGCCCGAATTCGAGGTGGCGACGCTCAAGGTCGCCGGCCCGGAGAGTCGCCCCAACATGCAGATGCTGCCAAACGGCCAGGTCAACCTGTCGGCAATCCCATTGCGCGTGCTGCTGGGTATCGCCTGGGAGCTAACGGGGGTGACGACGCAGATCGTCGGGCCGAAGTTCCTCGATACCGCGAGGTACGACGTCGTGGCGAGGATGTCGACCGGTCCGACCGATCCACAGGGCTTCGACACCGACACGCTCGGTTTGTCGTTGCGGAAGCTGGTCATCGATCGACTGCGGGTCAAGGCGCACATGGAGGATCGCCCGGCGGACGCCTACGTGCTCGTGTCGTCGGGACGCCACAAGCTCACCACAGCGGCCGATCCGAACAGCCGTACCCGTTGCACCGATAACCTCTCAACCGGTAATCGGACTTCGACCACGCCGGTCATCACACGAACCGTCACCTGCCAGAACATGACGATGACGGAGCTGGCCGCGCGACTGCAGACGCTCAGCCTCGGGTTCTTTCAGGTACCTGTCGCCGACGAGACGAAGCTCGAAGGCCGGTGGAACTTCACGTTCAGCTTCTCGCCGCAATTGTTTGCGCTGGCAGGCGCGCGGGGCGCCGGGCCGGCAGCACTGCCGCCGGCTGGCGGCGCGCCGACCGTCGAGGCACCAGATCCGACCGGTGCGCTGACCATCGTTCAAGCGGTCGATCGGCAACTCGGGTTGAAGTTGGAGCGACGTCCGGGCAAAGGTCAGGTGCTGGTCATCGATTCCATCGACGAGGAGCCGCGGGAGAACTAATCGTCGCGGCCGCCCCGGCGGAGAGGCAGGAGATCCCGTAGCCGACTCTCACGCAGGTACAGCCCTCCCCAGACGAAAAGTGCAACGTAGGTCGGAAAGAGTATGTGGGTGAACAGCGGGCTCGCGATGCGGACGTGTGTCGCCGTGGCTCCGCCGAGATACCCAGTCAGTAGCAGCGCACCCATGACGGATGTGCGCGGCGTAAGGTACAGCGCCAGACATGTGAGCTCCGCGACGCCGATCCATCGAACGCTGTTCAGGGGATAGCCGAGTGCAACCGTTCCTTCCACTGCAGGCCCCAGCTGCAGCACTTTCAGCACGGTGTCGAACGCGAGGAAGATCGCAGCGAGGCTTGTGAACGCGATGCCGAGACGCGTTGCGGTCCGGGCGGATCGGTGTCGCGTCTCCTCAACACCACCGGCGATTGGTTCCGATGCCATCATGGGCACACCTCCCATACGCATCGTAGATTCTCCAGGGCGCCGTTGTTTTGTATAGAAACGACAGCTGCTCGGTGGCCTGCTTGATCTGCACCGGTGTCTGTCCGATCAGCGTCTTGAGCGATCGCGTGAGGTGGGCCTGATCAAAATACCCCGCTTCGTAAACTGTATCCAGAATGGAATGGCCCTGCCGGAGAAGCGCTGTCGCGTATCGGGCGCGCTCGATACGCCGAACTGTGGATCGGGTGATACCGGTTGCGCGCAGAAAGTGACGCTGTGTGGATCTGGCAGGCGGGCAGGCAGCGTCACGCAACGCTGCATCGATGGCAGGGTCACGCGTGAGAATCCCTTTCCGGACCAGCCTGGCCACGAACGTATCCGCATTCTCGAAATCGGGGTACTCCCATGCGGAGCCATTCAGCCAGAACGATCGGCTCGTCGCGGCGGGCAGTGTCACGTCGTGTCGATCCTTCAGATCGCCAGGCGCAAACGCCGGCATGTACGTCCCCAGTTTGAAACGAACGCCAAGCCAATCACCGTCGGCGCCACAGTCGGCCTGTGTGGCCTCGGTTTCGGGCCCGCGCACGGTGGCGAAGACGCTTCCGTTGTGGCGAGTAATGGCAATCTCGACATGACTCGATGCCACTGACAGAAACACCCCCGCAGCATGGCTCCGGCTGCGCCAGATCCGCTCGACAAATGGCGAATCCGAAAGTCGTTCGTCAAAGGTGAGAAGCATCGCGCTCAATACCCCCAATCCTATCGCTCACACTTGCTCTCATCACCCGTTGCGGCTATTGTTCCTGGTGCGCGTCAGGGCGCTTCCGTGTCCGCGGGAAGGACTGCGTCCACCTGATCGATCGCACAACTGCTGATTCGATGAACTCTTTTCAGCCCGAGCGAGCGGACACCGGGCACTTCCGGCAGACGCCTTCGCGCAGCCGGGAAAGGAGCTCATCATGCCGCGCACGTCGCTTCCAACCCGATCGCTTCCTGAACATCCCGATATCGACCAACTGAGACGTCAGGCCAAGGAGTTGCTCGAAGGGTATGCGTCAGGCACCCCGGATGTCGTGACCGAGGTCGAGACGCACTACCACGACGCCAGGCCGGCGGCGTTCGCTCTTCACGATGCGCAGCTCGTGCTCGCGCGCGCGTACGGATTCGAGAGTTGGGCGAAGTTGAAAGCGGCAGTCGATGGCGTCACTCTCCGCCGCCTGCGCGACGCGATCGTCGCCGACAGTGTGGAGCAGGTGCGCGCGCTGCTGAAAGTCCGGCCAGAGCTCGCACATGCGTCGAGTGAACTGCAGATGCTGCACTACGCCGTCTTCAACCGCTCGCGCGAAATGGTTCGGCTGCTGATGCGCCATGGCGCGTCAGCGCGGCACGGTGTGTATCCGCACCGCAACGCCACGACGCCGCTGGCGATTGCCATCGCTCGTGACTACGACGACATCGTTGCCGTCATCAACGAAGAAGAGCGGCGGCTCGTCGAGAAGACCGGCAGCGTGGTCGAAGCGCCCGGTACCGGCATCACGCCTCTCCATGCTGCAGCCCGCAGACTCGACGTGGGTCAAGTCGGTGCCCTGCTCGAGGCCGGGGTCGATCCGAACGCACGCGACATGCGCGACCACGTTCCGCTCGATTGGGCCGCCTATGCATCCACTCCAGAGAACTTCGAGCGGTTCGAAACGATCGTCGGTTCGCTGATCGCGCGAGGCGGCGCGCTCACGGCTCCGGCGGCAGTCGTGCTCGGCGACACCGGGTGGCTGCGTGCACGTCATGCCGGAGGCTTGCTGGTCAACCCGATTGAAGACAGCGGCGGTCTGCTGCGGATTGCGGTCACTCACGATCGCGCGGACGTGCTCTCGCTGCTGCTCGACCTCGGGTTCGATCCGGACGAACGTCTCCGTCTCGACATCGGCGATCCCGACGTGCAGACGTTCACGTGGGGCATGCCGCTCGCGCAATGCGCCCGCACGGGGAAGTACGAGATGGCAGAGATGCTGCTGAAGCGTGGCGCCGATCCCAACGCGAGCCTCTATGCGAGCGGCGATCCCGTGTTCTGGGCGTTCGGCGAGGGCGATTCGAAGATGGTCGCGTTGCTCGGACAGTACGGCGCCGTTCCCGCCGCTGGCATCACTGCCAGCTTCAGGCAGACCGATCTCGCGCGCAGGATGCTGGCCGGTGACGCACCTTGCCGGCTCGCGCAGAATCGGGCGCTGGCCGCGGAGATACTCGACGGCGCGGCATGCGGCGGCGATCCGGAGATCGTGCGCCTCGCGCTCGAGCGCGTGGACTGGCCGCGCGAGGATGCGCGCTGGTTCGGGGTGCTCGAACAACCGCTGCGACTATGGGCACACGGCAGCGTCAGCCGAAGCTGGGATCGCACCACGTATCTGACCTGTTTCCGGCTGCTGCTGGCGCGGTGCGATCCGAACATCCGTGGCCGTAGTCCTCAGTTGGGGCTCACCATCCTGCACAGCATCGCCGGCTCGCGCGATCATCTGACCGCCGACGATCGCGTCGGCTTTGCAACGGCCGCGCTCGATGCGGGTGCTCGTCTTGATGTGCGCGACAACTTGCTGCACAGCACGCCGCTCGCGTGGGCGTGCCGCTGGGGACGAATGGAGCTGGTGACGCTCTTTCTCGAACGCGGCGCAGATCCGGTTGAACGCGACGCCGAGCCGTGGACGACGCCACAGGCGTGGGCGGGGAAGATGAAGCGCGATGACGCGCTTGCGATGCTGGAGGCACTTGCCCGCACACGGGATTCTGGTTAGTCCGTGGGGATATCAAGGGGCGGAGCCCCTTGGCTGGCATGCTGTCGCTTCGCCGCATGACTACACGCGTCCCCGACCCGAGAGGGTCTATCTGAAGACGCTCGAATCGACGATATGTAGGTGATATCGGAAATATCGGAACGATGACCTTGACGCAGCGCGGAGGCGATGTGCTCTCGATCGGAGGAGATAGGATGGCCTCGCTGCGCCGTTACTCCAGTGTGATCACGTTCGTGGCGGGCTTTCTGTTCGACATCGTCACGATGTCGCGGATCGATGCCTGGCTGAATCTGGCGTCTCAGGTCGGCTACCTGGCAGGTCTCACGGCACTGCTGGTCTGTCAGCACGGGGAAACCACAGGCCGGTGGGTGCCCAGCAGGTTCTTCGCGCGTGTGTGGCACTACAACGTGGAAGTGCTTCATTTCCTGTTGGGTGGGCTGCTGAGCGCGTACGTCGTCCTCTATTTCAGAAGCACCAGCTCGTCGCGGCCCGCCCTGTTCCTGCTCTTGCTCGTTGTCGTCATGGTCATCAACGAGGTGCCACGAGTACGCAGCGCCGGATACCGGCTGCGAATTGCCCTGTATGCATTCTGCGTGCTGTCATTCCTGTCGTACTTCATTCCGATCATCGTGGGACGCATCAACCAGTGGATATTCCTGCTGTCGTTGCTGCTGTCTGGCGCCATCGTGTGGTGGATGACGCGCTGGCTCGAGCCGGACCCTGATCGCGCGGCGGAGCGAAGAGGAATGTTTGCGCCCGCCGCCGGCGTGCTCGTGTTCATCGGCGCGCTGTACGTGCTTCGGCTGATTCCACCAGTGCCGTTGTCCGTCCAGTTCCAGGGCATCTATCACGACGTCCGTCGCGACAGCCACGGCTTCAGCCTGGTGTATGAGGCCCCCCCGTTCTGGGCGGTGTGGCGCCACGATTCACGACCGTTCGAACGGCGCGACGGGGATCGCCTCCACTATTTCGTGCGGGTGTTCGCACCGTCCGGGTTTCGCCACAGCGTGGTGATTCGGTGGGACGTCTTCGAACCGGCGCGTGGCTCCTGGATGACGACCGACCGCGTCGTGCTCGACGTGGTCGGTGGCCGCGAGGACGGATTTCGAGGATCAGTGGTGAAATCGAACTTCATGCCCGGGCGGTGGCGTGTGAGCGCCGAGACGGAGGATGGCCGCGCGCTCGCGACGCTCACGTTCCGGGTCGAGGACGACACGACAACCGGCGAGCGACTGTGGAGGACGCTCGGCGCCTGAGGCGCATCCTAACCGTTCCATCCGAAAAGCTCCGTTACCTGGGTCATCACGCTTCCAAGGGACTAGTGTCCAAATTGATAATAGAGTCCGACGCTGAATCGCACGCTGCTGTTGTCCGACACGAACACCTTCAGTTCGGGTTGAACACCCCAGTTCAGTCCCGCTTGCATCCGCGCGCCGCCACCGATGTTCAGGCCGACCGAGGTGTCAGACACGCTGGTGGTGGCACCCACGACCGTGGCCGTCGCGCTCGCGCGCAGGATTCCGAGACCCGCGAGCAGATACGGCGTGAGCTTCTGGTTGCTGGATTGTGGGAACAGGTAATGCCCGTTGAGATCCACTGAAATCGCGCTGCTTCCGACGGTGCCGACGCCGGGGATGGTCGCATCGCTGCCGCCGGTGAGGTAGCCCAGTTCGCCCACGAACAGCAACCGTGGGCGGTATGCGTAATGGAAGCCGCCACCGAGGGTCAGGCCCCCGCCATCCGTCACACCGCCGAGGAACCCGGTGCCTTCGGTCTGGCCGGGGGTCAGCTGCTGCGCCGTCGCCGTACTGGCACCGACGACACTGAGCATGAATGCGAAGCTCGCGGCAATTTTCTTGAGATCAGACACGCTGGATGCTCCTTCCCAAATCGAACCTTGGAGACCCTATCTTGCACCGTATCGGCTAGACAGTCGCGATCCTTAATGGAGTTGTGACGAAAGAGTTGTGACGAAAGAGCGTGGAGTCGACGGGAATCGAACTTGCTTCCAATCGTGCGATGGTCGCCGCATCAACGACGCGATAATGCCCAACGTTGCGCACGTTCGGTGAACTCCTTGTTTCGCTGCGAGGGCGAGGCGTCGAACGTGCCCCGCGCTCGTCGACCGATCTAGCGTTGTGGCGCAGGGACTGAAACCAATTTCGAAAGGTCATCGGCTAGCTGTTGCAACGTTTGCTTCCACTGCCGGTCCGTTTCCTTTTCCAACAGGGACCTCAGTGCGTGGAGGTGTGCCACGCCAAGTGAAGCGTCCGCTGACGTCTTGATATCGGGCGTGACACCGGTCCCCTCCCAGTTTGTGTTCGTCACCGGAGATATCGACCGCCCGACCGGAATGATCGCACTGAACGATGGTGTCAGCCGTTGCGGGCCTCGGCTGGAATGAGCACCTCCGCCTGTCGTTTCGCCAACGACGAGAGCGCGTTTCAGATTCTGTAGCGAATAGCAGAAGTCCTCTGCGCCGGAAAACGTCGATGCACTCGTCAGAATATAAAGCGGCTGACGTGCGGAACGCCGACCCGGCACAAATGCCATCGTCCAGAACTGACTCGTTTCGTTGGTGTCCCGCCAATAGATGTCGTTCAGGTGAACGGGTGTTGGGTCGAAGAAATAGGTCGCTATGAAGGCCATCATCGGATCGTGACCGCCACTGTTTCTCCGTAGGTCGACGATAATCGCATCGAAGTTCGCGAGCGTCGACAGCAGAGCAGACGCTGTTTCCGCTGACTGTTGGCGCAACTCGGAGAAGTTGACGAGTTCCAGATACCCGACATTTCCGCGCAGGCGTTCAAGTGTCCCGAATCCAAAGTTCAGTCGCTCACGCTGTTCCACCGAGAGCGTCGCGGCTTCTGGCGACACAGTCGGCGCTGGCTGGTAGAACACGGCAAGATGTTTGTCGTGGCTCCCACTCAGTAGGGTCCGGTTTATGGCCTCTGCAAACTCCTTTGGAGCCTTGCCGTCGTATTCGCCCGCGCTATTGGCCGAACGCAACGCTCGAGTGATTCGCCCAACGGCTTCCGGTAGGACATAGCCAGCACTCAGTTTCGTTGCCAGCGCTTCGATGACCCTGTCGCGCTCGGATTTTTCGACTGTTGCCGGAGCAGGAGATTGACCCAGAAGGGTTGCTGTCAAAGCGAAGACGAACAGGAACGTGCATCGCATTGGTGGGCCCTCCTTTGTGCTCAGCGGACGCTTGTGGTGTCACCTCTCGGGCCGTTCACCCGTGGCGGAGCGGCCGACACTTAGACATGCCGACAGCCCGAACCGTTGGCCGGCGTCTGGAGACCTCGGCGGAGGCGGGAAAGCCGAAACGCCGAGAGCGCTGCGACGACAGCTCTTAGATCGTTACGGCCGTCGTCGATAGATGAGAGTGGTCGTCGTTGGCTGCGCGCCTGGGCCCCGGTCTGTAGCGGTGAGTAACAGCGATCCCTGAGCATCCAGCGACCAGACCTCTTTGCGTTCTGAGTCGGCCCCTGCGTCCACGGGCCGCCCCGAATACCTGATCTGGATTACGAGCCTATCGCCGTCCCAGGTTGTCGAGAAATCGGTCTTTCCAACGCCTCCGCCAACCGTTCCCCCAACTGTGCCTACCGTGTAGAGATCCGAATGTACGCCGCTGCTCGAGCGTCGTTCCACCGCAAGGGTGATGGCCGGTGAATTGAGCGGGGTACTTCGCACCGATTCGCGCTCGAACGATTCGTGCACGGTCATTGTTTGCGCAGCGCTTGAGGGGGCGTCGATTGGACTCACCAGGATCCAGTCCCCCGAAAAATCAGGTTTGCCCTGCGCCGATGTTGCTCGGGCGACCAGCAAGACCAGGAGGCACGACGCAAGATGCGATCGCATTAGGGGATTGTCCTTCAATCACCTAAAGAGCAAGGGTGTAGATGGCGAGGGCCGCAAGGATGACCCATGCGACTTTCTGGTAGCCGACAGGAACAGGACGCCGTCCTCGGGCTCGTTCGGCGTGCGGAACCAGATTCGCATGGTCTTAGATATTGGCTAAATGCGCAGATGACGTCAACCGCACTATCTGGAACAAGGGGGCTGCCGTTGAAGGCGACGCTATGGTTCATGCGACTATGTCGCCCTGGTGCGGTTCACTTGCCGCGTTGAGGCCCTTCTTCGCGGCCGCCGCGATCCGGGAGCATGAATGAAAGCCCTCTGGGTATTCAGCAATGCAGTTGTCGTCGTCACCGCGCTCGTCTGCATGTCGTACCTGTACTACGCATGCCGGAGCGTGTCGCGAAGCCGACTGCCTGTGTTCAGCATGTCGGTCATTGGTGTGACCGCGCTCGTTACGGGCCTGCAGTTCGTGTATCCGGAGCTTCTCGCGGCGTTGGTGCGCGATCCCGACGCGATTCGTGCCGGTGAGCTATGGCGGTTCGTGACGGCACTGTTCGTCCAACCAAACGGCATCAGTCAAGTTGTCGCCAACGCCTTCTTGATTCTGACATTCATGCCGGCGGCGGAACGGCTGTACGGAAGAAACATCCTCGCGGTGTATTTCGCATCCGGAATCGCGGGTCAGATCATGAACTACTCGTGGAACTCCGGGAGCGGTGGCTCATCGACGGCCATTTTCGGCGTCATAGGAAGCCTGTTCGTGTATGTGATCCGCAACCGGCAGGCGCTGCTGCCGGCGTTTGCATTCATTGCCGGAGCGGGCCTGCTTTGTTCGATCGTGATGCTCATCTCGCGCGATGGGCACGGGGTCGGACTCGTCGTTGGCGCCGCAGTGGCATCGAGGCTACTTCTGACAAGCATGACCTTCCGCGCGAAGGAGACCGGTGCATTTGCGGAGTCACGATAGGAGGTCCATGAGGCGCATCACATTGGCAGCCCTGGTCGTGTTCACCCCGGCCACTCCGCTCGCTGCCCAGTCGCCCGCACCGGCGAGATTCGAGGTCGCGTCCGTCAAGCTTGACCCGAAGCAGAGTCGAGGAGCCCCTCGGTCGCTTGCGGAGATCAGCTTGCCCTTCGTGCGCGTGCTGCCTGGTGGGCGCGTCGAGAGCTTCGGCCACACGCTCCGCAATCTCATCGCGTGGGCGTACGACATCAATACTGTCTACCAGAAGATCGAGGGGAAGCAGGAGATCCTGGAGTCGGAGTTCGACATCTCGGCAAAGGCGGCTGCTCCTTCCCTGACACCCGCCGAGGCGAGGGCGATGTTCCGCACCTTGCTGGAGGAGCGGTTTCAACTTCGCTTGCGCCTGCAGCCCCGCGACATCGATGGCTACCTGTTGATGCCGGCGCGCGAGGACGGCCGCACCGGTTCGGGGTTGCGCCCCTTTACCGACGACTGCAAGGCGCGCGCAAACAACGCCGCGGTTGGTTTCGACAGCCGCGACTACGAACAGAAGGCGCGCTGCGGTTGGGCGAGTATCAATGCCAGGCACCGCGGTGTCGGCGTGTCGATGGCGACCATCGCCGACCGGCTGACATTCTTCATGGCAACGCCGGTGTCGGACCGCACAGGCTGGCCTGGTCTGTTCATGTTCGACGTCATAGCTGGTACGGACGACCTGCCGTACCGGGCAGTGATGCCGTTGGGGCGCGGCTTCAGCGCTCCGCCGCCGGTTGACGCCCCGCAGCTGCTCGAGGAGTTTCGCCGCGAGCTCGGCCTGAAACTGGTCAAGGACCGCACCACGATCAACGACTTCGTCGTCGAGCGGGTCGAGCCACTCATCGAGAACTGAGGCGCAATCCAGCGCCGACCCCGGTTACCGCGATTCTTTGGACACCGCTTCCGGTTCGTAGATCTGCGTCGTGCCGGTAAACATCGCCTTGCCGTTGGCATCCCTGATGGAATTGGCGATCGCGATGGTGGGAAAATTCTTGGCTGGAGCGCCTGACACTTTGACGCGGTCGCCAGGCTTCAACGAATCCCGCGTCCATCCGCGGCGCATCAAGGTAACCGGGCTCGGAAGCTCGAAGCTCCAGTTCACCTTCTCGCCCTTCTCGTTGATCACGTCCACGTAGATCCACGCGTGCGGGCTTCTCCATTCCACCTTGGTCACAGAGCCTTCGACCTCCACTTTCGCGCGGAGGTCGTACTCCGATTGGGAATGATGCGCCCACGCGGCTGGCACCAGCGCAAGGCTGAGGGCGACGAAGACCGAGCAGCGAGACAGACGATTCGTCATTTCTTATAGAGCTTGGTGTCTTTTTCGTTGTCCAGGCAGATCTCTTCGAGCATCTGCGTGTCGACGATCAACGCCATTTCGATCGTGACCGACCAGGGTTTGGTGTAGGCCTTCGGATCGTTGACGCCAATCTCGATCTGCATGAGGCCGAGATTGAGGCGCTTCAGCCGCTCGGTCACGCGGGCCGACTCGGTGATCGGACTGCCCTGGATATCGAGCCACATGTCGTCGCGGATGCCATTGGTTTCGATGACCAGCGTGTCGCCTTCCCAGTGCCCGGTGGAGTAGCCGTTCCACGTCGGATTCGGATTGACGGGCAGCGGTCGACCGTCCAGGTACACTTCGCGATAGGCTCCGTTGAACTCATGCAGGACGACCATCATGCCGGGCGTCTGCACGATCCTCGTGTGCTGGGGCAGTGTCCAGGCGCGCGGAAAGTTTGGTGGCATGCAGTAGCTATGCGGATCTTCCCGGCCGCCGTTGGCACGCCGTGTTTTCATCTGCTCCTTGGACCACTCGGTATAGGGCAGGCCGTCCTTCAGTTTGATCCCCAGGTTGATCTGCTCGCGCGCCAT
>DATFRP010000258.1:0-109311 GCA_035263125.1 Vicinamibacterales bacterium
CGCGGTGGTGCTCGCCTCGAGGAATAGCTTCGGGTCGCGTTTGGTGACGAGCGGGATCCGTGACTGCGCGAATGTGACCTCGCCGGGACCGCGATGCTTGCGCCAATTCACCGTGATGTCGGGCGGGTTCGCCGGTTCCCCGTCGCGGGGCAATGCCCCGGGTGGAGGCGAGGAGCCTCTCGCGCCCCCAATGACCTGCCCGTTGATGATTGCGACCGCATCCTGATTCCCACGCGCCGCGGCCGATGCCCGGTTGCGGGCCGCGAGCGCGTCCTCGCCTTCCGTGATCTGCGTCGGGAAATCCGATGCCCAGACCGTTAACGGCACCGGCTTGCCGACAACGCCCGTGAGCATCTGTGCCATTCCGACAGGCGGTCCGGTCATCGTCGGGCCGTCGCGCGAGAACTTGATGACCGGCGGTTCGTTGCCGTTCGCCGGATGCTTGTAGAAGTTCACCCAGTACGGCGGGTTGAGCCAGAAGGAGATCGACGAGGTCTGACCGTTGGCCGTCAGCGTCCACGTCAGCTTCTGGGTGCCGAAGTCCTTTGGCACCTTGATGGCGAACACGCCGTGCTGTCGGCCGGGATAGAAGAATGTGGGCTGACCGTAGTCGGGACCGCCAGGCTCGATGCGATTGTCGGGGCCGATGGGGACGACGAGCTCCTGCGTCTTGTTGCGATTGTAGTACCCGAGCAGGATCAGCGTGTCGCCGTTCTTGTCGGGACCCCATGCTTCGAGCGCCGGAAAGATCGCCTCGCCGCGCGTGCCCAGTGGCTCGAGCACGAGCGGAGCGCGGGGCTGCTGCGCACGTGGTGCTGCAATCGCCCCGCAGATCAGTGTCGCCAGAATGACGAGCGTGTAATGGGGTCGGGAGTCATTTTCCGCAGATCTCCCGAAAATGACTCCCGACCCCATTACAGATTTAGTGCGTGCCACTCGATGCCAGCCGGGCGCGGCGCGCGGCGACTTCGGCCGCGTACTCCGCATCGGTGAGGTACGTCACGTTCACCCACGCGTGGCCCATCTCGTCGACGGTGCGGTCGCCGTAGCCAACCCAGACGTTCGGATCCGGGTTCGCCTTGTTGGCCGCCGTGTTGTCGTGCCACGCGGTGACCTTCATCACCGTCCCTTTCGGCACGAGCGGCGCGTCATCGTCCGCGTACACGTATGACGAGTGCCAGTTGAAGGTGAACTGATCGACGTGACTCAACAGCACGGTCTGACCGGTGGGCAGGATCGCTTCGAGCGACATCGCCTTCCCGCGCAGGTGCATGTGCGGCTGGAAGCTCTCGATGCGTGCGGCCTGGCGCAGCGGGTAGTACGTCTCCGACGCGGCGATCGAATTCGGCGGAATATCGATCGCACCATCACCGGTCTTCCCCATGCGAAGCAGGTGCTGCCGGTATTTCGGCTCCTGCCCCTTCGGATAGAAGTAGATGCCCATCTCGACGAAGTCGGTGATGTCTTCATCGCGCGACGCCGAGTAATGGATGTCCCAGACGATTCGCGATCCAGGGAGCATCAGCTTGCCGCTGTTCGGCCGCATCAACTCGCCTTCCTTGCCGACGGCCCATTCCATGAACCGGCCAGGACCTGCCTGCGTCAGCTCGCCGGGTTCGTCCTGAATCAGATCGGAGTTCGCATGGTGTGTGATCTTCCGCCCCTTCACCGTGCCGGGACGCACCTCGATCGCGCGCACCCATCTCGGTTCGGTCAACCCAGTCGGCACGATCGGCTTCCACCACGTGTCGTTGACGCCTTTCTTCTGCGTCCACTGCGTCGAGCGGATGATCAGATCGGGTTCCTTCTGTCCGAACGACGAGGCATAGATCCAGGCCTGGCCATCGGGCCACTCTTTCGCGCGCGGCATGTCCTTCGGGTCGCCCTCGGGCGCGCCGTTGTCGACCCACTTCACGATGGTCGCGATCTGATCGTCGGTGAGCGAGCGATCGTTCTTGAAGTGCTGAATACCGACGGTCTTGTCGATGTGCCACGGCGGCATCTGCCTGGTCTCGACCTTGGCCTTGATCGACCGCGCCCAGGGCCGGCTCTCCTGGAAGGTGCGCAGCGACATCGGCGCGATCGAGTCGGGCCGGTGACACGCCTCGCACTTCTCCTGAAAGATCGGCGCAATGTGTTTCGAGAACGTCGGGTTGTCAGGAACGTCGGCGGAGGCGGGTGACGGGGCAAGGGCGAACAGACCAGCCACCACTGCCAGGATGCGCAACGCGTTCGACCGAGTCATGGTCCGACTCCTGTGAAAGAGGGAGCCCAGGGGTACGCGCGCCGTTTCAACCTTGCATTCTACGCCCCGCGCGCCGGTCGTTGGTATTAAGATTCGGGCCTCAGGGCTCAGGCTTCAGGGCTGGGCCAGGCCCGAATCCTTGGACAGTCCTGAGGCCTGGGGCCTGAGCCTTGAGGCCTTCAAGTGGAGGAACCGATGACACGACGTGCGGAATGGATCGTCCTGATCGTGATCGCGTGCGTGTCCGCGTTAATCCCCCTGACAGGCGTGTGGGCGGATCAGGGACCGGGCGCGGCGGCTCCGACCGGCTCCGGTCAGAAGCAGGCCCCGATGTTCGAGGTGGATCCCTTCTGGCCGAAGCCGCTGCCCAATCACTGGGTGATGGGCTCGACGATCGGCCTGTCGGTCGATGCGCAGGATCATGTCTGGGTGATCCACCGGCCGCAAAGCGTCGAAGACAACTTCAAGGCGGCTGAGACGAAGCCGCAGATCGGCATCTGCTGCAAGGTTGCTCCGCCGGTGCTCGAGTTCGATCAGGCCGGCAACCTCGTGAACTCGTGGGGCGGTCCGGGCGACGGCTACGAATGGCCGGTCAGCAATCACGGCATCACCGTCGATCACAAGGGCAACGTCTGGATCGGTGGCAACGACAACACCGACACGCAGATCCTGAAGTTCACCAAGGGCGGCAAGTTCCTGCTGCAGATCGGCAAGCACGGCGTGCACAACGGCAGCAACGACACTGCGAACCTGTGGCGCGCCGCGAAGATCTACCCCGATCCCGACGCCAACGAAATTTACGTCGCCGATGGCTACGGCAACCGGCGCGTCATCGTGTTCGATGCGGACAGCGGGAAGTACAAGCGGCACTGGGGTGCCTACGGCAACAAGCCGGACGACGCCAAGGTGCCTGAGTACGATCCCGCCTCGCCGCCATCGAAACATTTCAACACTGTCCACTGCGCCAACGTCTCGAAGGACGGGTTCGTGTACGTGTGTGACCGCGTGAACGATCGCGTGCAGGTGTTCCGCAAGGACGGCACGTTCGTGAAAGAAGCGTTCTTCGAGAAGAACACGCTGCGATCAGGATCGGTGTGGGACATGACGTTCTCCAAGGATCCGCAGCAGACCTACATCTACATGGCCAACGGCGTGAACGAGCACATCAACGTCGTGCTGCGCAGCACGCTCGAAGTACTCACCACCTTCGGCGACGGCGGACGTCAGCCCGGCCAGTTCTTCGGCGTGCACAACCTGGACACCGATTCGAAGGGCAACTTGTACGCGACGGAAACCTACACCGGCGCGCGCGTGCAGCGGTTCATCTTCAAAGGTGTCGGCCCGGTGGCGAAGGCTGATCAAGGCGTCCCCTGGCCGCGTAAGTAGGGGCCGCCTTCAGGCGGCCCGTGAGGGCTCTATGACAAGAATCCTGATCGGAATTGCGGGCACGCTCTGCGCCGTCGCTGCGCTCGTCGCCCAGACGAAGATCAACCCCACCGACCCTCAGCCGACATGCAACATGTGCCCGGGAACCTACATCCCGCTCAGTGAGCTGCAGGCCTACACGAAGAAAGCGGTCGAGGAGAAGTTGATCGATCAGCAGGTCAGGGACATCGACATCGGCAAGGCGCACGTCGGCATCGGCATGGTGCATCGCGGCAAGCTCGATAAGCCCGCGCCGAACTCCGTCGCCGAACACGATCAGGTCAGCGAGGTCTATCACATCGTCGACGGCACGGCGACGCTGATGCTCGGCCCGGACATCACGAATCGCGAACGACGGCCGGCAACGTCACAGACGGTGCGCGAGTTCAACGGGCCGGGCAACAACGGCGCAGAGATCCGTAACGGCAGGAGCTATCAGCTCAAGCCGGGCGATGTCGTCGTCATCCCAGCAGGCACCGGCCACTGGTTCACGAAGATCGACGATCACATCGACTACCTGATGGTCCGCATCGACCCGGACAAGATCACGCCGCTCAAGGACGAGGCCGCGTCGAGGGCTTATTTGTCGAAGCCTGCACCGCGCAGCCAATAGGGAGCGGATCGCCTTTCGCCAAGCGACGGCGGTGTGGCTGGGATGGCAGTCGCGGACGCTGCGGCCGGGAACGTGGCCTCCGCTCGTACCCTGACGCTGCCGCGTCGACTAGCTGCTAACGCGATGCGACATCTGTCTCGCGGCTCAAAGTGTTCGAGCTATTTCGTTGCAACTCGAACGCGTTGACGGAAGTCGACGCGATGAATCGCTACGTCCGCGTTCCTGCTCCCAGAGAGCAAGGTCGCGCTGACGTCGGCCTTGCTCACGCGTCTGCCATCCCAGCCACACCGCCGTCGCTTGGCGGAGTGTGCGGCGGCTCACCGGCGGGCGGCAGCCGTATCCTTCCTCATTTCTTCGGATCGACCAGCGCCTGATACACCAGCTGTCGCGACAGCGGTCGCACCTGCGGTGAACCCCCAGTCGGCGAGCTGCCGGCAACGTTCTGGATCATCCCGACGACGACGACGTCGTTCTTCGGATCGATCCAGAACCACGTGCCGAACGCACCGCCCCAGTAGAAGGAGTTCTTTGCTTCCGGCGTCTTGGCCGCTGCCGGATCCATGACGATCGCGAAGTCGAGTCCGAAGCCGAGGCCCGGCTGTGGCGGACCGTAGGTATCGACGCTGACTCCCGGAGCGAGAACGTTGGTTCGCATCAGCTCCACGGTGGACGCCTTCAGGAACCGCTTGCCGTTGGCTTCGCCGCCATTCAGCATCATCTGCGCGAATCGGAAGTAGTCGTCGGTGGTGGAGTACAGTCCGCCGCTGCCGGATAGAAACGCCGGCTTCGACAAGGCGACCTGCTGCGAGGGCGCAGCCACGATGCGCTTGTCGGGACCGTATGTGAACACGTTCGTGACACGACTGGCTTTCGGCGCATCCACCCAGAAACCGGTGTCCTTCATTCCAAGCGGCTCCAAGATCTTCGATCGAAGGAAGACATCGAGCTTCTGGCCCGACAGCTTCTCGACGATGTAGCCCTGGATGTCGACGCTGGGCCCATAGCGCCAGTCGGTGCCTGGCTGGGCGGCGAGCGGCAGCTTCGACAGCTTGTCGATCATCCCCTGCAGATCGGAATCTCTCAGACCCGCTTTCTCATAACCTGCGTTCACGTCGAAGCCGGCGGTATGGCTCATCAACTGCCGCATCGTCATCGGCTTGGTTTGCGGCACCTGTCCACTTGCTGTGGCGACTTTGAGACCGGCGAACTCGGGGATGTGCGTCGAGACTGGGTCGTCGAGCGTCCATTTGCCCTGTTCCCAGAGCATCATCATGGCGACGCCCACGATCGGTTTGGTCATCGACGCAATCCGGAAAATCGTGTCGCTGGCAACCGGCTTCTTCGTGGCGAGATCCTGCACGCCATATGCGTCGACGTACACGACCTTGCCGTGTCGCGCGACGAGCGTGGTGACGCCGGCGAGCTTGCCGTCATCGACCAGCGCGCGCATCGTCTGCTGGAACTGCTTGAGGCCATCGGCCGAGAAGCCGACCGAATCGGGGGAGACCGTCGGGTTTGCCGCCCGCAGACCCGGGGCGCCTCCGACGAGAGCGATCAGTACCAGGGCGAGCATCACGCGTCGAGCAACAGCCTGCATGTCCCACCTCCACTGAAGTCACATTGTGGCGGGCTGATTCTAGATCGCTCCCCGCCGCAGAAACAGGTGTACATTTCGTCGGTCTTGAAGCCCATCGTCTTCCGGTTCGGAGTGCTGTACTTCGGGTTTTACGCGGCGGCCACGCAGATTCTTGGCGGCGTACTGCTCCTTCCCGGATTCCAACTCCCCGCCCTCGGGACCATCTGGCCGCTGCGCGACCTCACGCTTTGGGCCGCGCAACATGTCTTCGGCCTCACACCACCGCTCGTCTACACCGGCAACAGCGGCGATACGGCGTTCCACTGGGTGCAGACCGCGCTGCTGTTCGTGATCGCCACCGGCGCGACGGCGATCTGGACGACTGTCGATCGTAGGGGCAGTGAATACGTGGGACTGCGGAGATGGTTTCGCGTCTTCCTCCGGTTCGCGCTGGCCGCGCAGATGTTCTATTACGGGATGGCGAAGATCATTCCGACGCAGTTCCCACCGCCGGGGCTGGTCACACTGATCGAGCCTGTCGGCAGCGCATCACTCTCTGATCTGTTGTGGACGTTCATCGGCGCGTCCACCTCCTACCAGGTCATCACCGGAGGCGCGGAGATGGCGGCCGGCCTGCTCCTGCTCACGCCGCAAACGACGATACTCGGCGCGCTGATCGGTCTGCTCGACATGACGCAGGTGTTCCTGCTCAACATGACGTACGACTTCGGCCTGAAGCAGATCTCGTTTCACCTGCTGCTGATGTTCGTGTTTCTGGTGGCGCCGGACTTCCGCCGGCTCGCGAACGTGCTCGTGTTGAACCGCCCTGCGGCACCCTCGTCCGAGCCCCCGCTGTTCGAGACCCCGCGCGCAAACCGGATAGCGCTCGCCGCGCAACTGATCTTCGGACTCTATCTCGTCGTGATGTTCGGGTCGCTCAGCACACGATACTTCTACGCCGACGGCGGACCGGGCGCACCGAGATCGCCGCTCTACGGCATCTGGAACGTCGAGCAGTTGTCGATCGACGATCAGGTTCGTCCGGCCGTCATGAACGACTACGACCGACGCTGGCGACGCGTGATCTTCGACACGCCGAACGTCGTCGTGTTTCAGCGCACGGACGACTCGCTCGCGCACTACGGCGCATCGCTGGCTGACGACGGCCGGACACTCGCGCTGACGAAGCGCAATAGCAAGATCTGGTCGGCTCGATTCGAAGTCGAGCGCCCGTCACACGATCGCATGATCCTAGTGGGGGAGATGGACGACTACCGTGTCACGATGCGCCTGCAGCGCGTGGAGCTCGATACGTTCCGCCTGTTGCGAAGCACGTTCAGATGGGTGCGACCGCCCGATCCATTTGCGGGGTAATCGGGCTACTGCCTTTCGTAGACAGTCGTCGTCGTGACCGTACGCCCGGTCGCATCTCGTCCTCGTGTGGCCGTCGTAATCGACTTGCCGTCGGACGACAGCGTCACCCGCGACACCCCGGCGAGACGATCATCGATCCGCAGTTCGACGTCGTAAGTATGGTCTTCGATGCGCGTGTAGGCGTAGGTCACGTACTCGTCGACGCCCTGCAGCGGATACGGCGTGCCGTCGAACTTACCGGTCCACTCCATGTGCGTGGTCCCGCCGCGCGGGTAGACCATGTCGTAGGTGACCTTCACGCCCCCGTTCCACGGCTCGATCGCATACGACGCACGCGTATACGGCGGCGGACCGGGCTGGTAGATCGACTTGGAGATATTGAGCACCCATGTCCCGAACCAGCCATCGAGTGCCTGACTCTCGGCAGGCGTTGGTTGAACGAGGACGGCGCTCAGCAGTACTGAGGCGAGAAAGAACCTGACGATACGCTGGTTCAAAGGGATTGGATTATGTCTCAGAAGAGCGTCCTAGAGCAGAATAGGGGGACCGCGTCGTCCGCCTACGAAGGGGGATTGATATGACACGCTTGCTGGGAATCGCGCTGGTCGCCGGCGCCATCAGTGTCCCGGCCTATTCCGCCGACCGCTTCGATCAGAAGCTCACACCCGACAAGCAGATCCTGCACACAATCAACCGTCTGACATTCGGCGCACGCCCCGGCGATCTCGGCGAAGTGCGCCGCCTCGGCGTCGAGAAGTGGATCGACCTGCAGCTGCATCCGGAGCGGATTCCTGAGAATCCCGAACTCGCTGCCCGCCTGAAGCAGCTCACCACGTTGCAACTGGCCACGTGGCAGATCCTCGAGAAATATCAGCAGGCACCCCTGATGATCCGGCCCGTGCAGCCGCTCGCCGGATTGACGTCGCTGCAGGTCTGTAAGTTGATGCAGGGTGGCACGGTCGACGAGCGCCGCTCGGTGATTGATTCACTGTCGTCTGACCGCCGCCAACAGTTCCTTGCGTTCGGACCGACGCAGGCGTTGGACGGGTTGGCCGACATCCAGCAGGAAGCGGCCGCCGCGCGCCAGGCGGATCAACAAGCGCGACAGGCGGAATTCAGACGCCTGATGCCGCCGTTGATGGACCTCCTCACCTCGGAGCAGATCCGAGTCGCCCGCAACGGCACTGACGCGGAAAAGCTCGCGCTCTTCGATTCCCTCGACGCCGAGAAGCGTCAGAAGGTGATTCGCTCCCTCGGTCCACAAATGCTCGTGAACCTCCCGAATCTTCGACGCGAGTCGATGGTGGTGGGACAACCACAGGTCTATGTGAATTCGGAGCTCGTCGACAACAAACTCTTCCGCGCGCTCTACTCCAATCATCAGCTCGAGGAAGTGCTCGTCGACTTCTGGATGAATCACTTCAACGTGTTCAACGGGAAGGGCCAGGAGCGTGTGCTGCTCACGAGCTTCGAGCGCGACGCGATCCGCCCGAACGTACTGGGTCACTTCCGCGACCTGCTGCTCGCGACCGCGCGTCATCCAGCAATGCTGTTCTATTTGGACAACTGGCAGTCCCAGGTTCAGCGAGATGACATCCGCCCACCGGCCGGATCTTTCAACGGCACTCCGTTGAACCGCCCGGGCCTGAATGAAAACTACGGGCGGGAGATCCTGGAGCTGCACACGCTCGGCGTGGATGGCGGGTACACCCAGCAGGACGTCATCGCGGTTGCGCGCGCGTTCACAGGCTGGACGGTCTACGACCTGCAGCGGTACGCGGAATTCCAGTTCAACCCCGCCACGCACGATCGCAAAGAGAAGATCGTCCTCGGGCACACACTTCCGCCCGGCCGCGGCGAGCAGGACGGGCTCGAGGTGATCGACATCCTGGCGCGGCATCCGTCGACGGCAAAGTTCATCTCGAAGAAGCTCGCGCAGCGTTTCGTCGCCGACGCGCCACCTGCGTCACTCGTCGATCGGATGGCGGCCACGTTCACGAAGACCGATGGTGACATTCGCGCGGTGCTGCAGACGATGTTCTCATCGCCGGAGTTTCTCTCGGAAGGCGCGTGGCGCGCGAAGCTGAAGTCGCCGCTCGAAATGGCCGTCAGCGCCGTGCGCGCGCTCAACGCCGACGTCACCGACACGTTCGCTCTGAGCCAGCGCATCGCCGATCTCGGTCAGCCGCTCTACGGCAAAGTGGAACCGACGGGATATCCGACGACCGGCGAAGCGTGGGCCAGCAGCGCTGGGCTCATCGGGCGAATCGACTTCGCCACGGCATTGAGCGGAGGCGGCATACCAGGCATCCGCGTGGACATGAGCCGGTTCAATTTCAAAGCACCGGCAGCGGTCGCGAGCGATCTGCTCGGCGCAGCGCCAACGCCGGCCACGCTGACGGCGATCGAAAAAGGCATTCAGGAAAAAGAGGCGACGCCGTCGATGCTCGCCACGCTCGTCATCAGCTCTCCCGATTTCCAGAGCAGGTAGCCATGCTTACGCGACGCTATTTCATGCGTGCATCCGCCATCGCCGTGGCCGGCATGGGCGCGGCTCCGTCGTGGCTCGTTCGCGCGGCCGCTCCTGGCGAAAGCACGCGCAACAAGATCCTCATCGCGATCTTTCAGCGTGGCGCCGCCGACGGCCTGAACGTCGTCGTGCCCCACTTCGAGAAGCGCTACTACGAGCTGCGGCCGACGATCGCGATTCCGGCGCCCGGCAAGAACAACGGTGCGATCGATCTCGACGGTCGCTTCGCACTGCATCCATCGTTGCAGCCGTTGAAGCCGCTGTGGGACAGCGGCCAGCTCGGCATCGTCCACGCATGTGGGTCACCGGATGGCAATCGATCCCACTTCGAGGCGCAGGACTCGATGGAATCGGGCACACCCGGTCGAACGACCGAGGATGGGTGGTTGAATCGCGCCCTCCCGCCGCTCACGGCCGAGACGTCGTCGGTTCGCGCGGTGGCGATCGGCGCGAAGATGCCGCGCACGATGCGCGGCGACCGTGGCGCAATCGCGGTGAGCGATCTTCAGCAGTTCCGCGTGCGCAATGATGCGGCCACGTCCATCCTCGAAAGCATGTATGCGAAAGCTGACGCGCCGCTGATGGCGGCGCAAGGCAAACGGACGTTCGACGCGCTCAAGACCATCGAGTCGATCAACCGGACACCTTACACGCCCGCGGTGGGCGCGCAGTACTTCGGCGAGTTCGGCACAGGCCTGCGGCAGATCGCGCGACTGATCAAAGCGGGCGTCGGCGTCGAGGCGGCGTTTGCTGAAATCGGCGGCTGGGATCATCACAGCAACGAGAACGGTCAACTTCCACCGCTGCTCACACAGTTCGGTAACTCGCTCGCGGCGTTCGCCAGGGACATGGGCGACCGGATGGAAGACATCGTGCTGGTGACGATGTCGGAGTTCGGACGCACGGCAGCCGAAGACGGCAACAACGGAACCGACCACGGGCATGGCAACGTGATGTTCGTGCTTGGTGGGCCGGTTCGCGGCGGCAGGATGTTCGGCCACTGGCCAGGGCTCGAGTCCGAGCAACTCTTCGAACGCCGGGACCTGGCGGTGACGACGGACTTCCGCAGCGTGCTCGGGGAGCTCGTGCACCAACATCTCGGACAGAAGACCGAGCAAGTCTTTCCGGGCTTTTCAATCGGCGAGCCGCTCGGCGTCCTCAAAACGTGATCGCGTGCATGGACACGACGCTTCAACTGATTGGACACATCCGATCAACGTTGGTCGAACGAAAGAATGCGCCCCGCCAGGGGCCCGAAGGCGCGCCCGATGCGTGGCTCGAGATCGAGCCGGCCTTCGAGCCCGCGCTGCGCGGCGTCGCCACCGGCGACGAAGTGCTCGTGCTGACGTGGTTTCACCGCGCCAGACGTGATGTGCTCGAAGTGCGTCCGCGCGACGACCCGAACAATGAACTGGCCGGTGTCTTCGCGACACGGTCGCCAGATCGGCCGAATCCATTGGGCCTTCATCGCGTAACGGTGCGCGACCGGGCCGGGCTGCGCCTGAGGATCGGGCCCATCGAAGCCATCGACGGCACGCCAGTCGTCGACATCAAGCCGGTGCTGTCGAACTCGGAACGCTAAGAGCGCCCCGCTGTGATCGCTCTTCGGGAATAAAACGAACGCTGAGTCGGTCATATCAAACAGCACGCAGGTCCATATGAGCCAACGAAGCCATGCCCTTGCCATGCGCCTGGAACAGGGGGCCCAGGCACTCGCCACGTTCGCGGTCGGCCTCACCGATGCGCAGTGGCAGACGCGCACACCCAAGGACGGCCGCAAGGTCGGCGTCATCGTCCATCACGTCGCCAGCGTCTACCCGATCGAGATCGAACTGGCGCAGGCACTTGGCAAAGGTCAGCCCATGGTCGGCGTGACGATGGACGCGATCCACGAGATGAACGCGAACCACGCCAAGGAGCACGACGCCGTGACGCGCGACGCGGCGATCAATCTCCTTCGGCGCAACAGCGCCGCGGCGGCGGCCGCCATCCGTGCGCTCAGCGACGCGGAGCTCGACAGCGCCGCAACCGCATCGCTCTACGCCGACGCGCCGATCACGTGTCAGTTCATGCTGGAGGATCACGCGGTCCGTCATAGCTACCATCACCTCGCCCGCCTTCGCAGTGCGCTGAAGCTGTGACCGCCTCGCCAGCGACGCTGGCGGCGAAGGTGGACGACGATCAGTTGACGTCGGCGGCCAGAACGAGATGAAAGGTGGCTCCTCGCCCGGGATTGTTCTCGGCCCAGAGCTGGCCGCCATGAGTGGTCGCGATCGATCGGCACATCGCGAGTCCAAGCCCGAGCCCGTTGGGCTTGGTCGTGAAGAACGGTTCGAACACGCGTTCCTCGCTGCCAGCCGGCAATCCGACTCCAGAGTCTGCGATCTGCAGTTCGACATAGCCCTCGTCCATGCGCGCGACACGTATCCGCAGATGTCGATCGGCAGCGGGCACCACCGCCATCGATTCGCAGGCGTTGACGATCAGATTCAGCATCACCTGGAGTAATTGAACGGGATCGCCGTGGACGGCCGGCGTTCCCGGCGCAATCTGCGTCTGCACGTCGACATGCAGACTCTTGATCGTGGCGCGACCAAGCTTCAGCGCATCGCGCACCAGCGTCTCGACTCCGAGCGTCTCGAAACGCGCTTCCTTCTCTTTCAGGAACGAGCGGAGGTGAGCGATGACGCCGTTGGCCTGTTTGTCATGTTCCCTGATATCGACCAGGATGTCCCGCAGCTCTCTGAGATCGACCGGCTCGCGTTCAAGAAGGCGGATGCCCGCTTGCGCGTTGACGAGGATCGAGGTGAGCGGCTGACTGAGCTCGTGCGTCAACGTGCCTGACAGTTCCATCACCGTCGTCATGCGGGTGAAGTGCGCAAGCTGGTTGCGCTGGTCCTGCAGGGCCGTCTCCACCTGCTCCCGTTCCTGAATGACCGCGGCCAGGAGCATGACCGGCGGGCAGAGGACGATCCAGAGCAGCTGCAGCGAGAGCACCAGGTCGGCGTCTCTCGCCGGCACGAAGGGCCCGAGCTGTCGTGCGGTGCCCCAGACCGAGAGGGCAGCCACACAAAACAGCGACGTGCTGGCGCCGATCGGCCCGAACCGAACGGCGGCCCACAGCAACGGAGGGAACACCCACAGCAGCAGTGAGGGAAACTGCGCGGTCCCAGGCCCCGAGCCGAACGCGAGCACGCCCACGGCGACCAGCGTCATCATCATCAGCCCGGCTTCGAGCAAACGACGCTGGGGAATGGTTCTGACCCGCCGAACGCCGTGCTGCGCCCACAAGATCACGACCGGGGCAACGAGCAACATCGACGTGCCATTCGCGAGCATCGTCCGCGCAAGAGCCGTCCCGGGCGTGTACGCGGAATCGAGATGGAGGAGCGATCGGATGAAGGCGGGTGTCGTCAAGCCGAAGAGCGTCGGCGACACCACCGACACCGATGTGTACAGCAACACCTGGCTACGGTTGCTGAAGTGCAGAGGAACTCCGACGACGCGACGAAGGACTTCCGCCGTCGTCACGGCGAACAGCGAGTTCCCCGCGATCTGCCACGCCACCCTCCAGTCAGGGACTGCCGGGTCCGCGGCGGCGGCGTGCGCCACGCCCGTCGTCACGAGCACCAGCCACCACTGCGTTCGCGACGTGAGCAGCAGCGCCGACAACAGTACAGCACCCGCCAACCCGACGACGCCGATCTGCGTATTCTGAAATCGGAATCCGAACCCGAGGAGTGCGGTGAGATTGTAGGCGGCAAACAACAACGCGTACGCGCCGAGTCTGCCTATCCCGCTGAGGGTGTCAGGAGAGCTCGCCGGTGCGGGAGAGATTGGCACACCGCGGATTGGTGCGCCGGACGTCGAGGTGTGAGCGTCGGTTGTCGATTTCTCGTCGCGAGACATGTATCCCACGCGCCCGGCGCGAGATACACGCCCAGGGAGACCGCCGTCACGATAGCATGAACGCCTCAGCGACGTCAGTCGCGCTTCAGCGCGTGCCTGGCCACACGACGCCTTGCTGCTTCGCCTTCACCGGCGCGAGGCCTTTGTAGAGGAAGCGTTGCAGTCGTCGGCCTTGGTAGGTCTCGACCGTGTACAGATTGCCTTTCGAATCGGTCGCGATGTTGTGCAGCGAGTACCACTCGCCCGGATAGTGGCCGCCCTTCCCGAAGTTCGTGAGCTCCTCCAGCGACTGGCGATCGAAGATGCGCAGCTTCTGATTGCGACCGTCGGCGACGTAGAGATACTTCTGCTCCTTGTCGCGCGAGAACGCGACGTCCCACACCGCGCCGTCACCGCGTGAGTCGCGCGCGATGTACACCTCTTTGACGAATGTCCCGTCGGTCTTGAAGATCTGCAGACGATCGCTCGTGCGATCGCAGACGTAGACGAGCCCGTCGACCGAAACGTCAGCGCAGTGCACCGGGCCGCGGAACTGCTGATAGGTCGCGGTCGGGTCGTAGGGCCCCTGCGCTGCGCCCGCCTTGTCGTCCGGCGGCTTGCCGTACGCGCCCCAGAAACGCTTCATCTTGCCGCTGTCGGCATCAATCACCGCGACGCGGCGGTTGCCGTATCCGTCAGCGACGAACACTTCATTGGCCGGCGCATAGAAGAAGGTCTTGGCGACGAGGTAGAAGCGATCCTGCGCAAGGCTGTCGGGCCCGAGCCCCTGCTTCTTGATGCCGACCTGCATCACGAACTTGCCGTCCTGCGTGAACTTCAGGATGTGCCCGTCGGTGCCCGTACCGTTGCCACCGATCCAGACGTTGCCCTTGTTGTCGATGTTGAGCCCGTGGTTCGACGAGGGCCACTGGTAGCCGGGGCCGTCGCTGCCACCCCAGTGTCGAAGGAGATTCCCGGCCTGATCGAACTCGAGGATCGGCGGCGCGACGTTGCAGCATTCGCCCGTCGGCGGATTCTGGCTCGAGGCGCCTTCTGCGGCGTCGAGCACGTCAGGCCGATGCACGATCCAGACGTGGTCCTGCGCATCGACCCAGAGGCCGATGCTCTGCCCCTGATACCAGCCGTTCGGCAGCGGCTTGGGGAACGTCGGGTCGACTTCGAAACGCGGCGCCATCACGGCGCCCTTCGTCTGGGCGAGCGCCGACTCCTCGAGGAGGTACTGGGCGATGCCGAGCCCCGTCAGGACGGCGATAAATGTCGCGCCTATCAGCAGGTTCCGCTTCATAGTGGTCTCCTACCCTCACGCACCGGCGGGTCTACAGAGCAAGACCCGCCCTACTTCGCTATGAACTTCTGGACGCGCTTGCCGTGATGCTGTTCGCCCGTATAGACGTTGCCCTGCGCGTCGGTCGCGATGCTGCCGACCGCGAGGAACTGCCCCGGGTAGCGGCCGCCGCTTCCGATGGTCCCGACCTCGGTCAGCGTATCGCGCTGGAAGATGTGCACCTTCTTGTTGTGACCGTCGGCGATCAACAGGAATCGCTGCTGCGGGTCGCTCGAAAACGCCAGATCCCACGCCGAGCCGTACGACGAGACGACGCCGAACTGTCCGGTGACGGTCGCACCGAGCGTGTTCTTGGACACGACCGCTTCCTTCACGAACGTGCCGTTCTTCTGGAAGACCTGTACGCGATTGCTGCTGCGATCGCAGACGTAGACGTTGCCGTCGCGCGCGATCTCGATGCAGGTCACATCACGAAACGATTTCGCCGGCGGATCGCTTGCGGCGTACGCTCCAGGCGCGGGACCGGCCGCCTTCTCGCCGTACGCGAACCAATGTCGCTTGTATTTACCGGTATCGGCATCGAACACGATGATGCGACGATTGCCGGTGTCGGCCACGAACACCTCGTTCGCGGCGGCATCGACGGCGATCGCGGACGGGCGATTCAGAGTCGTCTGGCTGTCGGGCCCGTCCATCTTGCCGGGCGTTCCGATCTGCAGGAGGAACTTGCCGTCACGTGAGAACTTGATCACGTGCGCATCGCCTGGCGCCGGCGGCCCCGTCGGTGCGGCACCCCGTCGCCCGGCTGCCGCGGCAGGCTGTTCGGCAGCGGTCGGATCGTTGGGGCCGCGTCCGCGAGCAGGCGCCGCCTCCAGTCCGGCGGCTGTGATCCAGACGCTGCCCTTTGCATCAACCGCCAGACCGCCAGGTGACTGCGGCCACTGATAGCCCGAGCCGGGGCCGCCCCAGCTCGTCAGCAGCGCACCGCCCTGATCGAACTCGAGGACGAACGGGGCAGCCTTGCAGCAGATGCTCGACGAGGGCGGCGTCAGCATCATCCCCTTCTCGTTGTTCTCGAGCGAATCGGCGCCGCGGTGGACGACCCAGATATGGTTCTGGCCGTCGATGGTCACGCCCGTGATCGAGCCGAGTACCCAGGACTGCTCCTGGAAGGGTCGCGGCCAGAGCGCCTGCACCTCGTATTTCGGGGCGCGTCCCTGCGAAACAACAGCGGGCGCAAGCAGCGGCAACGCGGCCGCCACAACGAGGACAGTCCGGCTACAGCCGGACCCGACAACTGTCCGCCACATCATTCACCCTCCCGTACGGCCGGTAGGTTAGGATCACCGCGGTGAAATATACATCCATTCTCCTCGCCGTGGCAGCGAGTCTCGCGGCTTCGGTGCAGGCGTCTGCGCACGAAATCCCCAGCGATGTTCGTGTCCAGATCTACGTCGTCCCAAAGGGCGACCGGCTGCGGGCGGTTATCCGTGCGCCGATCGGGGCGATGAACGAGTTGGACTGGCCCACGTCGGGGCTGTTCCTCGATCTGGCGCGCGCAGAACCCGTGCTCCGTCAAGCCGCGACCGAGTGGATCGGCGGCCGCGTCGACTTCTACGAAGACGACCGCCGTCTCGGTCCGCCGCATCTCATCGCGGTAAGGCCCTCGCCGAACTCCGACACGTCGTTCGACTCGTACGATCGCGCGCTTGCGCACATCACGAGCGCCCCGCTGACGCCCGACACCGGAATCGCCATCGGACAGGCACTTCTCGATGTCGTGCTCGAGTACCCGATTCAATCCGAGCGGTCGCGCTTCGCGATCGCGAGCCGGTTCGACAAGGCAGGCGTCCGCTCGCTGACAGTGTTGCGCTTCCTGCCGGCGGAGGGCGGCGAACGCGCGTTCGCCATTCACGATGAGCCCGGCATCGTCCGCCTCGACCCACGCTGGTACCAGGCGGCATGGCGCTTCGTCGATGGGGGCTTCTTCCACATCCTCGACGGCATCGACCACCTCCTGTTCCTGCTCTGCCTCGTGATCCCGTTCCGCCGCGTCGCGCCGCTGGTGCCGGTCGTCACGGCGTTCACCGTGGCGCACTCAATCACGCTCATCGCATCCGCCTATGACATGGCGCCGGGCGCGCTCTGGTTCCCGCCGCTGGTCGAGATGCTCATCGCCGTCTCGATCGTCTACATGGCGTTCGAGAACATCGTGTCGCCTGTCATTCGACGACGATGGATGGTGGCGTTCGGATTCGGGCTGGTGCACGGCTTCGGCTTCTCGTTTGCGCTGCGGGAGGAGATGCAGTTCGCAGGCAGCCATCTGCTCACCGCGCTGCTGTCGTTCAACGTCGGCGTCGAGATCGGCCAGCTGCTCGTGCTCCTTGCCGTCGTGCCAGCGCTCAATCTGCTGTTCCGCGCAGTACCGTCCGAGCGCACCGCGACGATCATCGTGTCCGCGCTCGTCGCGCACACCGGCTGGCACTGGATGTCCGAGCGCTTCGCGCTGTTGAGGCGCTACCCCTTCGAGTGGCCGGTGCTCGACGCGGCATTCTTCGCGCTGACGCTGCGATGGCTGATGCTCGCCGTCGCAGTCGCTGGTGCGGCGTGGGTAATCTTCGGCGTTGTGCGCGTAGAGAAAACGGAGGTTGCGGAGGAAACGGATCAACAGGAGGAACGGAGCAACGGAGATCGGACGGAGATCGCCACGTCGACACCCACAATCACGTGAGTATCATGGGTTTGTGATTGTAGGTGTCGACGTGGCGCAACTTCGTTCGTTCTCCGTTACTCCGTTTCTCCTGTTAATCCGTTCTCCGTACCCTCCGTTCTCTGGAGGAGCAGCGATGACACGATCGACACTGATCACGATTGCCGCACTGTCACTGGCAACGGTCGCCTTTGCGCAGGGCTCGCCCGCGCCCGTCAACGACCCACCGAACCCGTATCAGGCCATCGCCGGTTTTTTCAAGATGCCCGCGGGTCGCACGTGGGGATCGACGAGTGCGGTGGAGATCGACAAGGATGGGCGTTCGATCTGGGTCGCGGAGCGGTGCGGAGCGAACACGTGTCTCAACTCCGACCTCGACACCGTGCTCAAGTTCGACGCGTCGGGCGCGCTGGTGCGGAGTTTCGGCAAAGGGCTGATGGTCTTCCCGCACGGCATCTACGTCGACCGCGACGGGAACGTCTGGGTCACTGACGGGCAGGACAATCTTCCCCGCTCGGCGCGCGGTGCGGCCCCGGATGCGCCGCTGCCCCCGCCGCCTGCGAAAGTGATCGGACACCAGGTCTTCAAGTTCAGCCCCGAAGGGAAGCTCCTGATGACGCTCGGCAAACCCGGAGGAAATCAGCCCGGCAAACCTGCTGAACAGGACTCCTTCTATCAGCCGAACGATGTGGTCGTGGCGCCGAACGGCGACATCTACGTGTCAGAAGGTCACGGCGGCGCGAACTCGCGGATCGTGAAGTTCAGCAAGGACGGGAAGTTCATCGCCGAGTGGGGGAAGAAGGGATCGGCTCGCGGCGAGTTCGATCAGCCGCACGCGCTCGCGTTCGATTCGAAGGGGCGGCTCTTCGTCGGCGATCGCAGCAACAACCGGATCGTCATCCTCAACCAGAAGGGCGAGGTGCTCGACATCTGGCCGCAGTTCAGCCGACCAAGCGGCGTCTACATCGACAAGAAGGACGTGCTGTATGTCGCCGATTCCGAGTCCGAGTCGGTCTCGCGCAATCACGACGGCTGGAAGCGCGGCATCCGCATCGGCAGCGCAACCGACGGCAAGGTCACGGCGTTCATTCCCGATCCCGCGGAGAAGGCAACGACGACGAGCGCGGCGGAAGGGGTCGCCGTCGATCGCGACGGTAACGTGTACGGCGCCGAGGTCGGTCCGCGCGCACTGAAGAAGTACGTGCGACGATAGAGTCCCATGCATGGGCGCCATCTGCGTCCTGACCTGACCCGACGCCGGTTCCTCGGACACCTCGGCGTCGTCGGCGGCTCGTCGCTCGTCATGACGGCGATGTCGTCATGGGATCTGATGGCCGGACAGGCCGGCGAGCGTCCGGCGCTCGCGGGACGACCGCGCGCAGCGAGGGTCCTCGTTCTCGGCGCCGGCATCTCCGGCCTCGTCGTCGGATACGAGCTCGGGAAGCTCGGATACGACTTCCGTATCCTCGAAGCCCGCGATCGCGTGGGCGGGCTGGCGTGGACGGTCCGACGCGGGAGCGAGCATACCGAGCTCCCCTTGACTCGCGCGGACAGCGTGAGCTCGCTCGGGACAGGCGAGCGCCAGGTGTGCACGTTCGACGAGGGTCTGCACGTCAACGTCGGCGCGTGGCGCATCCCGTACACCCACACCGGCATCCTGAACTACTGCAAAGAGCTCGGGGTACCGCTGCAGATCTTCGTCAACGAGTCGGATGGGTCGTACTTCTTCTACGAGGGACGCGCCGCCGGCCCGCTCTCGAACCGCCGCGTCCGCCTGCGCGAGATCAAAGCCGACCTGATCGGTCACACCAACGAGCTGCTGGTCAAAGCGATCGATCAACGCAGTCTGGATCTGCCGCTCACCGACGAGGACAAGCAGCGCTTCGTCAACTTTCTCGTCGCGCAGGGATATCTCGATTCATCCGATCGCCGCTACAAAGCCTTCATCCATCGCGGGCCCGGAGATCCGTATGCGTTCGATGCGCTGCTGCAATCGGGCTTCGGCAGCCGCATGCGATCGATTCCGCTGCGTGACGGCACGCAGGCCGCGCCGATGTTCCATCCTGTCGGAGGGATGGATCAGATCGCGCGCGGGTTTCAACGCGCGATCGGCAGCAGCCGCATCACGCTCGACGCCGAGGTGCAGTCGGTGCATCAGGACGATCGCAGCGTGAAGGTCGTCTACCTGAACACCAGAACTTCGAAGAAGACCGAGGTCACCGCAGACTACGTCGTCGTCTGCGTGCCGTTCTCGGTGCTCACCGGCGTCGACGTCAACCTCTCGACGGAGATGATGGCTGCGGTCCGAGCCACGACCTACAGCAACAGCGCGAAGATGGGGCTCGCGATGAAACGCCGATTCTGGGAGGACGACGATCAGATCTTCGGCGGGCACCTGTACTCGAACCTTCCGATCGGCGAGTTCTCGTACCCGTCGAGCGACTACTTTTCGAAGAAAGGCGTGCTCCTCGGTCTGTACTCGAACGGGCCGATTGGCGATCTGCTCGATCAGCCCGTCAGAGCTCGCGTCGAGCACGTGCTGATGCACGCAAGCAAGGTCCATCCGCAGATCCGCCAGGAGTTCGAGAGCGCCTACGCCGTGTGGTGGCGGAAGGTCAAATACAACCAGGGTGGCTACGCCGCCGGTGCGCCACCCATGCGTCGCGCGCAGTTTGCAAAGGTCGACAACCGGATCATTCTCGGCTCCGCGGCGGTGGCGCCGTATTCGGAGCCCGACTGGCAGGAAGGCGCCGTCGCAGCAGGATGGCAGGCGCTGAAGCTGCTTCACGAGCGCGCGATGCGGGCGTGACAACGGGCCACGGAGATCACAGAGATATTGGCCACGGAGGTCACGAAGATCACGGAGATATTGGCCACGGAGATCACGAAGATCGCGGAGGAGAAACAGAGAGGTCAGGCCACAAAGATCACAAAGAACACAAAGTCAGGCACGGAGAGGCGCGTTCGCGATCAGTCGTCGTGGCGACATGGCTGGGGATGCTTCTCTCCGTGGCTCGCCTTTGTGATCTTCGTGATCTTCGTGGCTTGAATTCTCCGTTGCTCCTCTGTGGCGGCGCCACGAAGGACACGACGATCAAAAGGGCCGAGCGGGTTCAGCACCCCTCTCGAGGTTCCAGTCAGCCTGAGCCTGGAATCAGGGTTCCCCCGATTGTCAATCCTTCCTGCCTACTCCTCATACTGAAGACACAAACCGCAATAGCAGAGGCGGACCGCAAGCCGAGCATAGGGCGAACGCTCTCCGCAGGGCTCGGAGGGTTCGCACGGAGTGCCACGTGCAGAGGCTCACCGAAGAACAGCGGAACGCGGTCATTACCGCGTTCGTCGACGACGTTGAGGCGATGGCGGTCGGTGGGAACTACCTGTATCGGCGTCGCTACCCCGACCCGATCATCGAAACCGTGCCCGACGAATCCGGCGACATGAACGGCGAGAATGCTCGGCACCGCTTAACCCCAGCGGGCGAGCAACTGAGTCGCGTCCTTGGCTTGCTCAGCGCACGGATCGACGCGAGTTCCATGAGTCGGGCAGCGAAGATCGTACTCGTCATGGCGGACGGTCGAACGCCTCCGAGTGGCACTAAGTGAGACACGGTGACCTCCGCCGCCGACACGCATCCTGTGAACCTTCTCCGCTCTATCCACGATTCCCCGTGTCCTTAGGGCAACGAAGGCGGGTGCTCCGAGGCCACTGAATCGCCGTTCACCGGAGTGTCATCACGACATCACCGAGTGCGGCGTCGTCGCCACACTCGGTGGCGCAACCTGTAAGTCAGGCCTTGCTGAATACGCGCCAATGCGCTGGTGTGTTTCTTGCCCCTGGCTCGGATCGCCCCCCACGAGAAAGGGAACAGTCCATGAGCATGTCAAAGATCGTGTTGAGCATGGTGGTCCTGGGCTTGTTTGCCGCGGGCGCTGTATCGAACGCGCAACAGAACGACAACGCCCCGTTCAACAGCGTTCCGGCGCCGACGTTCGACAGCGGCTGGATCCTTGCGGAGCCCGATCAAAGCGGCGCCCTGTTTCCAATCGCGCATCCAGTCGGAACTGACATCTCCTCCACCCTGATCGCTGCCGACATCAGATTCCCGGGATCGACTGAATTCTCTTTGAACAACTGGACGGCGAACGAGAACGAGGTCAAGGTCGGCCGCGCGCTCTTCTCACCTCGAGAAGTGCGGGTGCGCATCTGGGTCACGCGCTGACGACGGCGGACGGTGTCGGGCAGCAGGGCATTCGCATCTCCACTGCCCCCGACGCCTCCTCCAGGAAAGCGGATCCTTCGTGATCTCCGTGGCCAACACCTCCGTGATCTTCGTGATCTCCGTGGCCCCACTATCTCAGTGTTCTTCGTGGCTTCAGGCACACAACTCGAACAACGCCGCCGCTCCCTGTCCGCCACTGACGCACATCGTCACCACGCCGTAGCGCGCGTTGCGCGCACGCATCGCGTTGGCGATGGTGCCCACCAGACGCGAGCCGGTCATGCCGAAGGGATGGCCGATCGAGATCGATCCGCCGTTGATGTTGAGACGATCCATCGGGATGCCGAGGCTGTCGCGGCAGTAGACGACCTGACACGCGAACGCTTCGTTGAGCTCCCACAGGTCGATGTCGTCGACTCTCAGTCCACAGCGTTTCAACAGTTTCGGCACCGCGAACACCGGGCCGATGCCCATCTCGTCGGGCTCGCACGCGGCGACGGCAAAGCCGCGGAACGTCACCAGCGGCGTCACGCCGAGCGCATGCGCGCGCTCGCTCGACATCACGAGCGTCGCTGAGGCGCCGTCAGAGAGCTGCGATGAGTTGCCGGCCGTCACGCTTCCCTCGCCGCTCGTGGTGTCGAACGCGGGTGGCAGCTTGAGCAGTCCGTCGAGCGTCGTATCGGGACGATTGCACTCGTCGCGATCGACGCAGGCGTCTTCTTCGGCAATCGCTTCGCCTGTTTTCTTGTCGAGCACCGCGCGCGTCACCTTGATGGGCGCAATCTCGCCGGCGAAGAACCCTTCGCGCTGGGCCTGGCCGGTTCGCTGCTGGCTGGCGAGCGAATACTCGTCTTGCGCGCGACGACTCACGCGGTATCGCCTGGCCACGACTTCCGCGGTCTCGCCCATCACCATATAGACCCCCGGGTAGTGTTCCTGTACCCACGGGTTCGGCGAGCTGCCGCGCTGCAGCATGGTGATCGATTCGACGCCGCCGCCGATGACTGCGTCGGCGCCCTCGACGAGCACCATGTGCGCCGCCTGCGCAATCGCCTGCAGCCCGGAGCTGCAGAAGCGATTGATCGTGATGCCGGGCGTCGTCACCGGGAGGCCGGCGCGCAACGCGGCCACGCGTGCGATGTTGTGGCCCTGCGCCCCGCTCGGCTGACCGCACCCGAGAATCACATCGTCGATCTCGTTCGGTTCCAGCTTGGGAACCTTTCTGAGGATGTCGCCGATACAATGGGCGGCGAGATCGTCGGGACGGGTGCGGTTGAACGATCCGCGGTGCGATTTCGCAAGCGGCGTGCGGCTGCTGGCAACGACGACGGCGTCTCTCATTTGTGATCCTGTCATGGGCCGTCTAAAGGCGGCCCCTACGTCTGTTCACGGTCCGCCTAAAGGCGGACACTACGTCTGTCACGGTCCGGCTCGCCGGAGCTCGGAACGAGCGAAGGCGGCCGGACACTACGTCTGTCATATGTACGACACGAGTCCGGTGCGTGCGAGCGAACAGCTCGATTGGCCTCGGCTCGAGGCCTACCTTCGGGCGCAGTTGCCCGGGCGCGTCGAGTCGCTCGATGCATCCGCGCCGATGGCAGTCGAGCAGTTTCCGGGCGGGCACTCGAATCTCACGTACCTGATCCGCTTCGGCGACATGGAGCTGGTGCTGCGGCGTCCACCGTTCGGACCGGTGCCGGCGAGTGCCCACGATATGGCGCGCGAGTATCGATGGCTCGCGGCGCTGAATCCGATCTTTCCGCTCGCGCCGCGCCCGTTTCTGCTCTGCGACGATGCGGGCATCGCGGGCGCGACGTTCTATGTGATGGAACGCCGGCATGGCCGCGTGCTGCGGGACGAAGAACCGCCCGAGGTGCTCGACCAGCCGGATGTCCGTCGTCTCGTGAGCGAGCGGCTGATCGACACGCTGGCCGATCTCCACTCGATCGACATCACGCGCGAGGACATCGCCGGTCTCGGCAAGCCCCGCGGTTTCGTCGAACGCCAGGTGCGCGGATGGACGGAACGGTGGACGCGGTCGAAGATCGACACGGTCGCCGAGATGGACGACTGTGCACAGTGGCTCGTCGACCATCTGCCGCCCGAGCCGGACCGCTGCGCGGTCGTGCACGGCGACTTCAAGCTGGACAACATCATGCTCGCCACCGATCGCATCGACCGCCTCGTTGCGGTGTTCGACTGGGAGATGACCGCGCTGGGCGATCCGCTGATCGATGTCGGCATCCTGCTCGCGTACTGGTCGGCCACCGTCGCGCATGGTGGACACGCGGCGCCGGCGCCGCTCACGACACGACCGGGATGGTTCAGCCGCGATCAAGTCGTCGAACGGTACGCCACGCGCAGCGGGCGCGACGTCTCGCACATGCGCTTCTACGAGATCTTCGCGCTGTTCAAAGTGGCGGTGATCGTTCAGCAGATCTTCTATCGCTATACGCACGGGCAGACCGACGATCCTCGTTTCGCGAGATTCGACGTGCGCGTCGCTTCCCTCGCCAGACGCGCGAGCGGGTTGATCGATCGCGCAGGCTGAAGCCTGCGTTCGTCCCTCGGACCAAGGACCACGGACCAGGGACTATTTCTTGGACTCTGACGCGTCTGCGCCATCGATCGGCGCGCCGGTGCCGGACGATCCCAGGAACAGCTTGCGACCGTCGGGATAGGTGATGTTGCGTCCGTTGGCGCGCATCAGCGTGTTATCGCGCGCCTGATAGCCGTCGACGATCAGCGCCGTGCCGACCGCGATCGACTCCTTCGTGACACCGCGGCGCAGCAGCGAGTTCGGCGAGCCGCCCTCGATCATCCAGACTTCCTTGGTGCCATCCGGCTTGGTCACCTGAAGGTGAATCCACGTGTGCGGGTTCACCCACTCGATCTTGGTCACCGTGCCTTTGAGCAGCACCGGCTTGTTCGGATCGAACTCGGCGCCGAACGCGTGATGCGCGGCAGCGGGCACTGCTGCGGCAAGGATCAGACCGGTAATCGCGAGCAGCCTTCTCATCGTCCCCTCACTTCTTCTTGGCCGCGTCCTGCGCCTCACGGAACCGGGCGCCACGAAGGATGCCCTCGAGCGCGTAGTTGTTCTCGTGGCACGCGTACTCGTAGATCGGTTCCTTCGTGAGCGGCCAGACGTACTCACCGGTCCACGGCTTGTCCCACGTCGCGGGATCCTCGATCGTGAATCGATACAGCAGGTTGTTCGCGTCGGCCCGCGTGAAGCGCTCGACGACGTGCAGGTTCTCGGTCGCGCCGCGAAAACGGGTCTTCTCGGTGAAGTTCGTGGTGTCGACGACGAGCGTGTCGCCATCCCAGCGGCCGATTGAATCGCCCATCCACTTGCGCATGTGCGAGGGCAGATGCTGCGCGTTCATCCGCACGATGCGTGCGTCGTGCACCATCTCCGTCAGGATCATCACGTAGTCCTTCGTCTGCACGATCTGATGGAGGTTGTTGTAGAAGTAGTTCGGAAGCACCGGCGGGCCCGACGTCGATCCGAATCCGAGCAGGCAGCGATCCGAGAGCGTGCGTACTTCAGGATCGCTGTACGAGCTTGGATCGCCCAGCCCTGGATCGTTCTCGCGCTGCGCCTCATCAGAGGTGCGCTGCGTGCGCGCCGCCGCCAGTCGTGTCCGTGCCGCCGCAATGTAAGGCGGCACTCGTCCATCCGGTGGATCGACGATCAGCGACGATCGCTTCTGTCCGTTGACAATCGTGTAGGCGGACCCGGGATCGAGCCAGAAGGTGTTGTAGCCACCGACATTACCCGCCGCACCCGTTGATCCATCTCCGCCAACTGGCGGCGCAGACCGATCGGCCTTCGCCGGCGCCGAGGTGATCGCTTTCAGCGTGGCGGCGTTGCTTTCGAGCTTCTTGGCCTGGTCGTCGGTCAGCACGGCAGCCGTATTGGCCGGCCGCTCGACCGGAGTCAGCGTCGCCAGATCGTACGTTCCCTGCAGATCGGGATGGCCATCCGGCGCTCGTGGAAGGGACGGCTTCGCGACCGTCTTCTGTGCCTGTCCGATCAGCAGCGTCGGCGTCATCCATGCGATGGCGATGACGACGGTCGCAGCGACGGTTACAACTCGTGCGCGCATGTTCTGCCTCACAGCAATTCAGAATGCAGCATGCAGAATGGAGACACTGCCCGCACACGAGCCGAGTGCGCCACGTAACAGCATCTGCATTCTGAATTGTGCATTCTGCATTACAGAGTCACTTCAACGGACTTTTCCGCCACTTGCCGTAAATCAGTTCTTCGACGAACTCGACGCACTTGAAATCGAGCAACTGCGCATTGGCCTCGAGGCGTCGATACAGCGGCAGCCTGATCGTCCACGGCCGCGTGAACACGTTGGGATCCTCGATCGTGGCTTGATAGCTGATCACGTCGGGTGCCGTCCTCGTGTAGCGCTCGACGACATGCAGCGCGTCGCTGTGGAAGTTGCCCGATCGATCGAACCAGGTCGACTCGTTCAAGCTGGTGACATCGACGACGAACGTCTCACCTTCCCAGCGGCCAACCGACTGCCCCATCCACGACGACACCGGCGCGGGCCCCGGATCCTTCAGGAAGATGTTGCGCGTTGCCCCCGCGTACTCGTAGGCGATGAACATCGCGCTCGAGCTCTGGAGGATCTGAAACGGATACGGCATGTAGGTCGCGCGCGGCACACCCGGGAGGTAGCACTTGATTTCAGGATCGCGCTCGATCCAGTGCTCCTGGTTTTCCTTGCGCATCGCCGCCGCTTCGGGCTTGTACGGAATCGTTCCGCCCTCGACCACGCCCATTCCGGGCGGCACCGAGCCGACGGCTCCAAGTGCGATCACCGGCGCCGCGGGCAGCGGGCCGAAGGGCCCGGGGCGCAACGCCAGTGCGGGCCGCGCGACGTGCGCTTCGAGATCGAAGTGCGCCTCGCCAATCGCCTGCCAGACGCCGTTCAGATCGGGGTGGCCATCGGGAGCGCGGGGGGCGCGATAGGGCGCGTTACCAGCCTGGCCGACGACGGGGATCGCCGTAACGGTCAGAAACGCTCCCACGATCGCGCCGCCGATGGCTGTAACGACTGTCTTCAGGACGTTTGATCTCACGACGTTCCCTCGGTCACACGTTCGTAGGTCAAAGGTCAAAGGTCAAAGGTCAGGGCAAAGGTGTAGGTGCAAGTGTAGGTGTCAGGTGTAGGTCGAGGTGAAGGTGAACCTTATTTCTACACTTGAAACCTTGACCTTTGACATCACCTTTGACCTTTGACATTTGACCTTTGACCTACGCGAGTCATTTCTTCTTCGCCGCCACCCGCTTCGCCCCAGCCCGTATCGGCGTCACCCGCGCTCGAGGCTTCGGCTTCTCAGACGACAACACGCTGGCGAGCGTCAGGTTCGCAATCTCAGTCGACGCCTGCTCCGCGTTCAAACGTCCGCCCTGTCGGAACCATCGCGGCAGCCACAGGATCATGCCGATGGTGCTGAACGCCGCGACGGTGAGATCCACGTCACGCAGGCGTCCAGCGGCCTTGAGCTCGCGCAGCGTTTCGCGAACCAGATCGAAGTACTTCCGCTGCAGCTCCTTGACCTTGCGCTGCGCCACCGGCGGCAGCGCGCGCAGCTCGTCGAGCTGCGAGACGGCACCCTCGGCGCGGGTCGTGATCTGTGCGTGGCGGATCACAATCTGCCGCAGCCGTTCCTCCGGATCGCGGATCGCGCGCGCCGGAAGGATGACCTCGTCGCGAACGTTGTCGAGACCGAACATCATGATCTCGAGCAGCAGTTCTTCCTTGCTGGTGAAGTAGTGATACAGACCGGCCTTGGTCATCTTCAGCGCGCGTGCGATGTCGCTGACCGAGGTGGCATCGAAGCCGCGCTGGCGGAAGATGCGGGCGGCCGTGCGGCAGATCTCGGCACGGCGCGAGTTGAGTCGGGTATGAGGTAGTGGTTTCGTAGCCATCGTTTCAAGAAATGCAGAATGCAGAATTCAGAATGTGGACACTGGATGAAGCCGTCGCATCAGTTACTGTCTGCATTCTGCATTCTGCAATCTGAGTTGCGCAGATCAGCGGCCAGACGGCGCAGCCAACACCGTGACCTTGATGTGCCCGGTTGTCCAGCAACACTGAAAGCCACCGCCGCCGTCGCCCGACGAGTCGTTGACCTGTGCGCGGAGCACATACTCACCGGGCACGCTGAACGTCGCCGTAGCCGTCGTCTTTCCATCGGCCGGATCGACCTTCGGTTTGGCTTGATCGAAGGTCACCGGTCCGGGACCGCGATAGACGCTCCAGGTGATCGTAACTGGTGGACCCGTGCGCTGTCGCGCGCCCGGCTCGACGTTCGCCGGCCGCGAACCCGATTCGACGCCCGCCTCGTCGGTCACCCATGCCGGCAACGCGAGCGGCTGTGGCAGCGTCGTCGTCAGCGTCTCTGCCATCCCGCGCGGCGGGCCCTGAAACGCCGGCCCCTTCGGCGCGAGCCTCAACACCGGCGGCGTGTTCCCCATCGCCGCATCCTTGAACGGCTCGACCTGGTAGTCACGATGAAGGCCCATCGGCACCGACGTCGTCTTGCCATTTGCCGTCAGCGTCCACACCAGCTTCCTGTCACCGAAGTCCGCGGGCACGGTAATCGTGAACACCCCCCATTGACGACGCGGGAGGAAGTGCGTCGGCTGACCCCGGTCCGGCTCGCCCGGTTCGATCCTGTTGTTCGGACCGATGGGGATGTCGAGCGCTTCCTTCCTGTTGCGATTGAAGTACCCGACGAGCAGGTTGTACGTCCCGTCCGCGTTTCGATACCAGCCTTCGTACGCCGCCGTGACGCCCTGGCCAACGTCCTTGATCGGTTCGAGCGGCAGCTGCGCCTGCCCTCGCGCGACGACGGCGAACGCCGCGGCGATCACCATCGCCACCACCATCTTCACGGCAGGACGGGTGAGGACACGGGGTCTGCGTTCGTTCATGCTCACTGCGATTGTGACGGCCGCGCCGTCATCTGCTTCCGCCGCGCGAGCTCGGCCTGGTAGTCTTCGTCGCTCAGATACGTGATGTTCACCCACGCATGCGCCATCTCGTCGACCGTCCGATCGCCCCACCCCACCCACTGGTTCGGGTCGGGGTTGTTCTTGTTGGCGGCCGTGTTGTCGTGCCACGCAGTGATTCGCAGGATCGTGCCCTTCGGCAGCAGCGGCGCCACGTCGTCGGCGTAGACGTAGTTGACGTGCCAGTTGAACTGGAAGTCGTTCACGTAGCTGAGCATCTGCGTCGTGCCATTCGGCAGGATCGCTTCCATCGCCATCGCCTTGCCGCGCAGGTGCATGTGCGGCTGGAAGTTCTCGACGCGGCCCGCCTGCTTCATCACATGGAAGTTCTGGTTGACGACGACCGCGTTGGGCGGGATGTCCAGATTGCGATTGCCTTCGGTCACACCGCTGAACAGCGCGAGCACCTGGCGATACTTCGGTTCCTGTCCTTTCGGATAGAAGTAGACCGCCAGTTCGACCGAATCGGTGATGTCTTCGCCGACCGCGTGATAGTGGATGTCCCAGACGATCTTGGAGCCGGGCAGCATCAGCTTGCCGCTGTTGGGCCGCATGATCTCGCCCTGCTTGCCAACGGCCCATTCCATGAACAGCCCGGGACCGACGTCGGCATCGTCGCCCGTGGGTGCGGCACCACCGGTGCCGTCATCCTGCTGCAGGCGCGCGAGCGCGTGATGCGTGATGCGGCGTCCCTTGATCGTCGACGGACGAATCTCGATCGCTCTCACCCAGCGTGGCTCGGTCACGCCGGTCGGCACCGCCGGCTTGTACCAGGCGTCCTGCGCGTGCGCGGGCATGTGATACGGCGGCGACTTGACGATCAGATCGGGCTCACCGAATCGCGACTTGAAATTCCACCCTGCGTCGTCGGCCCACTTGACTGGCGGCGGCATGTCCTTCGGGTCGCCCTTCACTGCGCCACCATCGACCCATTTCACGATCGTGTCGATCTGCTCTTGCGTGAGCGACCGATCGTTTTCGAAGTGCTGGATGCCGACGCTCTTGTCGATGTTCCAGGGCGGCATCTGCCGGGCCGCCACGCGCGCCTTGATCGAACGCGCCCATGGCCGCGCCTCTTCGAACGTCATCAACGACATCGGCGCGATCGAATCCGGCCGGTGACACGCTTCACACTTGGCCTGGAAGATCGGCGCCACGTCCTTCGTGAACGCGACCGGCGTGTCGGGTGGCGCGGCAGACGCGATCGATGCTGTCAGCATCAGTGCGCAAAGGGTCGCTGCCGTCTTCAACATTGTCGTCTCCCTCTGTCGTCCCGCGGACCCTGAAGGGTCCGCTGTACTTTCCGCGGGTCCCGCCGAAGCGTTTGGCGAAGGCGGATCGCTACGGCTGCACCGTGAGGAACTTCACCGCCCGCAGTGCGGTCGTCTCCGTTGGCAACTCCGTCGTGCCGCCGGGGAATCGATTCGACCGCAGGATGAATGCGATCACGTCGGCCTGCTGCTGACGTGACAGCGTGCCCGGCCGATCCGCCGGCATCGAGATCCGAATCCGTTCCGAGAGATCACCGAGTGTCAGATCGTTCCAGCTCGCCATGAACGCCGCGCCGGCCAGCGCCGGCGACATGTCGGCGCCCTCGAGACCGCTGCCGTGACAGTTCGCACAACTCTGCGCGTAGACGCCGCCACCGCGATTGGCCTGCGCCTCGGTGAACACGCCGCTCCACACCGTTCGCGCTCCCTCTGGAGTTAACGGAGACTGCGGAGATAACGGACTAACAGGAGAAACGGAGGAACGGAGATCGGACGGAGATCGCCGCGCCAGGATCACGCGTCGCGACACGTGCGCATTTGCGTCGTCACACTCGTAGCCCGCGACGTGCGATTCTGGCGCGGCGCACTCCGTTCGTCCTCCGTTCCTCCGTTGCTCTTGTTCAACCGTTACCTCCGCGCCCTCCGTTGAGTTGAGAAGCGCGAGCAGCGAAACCATCACGACCATGACGAGCGCGCGCGATTTCATTGCTGCGACGACAGCGACCGCGGAGTTGCCGGTGCATCCGGCAGCGCGAACGAGATGTACTCGCCCGAGTAGTTGCCGCCACTGACCGCCACGACGATGAACTGCTTGCCGTTGACCATGTAGGTCATCGGCGATCCGCTCTGCGGCGCAGGCATCAACACGGCGCCGACCTCTTTACCAGTCGTCTTGTCATAGGCGCGCAGCATCGCCCCGCGTCCCCGATCGGGCATCGTCGTCACTTGCGGATCGCCGAGGATGACCAGCGTCTTGGTCACGACCAGTCCCACGCTGCCACCCTGTCCGGTCTTCGCGACGTTGAGCCCCTTGAGCTTCGGATGATTGCGCACGACATCCGGCGTGTCGCCATGCGGCACCTGGAAGAGCAGATCGCCCCGTTTGAGATCGATCGCCGACAACACGCCGTAGGGCGGCTTCACGATCGAGAGACCTTCCACGGTATTGAAGTTCTGCACCGGTTGCTCTGCAGCGGCGGCGGCTGCCTGCGCACGTGGCGCGGGCGCTTCGCGTCGGCGTTGTGGTGCATCGGCATAAGTACCGGCGCCCGCCGCTTCACGCAGACGGAACGGCGCCCCGACGACGCCCGCTTGATACGGGATGTCGGAGAAGCCGGCCGGTGGCGGCGCCACCGACTCTGCCGCGAACGCCGACAGGTTGGCCTGCGCGTAGACAATGCCCGTTTCCGGATCAGCGCCGCCACCCGGCCAGTTCGTACCGCCGCTCGCGTTGCCGAGATTCACCGCACCCAACAGCCCTTTGACGTTGCCAACGATCGGCGGGTTGTAGAGCGTGCCGCTGTAGGGGAACTTGTCTCCCGGCCACCACTTGTAATGTTTGAGGTTCTCCATCGCCTGCGCGCGCATCTCGGGCGTGTAGTCGATGACCTCCTCGGGAATGCGAAGCCCTGGCCGGCCGTAGGCCGCCGGCTTGCTGGGAATCGGCTGCGTCGGCGAGTACCACTCGCCCGGCACGTCGCCCGGCGGAACCGGTGTCTCGTTGATCGGCCAGACCGGTTCGCCGGTCACGCGATCGAAGACATAGAGGAAACTCTGCTTGCTCGGCAGCGCGACGACTTTGCGCGCGCGACCCTCGATCGTCACGTCGAGCAGAATCGGCGCCGACGACACGTCGTGATCCCAGATTGGATGGTGAACGAGCTGGAAGTGCCACTTGCGCTTGCCGGTCTTGAGATCGACGCAGACCAGACTCTCGCCAAACAGGTTGTTGCCGGGACGCTTGCCGCCGTAGTAGTCGGAGGACGGCGATTCCACGGGGAGATAGACGAGACCGAGCTCTTCGTCCACCGTGATCTGGCTCCACACACCGGTGTTGCCGTTGACCGCCCACGAGTTGTTCAGCCACGAGTCGTTGCCAACCTCTCCCGGGCGCGGAATCGTGTTGAAGCTCCACAACAGTTTTCCGGTGCGCACGTCGAACGCGCGCGCGAGCCCTTTGGTGTTGTTGTGCGTCGTGATCGTCATCCCTTCTTTCATCGACGATCCGATGAGCACCACATCGCGCGCGATTGTCGGCGTCGAGTGCAGCCCGATCTCACCAGTCTCGAGATCGATCGGCTGGTCGGTGCCGAACACCACGCCCACTTTCAGATCGACGACGCCCTTCGCGCCGAACGTTGCGATCGGCTGACCGGTCTTCGCGTTGAGCGCGATCAGGCGATAGCCGGGCGTGACATAGAGAATGCGATCGTCGCCCTTTCCGTCGGTCCAGTACGAGAGCCCGCGACCGGAGAGCTGACGCGGCGCATTCGCACCGCGCGTGCCTTCAGCGTACGAGTGGACCCACTTCAACTCGCCGCTCTTCGCGTCGAGCGCGATCACGGAGCGTCGCGTGCCGCCGGTGGTGTAGAGCGTGCCGCCGATCACGAGCGGCGTGCCTTCGAGCTTGAACTCGGGACGACTTCCGAGGTTGTCGGTCTTGAATCGCCACGCGACCTCGAGTTGATTGAAGTTGGTCGCGTTGATCTGATCGAGCGGCGAGTAGCGCGTGCCGCGCGCGTCGGCGGTGTACTGCGGCCAGTCGCCGTTGCGCGTGCTCGGCAGACCTGATTGACCCGAGATCCCAACTGCCATCAGGGCCGCGGCGCTGACAAGCGCTGCGGCTGCGAGCGAGAGTCGTCGCGTCATCATCGACTCCGTACGTAGTGTCCGGCTTCAGCCGGACGAGACAAGGATCCCCTACCGGACGGTCGGTGTGTCCGGCCCGAAAAGTCTACACCTTCACAGGCCTTCTTGATCACCGTTGTCACGGTCAAGGGAGAGTGCTATTCTCCCCGACCGAACGGTCGGTCGGTAGGCGCGGGGACATGGGGCGCGTATCAACGACTGAGCGGGCCGCCCGTCGGTTGGCCCGCCAAGACCCGGGTGAGCACGTGAGGCTCTGAGGGTCGGGTTGATACGGTCCGGTCGTCTGAAGGGAGTTGGGCATGATGCGTGCGCTCGCTTCGCGAATCGGCGTGATCCTGGTTTTCCTGGCAATGCCCGTGGCGGGGGCGGCTCAGACGAGCAGCATCGCCGGATTGGTCAAAGACCCATCCGGAGCTGTGCTGCCCGGTGTCACCGTCGAAGCATCCAGTCCGGTGCTCATCGAGAAGACCCGGACGGGTGTCACCGACGCCTCGGGGGTCTACCGCGTCGAAAATCTCCGTCCCGGCACCTACGTCGTCACCTTCATGCTCCCCGGCTTCAGCCTCGTGAAGCGCGAAGGCATCGAGCTGACATCCGATTTCACGGCGACGGTCAATGCCGAGCTGAAGGTGGGGGCGGTCGAGGAAACGGTCACCGTTACCGGTGAGTCGCCCATCGTTGACACCCAGAGCATCACCTCGCGCACGGTCATGACGCGTGAGGTGCTCGACACGTTGCCGACCGGTCGCAACATCCAGGCGATCGGGATCATGATTCCTGGCACGGCGCTCGCCGTTGGTGGCGGAGGCGCGTTGTCACGTGATGTCGGCGGGTCCGGATCGCTGCAGCAGTCGCCGCTGCAGTATCGGGGGTCTGCCGATACCGTGCAGACCATCGAGGGCCTGCGCCTCAACAACCTCGAGGCGCAAGGCGCTTACAGTGGCGTGTACTGGAACGACGCCAGCTTCGAGGAGCTGAGCTACATCACCGGCGCCGACTCCGCCGAGATGGGTCAGGGCGGCATGCGCGTGAATATGGTCCCGCGGGACGGTGGCAACACCTTCCGGGGACAGTTCTTTGGGAATTTCACGGACGGCGCATGGGCGTCCGGCAACTGCGGTTCGCCGGCCATCGGCCAGCCTTGCAGCCGCTCGAACCTCTCGGGCAGTACGACGTTCAACCCGAACAACCGCCTCACGAACGTCTCCGAGATTCAGCGCATCTGGGACTTCAACCCGTCGATCGGCGGTCCCGTCCTTCGCGACAAGCTGTGGTTCCACTACACCTTTCGACACTGGGGCGTCGAGAAGACCGTAGCCGACAGCTACTTCGACAGCAATCCATCACCGTTCATCTATCAGGCGGATACGAGCCGCCCAGGCATCGACGATGGACATATCGTCAGCAACGCAGGACGCGTGTCGTGGCAAGCAAGCAGCAAGGACAAGGTGTCCGTCTACCACGACAACCAGAGCAAGTACCGAAACCATTGGGGTATCGCCGCAAACGTCCCACCGGAAGCCGCCGGCGTGCAGGTGACACCAACCAGCTTCGTGAACGTCAGCAAGTGGACGCGGACCCACACCAATCGATTGCTCCTCGAAGCCGGGCTCGGCATTTACGACCAGGAATACACCGAGCTCTATCAGCCAGAGGTGACGGGCATCAGCGACAAGGTCTGGGATCCGGCGGCCATCGCCAATTCGCGCGTTTACACGGTGTTCGATCAGTCGAGCGGCAAGATCGCGAATGCCTGGAACGCGCCGTCGGATCACTTCTCCATCCTTCGCACGTATATGGGCGCGGCGTCATACGTCACCGGGTCGCACGCGTTCCGGCTTGGCGCAACGGTGAGCGAAGGCGACTGGCGACGCCTCGATCAATTCACCGGCGACGTGCAGCCGATCACCTATAGCGCAGGCACTCCAGTGTCGGTCACTCTTCGGTTGCCGTTTGATCGTCGCAACGGCATCAAGGCTGACACAGGCGTGTTCCTGCAGGATCGCTGGATCATGAACCGCGTGAGCTGGAATCTCGGGGTGCGCTACGACTGGTTCATCGGCGAGACGCAGGAGAGCGAGGTCACCCCGAGCCGGTTCAACAGCGGCATCAAGTTCGGCAAATGCCCTGACGGCAGGAACGATTCTCAAGCCGGCTGCGTGGGTACCGTTCAGGACTGGAAAGACATCTCGCCGCGCGTCGGCGTGGCGATCGACGTCTTCGGTGACGGGCGAACGGCCGTCAAAGCGAGCGTGGCCCGCTATGTCGCTGGGCAACAGATTGCCGTGGCCAACGACAACAACCCGGTCACAGTGCTCGGCCTGACGGACATTCGGCCCTGGAGGGATCTGGACGGTAACGGGTTGCCGCTCGATGCCAACGGCAACATCCAGTTCGACGAGCTGAGCGCCTCGACGGCGACGCCGACGTTCGGGCGGAACGTCTCGACCACGAGAACCGATCCCGGCGTGCTGAATGGCTGGAACAAGCGCGGTTACAACATGGAATACTCCATCGCCGCGCAGCATCAGGTGGCCGATCGAATCTCGGTGAGCGGCGGCTATTACCGTCGCACGTTCGGCAACCAGACGTTTACCGACGATCTCCGCTACGACGCCAGCAGCTACGACTCGTTCTGCCTGACCGCACCTTCCGATCCGGATTTGCCTGGCGGTGGTGGCTACCAGGTGTGTGGCGTCCAGGATCTGAAGCCCTCAGTGTTTGCGCAGAATCTCCCGGCCGACAATCTGATTCGGTTCTCAGACGATTTCGGCGGCGAGACGAACCTGTATCAAGGCTACGACGCCAACATCGAGGCGCGCTTCAGGAACGGCGCGTTCTTGAAGGCCGGCCTCGCGGCGACCGCCAGAACCTTCGACAACTGCAATCTGATCGCAGCCGGCCTCGACGCCGTCGTCGGCCTCACGGCCCAGGGCACGGAAATCTACCCGGACGGCTCGAAGGGATGCCACCGAGAGTACCCGTATCGCCCGGATGTGAAGCTCTCCGGGGCCTACACACTGCCATTCGACGTCGTGATCGCGGGCACGTATCAGTTCACGCGTGGCGTGCAGACCGGCGGCGCCGGTCCGAGCATCCAGGCGAACTGGGCGGTCACGAGCGCGGTGGCGAACCCGTTCATCGGCCGCAACTGGACCGGCACGGCGTCGCGGACGATTCAGCTGATTCGCGAGGGACTGGAGTACGGAGAACATAACCTCAATCAGCTCGATTTGCGCGCGTCGAAGAGAGTCGGGTTCGCCCACTATCGACTGCGAGTCGACTTCGACGTCTACAACGTCCTCAACAGCAGTTGGCCATTTACCGTGAGCTCCACCTACTCGACGTCGCCAACGACGAGCACGTGGCTGCGTCCGACCAACGTGCTGCAAGGCCGTTTCTTCAAGCTGGGGGCCCAGTTCTCGTTCTGAGGCGTCCGCGTGTCCGCGATGAGCCAGAGCGGGTCTGCACACCAAGACCCGCCTTACAACTCACAGGGGGCCGGCAGGTCTGGAAGGCAAGACCGGCCCTTCGACTCACGATCCGGCGGGTCTAGAAAGCAAGACCCGCCCTACACTGTCGATATGAAGAGACTGGTTCTACTCGTTGCTGTCGTTGTTGTCGTTGCACCGGCGCTCGTCGCGCAGGATAAAGTCGATGTCACAGGCAAGTGGGTGTTCACCGTCGAAACCAGTGCCGGAACCGGGACCCCTACTGTCACGTTCAAGCAGGACGGCGAGAAGATCACCGGACACTACTCGTCGATGACGCTGGGCGAAGCCGATTTCACCGGTACCGTGAAAGGCCGCGACATCGCGTTCAACTTCATGGCGAACGTGCTCGACATGCAGATCCCGGTGTCGTATACGGGAACGATCGAGGGCAAGGACGCGATGAAAGGCAAGATCATGATCACCGGCGTCGGCGACGGCACCTTCACCGGCAAACGGCAGTAATGGGGTCGGGAGTCATTTCCGGGAAGTCGTAGTCGGAAATGACTCCCGACCCCATTACAGAACTGGAGTCGATGTGCGCACAACCTTGATTGCAGCGCTGCTGGTCGCGGTCTACGCGTCCGGACCCCTGACGGCGCAGACGACGCCTCAAACCCCGCCAGCCGAACCAGCCGCGAAGCCGAACGACTACGGCGACGAGAAAACCTGGCTCTGCCGGCCCGGCCGGCAGGATGCGTGCGCCGTCGATCTCACGACGACCGTCATCAAGGCCAACGGTGCGATGTCACGCGAGACCTGGGCGGCCGATCCGAAGGCGTCGATCGATTGCTTCTACGTGTATCCCACTGTCTCGACCGATCCGACACCGAACAGCGACATGACCGCGGACCCGGCCGAACTGAACGTCGTTCGTCTCCAGTTCGCGCGCTTCGCGTCCAAGTGCAGACCGTATGCGCCGCTTTATCGGCAGGTCACGCTCGCAGGACTGCGACGCATCCTGGGTGGCGGCGCGTCGGGTGGCCTCTCGGTCGGACTCGGATACGACGATGTGCGCGATGCGTGGAACTACTACCTCGCACACGACAACAACGGTCGCGGCGTCGTGCTGATCGGCCACTCGCAGGGATCGTACGTCCTCACCGAGCTCATTCGACGCGAGATCGACGGCAAGCCGATCCAGTCGCGGATCGTGTCGGCGATTCTTCCCGGGGCGACGATTCCCGTGGCGCGCGGCAAGGACATCGGCGGTGCGTTCCAGCACATCCCGCTCTGCCACGCTGCGTCGCAGACCGGGTGCCTGATCGCGTACAGCTCGTTCCGATCGACGTCGACTCCGCCGTCGAACACGCGCTTCGGCAAGGTCGCCGATCCAAAGATGGAGGCGGCGTGCACGAATCCGGCAGCCCTCGCGGGAGGCAGTGCGGAGCTCCACGCGTACCTCTCGACGGCAGGCAGCACGATCGTGTCACCGGCCGCGCCAAAGCCATGGGTCGTTCCAGAGAAGCCGGTGACGACGCCATGGGTCAGCGTGCCTGGCTTGCTGACGGCAAAGTGCGCGTCGAACGAATTCGCGAACTACCTCGAGATCACCGTGCACGGCAACCCTGCCGATCCCCGCACCGACGACATCGTGGGCGACCTGGCCACCAATGGTCAGGTCCTGAAGGACTGGGGCCTGCACCTCATCGACGTCAGCCTTGCGATGGGCGACCTCGTCGATATCGTCGGGAAACAAGGAAAAGCCTGGCGCTCACACGGCACACACTAGGGCCCCGCCAAGCCGGGGGCGAAGGCGGGAACAAGCCGTAGACATCCTACGTCCAAGGCCGTAGACTGTCTACGACTATGGCCAAATCACGCGACGAGCAACGCCTGGAGCTCCTCCAGGGCACCCTCGACATGCTCATCCTTCGGACCCTGCAGTGGGGACCGCAACACGGCCACGGCATCGGCCAGGCGATCCGCGCGCGGTCCGACGAGCTGCTGAAAGTCGAAACCGGCTCGCTCTACCCTGCGCTTCATCGCCTGGTGAAACAAGGCTGGCTCAAGGCTGAATGGGGCGTGAGCGAGGCCAATCAACGGGCCAGGTATTACCGGCTGACCGCCGCAGGCAAGGCGCAGTTGTCGCGCGAGCAGGATCGGTGGTCGCAACTCGTCGACGCCATCGGCCGCATCATGAACCCGGCACCCGAAAGCAAGGAGTAGCCATGCGCCCGGACGAGGACGATCTCGACGAAGAGATCCGGGGCCATCTGGCCATCAGCATCAAGGAGCGCATCGAGCGTGGCGAGGATCCAGCGGCTGCCCGCCTGGCGGCGCTGAAGGAGTTCGGCAACGTCACGCTCACGCGTGACTCGATACGACGCGTCTGGCGTCATCGCTGGTACGACGACATGGAGGCCCTTGCCCGGGATATCCGGTTCGCGCTGCGCGCGCTCCTTCGCGCCAAGGGACTGGCTGTCACTGTCGTCATCACGCTCGCACTCGGCATCGGCGCCAACGCCGCCATCTTCAGCGTCGTCCGCGGCGTGCTTCTGCGCCCGCTGGTCAATCGCGACGAAGATCGTCTGATCTACATCCGGCAGGGCGCGCCTGGTATCGGCGCCGAGAACATGACGTTCTCGGTGCCTGAGATCAACGACCTGAAATCACGCGCGTCCACGATCAACGCCTTCGGTGATTTCTCCACCGTCGACTTCGCGCTGAACGGCCTCGGCGGCGAGCCGCGCATGATTAAGGCGGGCGTCGTCAGCGGTTCGTTCTTCGACGTGATGGGTCTTCGCCCGGTGCTCGGCCGGCTGTTGAACGCACAGGACGATGGTCCGGAGGCCGCGGGGGTCGCGGTCCTCACGCACAGGTTCTGGACGACCTCGCTCCATGCTGACCCCGCAGTGATCGGCAGAACGATCCGTCTTGGCGCGCGGAGCGCCACCGTTGTCGGCGTGCTCGAGCCATCGGTTCCTTATCCGGCTGACACCGAGATCATCGCGAACGTCGTCACGAGCCCTCATCACATGGGCGCGTTGATGGTCACCAACCGCTCGCACCGGATGACGGAGCTCTTCGGCCGTCTCGCGCCAGGCGTCTCTCTCGAACAGGCGCGCGCCGAGCTGACCTCGGTGCACGCGTCGATCATCCGCGATCATCCGGAGTCGTATGCCTCGAAGGATGTGCACCTCACGGTCGCGAAGCTGCGTGATCAGATCGCATCACCAGCTCGAACCGTTCTGCTCATCCTGCTTGCCGCCGCAGCGGTGGTGTTCGTCATCGCGTGCTCCAACGTCGCCAACCTGATCCTCGCCCGGTCGGTACGGCGCGAAGGCGAGCTCGCCGTGCGGGCCGCGCTCGGTGCCGGCACCGGCGCGCTTCGGCGAACGCTGCTGGCGGAGAGCCTCGTACTCTGCGCCGCTGGCGCCGTGCTCGGCATCGCGCTCGCACGACCGTTCGTGAACATCGTCGCGCGCTATGCCGCGCGTTTCTCTGTCCGCGCGCTCGAGGTCACCGTCGATCCGAGCGTGCTGTGGATAGGGACCGGTCTTGCGATCGCAGCAGCGGTTCTGCTCGCGTATGTCCCCCGCCTGCCCTCGTCACACGCGGCTGCGGGGCTCGGTCTCGCCAATGGCAGCTTCCGGATCACATCGAGCACCAAGCGTCGGCTGCGCGTCTTCGCGACGACACAGATTGCCTGCTCGTTCGTGCTGATCGCGGGGGCTGCCATGCTCGTCGCCACGCTCATGGCAATCCAGCGCGCGAACACCGGCTACAACATGCATCAAGTGCTGGCCGTCGACATTCCGACGCAAGCCACAGGCGTGGGGGGCGCGAACGATATCAACTTCTACGAAGAAGTGACGCGACGCATCGGTCAATTGCCGGGCGTCGAAGGGGTCGCGGTGGGGAACTTCGTGCCGTGGCGTGATGCCGGCAGCTTCGGTCCCGAGATCCCATTCGCGGTCGAAGGCTACACGCCTGCGCCAGATGAGGAGAACCCACGCGCGCGGTTCCGCATCGTCGCGCCTCGCTTCTTCGCTGTACTCGGCGTGCCGATGCTGGCGGGGCGCGATTTCACCAGCGATGACCGCGGCACAGGCGAGCCTGTCGTGATCGTCAGCCAGAGCCTGGCACAGCGGCTGTTTCCAGACAGCGAAGCGGTGGGCCGGCATCTCTGGTGGACCGATCCGTACTTCGGAGACCAGAAGGTGCTGCGTCGCATCGTCGGCGTCGTCGCAGACGTCGATGACGAAAGCGTCGAGCCCAGACCGGCGATGACGGTGTATCACCCCGTTCGGCAGATTGGCGCCGCCGGACGATTGTTCGTACACACAGCCACAGACCCGTATGCGCTCGTTCCGCCAATCACACACGTCATTCGCGAGCTCGCGGCGGATCAGCCGGTCGCGCGACCCGCCACGCTCGAGGACGTGCGCGCGGAGGTGCTCTCGCCCGATCGGCTGAACGCGTTCGTCGTGTCCGGGTTCGCCGGTATCGCGCTGCTCATCGCGGTCGTCGGCGTCGCCGGCGTGCTCGCGTTCTCGGTGAGCGCCCGCACGGCTGAATTCGGCGTGCGTCTCGCGGTCGGGGCCAATCGCGCGAATCTGCTGGCGGGCGTGCTGGCGGAGGGCGTCTGGATTGCGTCGATGGGGATCGCGGCTGGAGCCGCAGGCGGCTATGCGCTCGCGAGCCTGACGGCGCGATTCTTCTCGAACGTGGAGGTGCCAGGCGTGCTGCCGTTGATGGGCGCTGCCGCGGTGCTCATCGGCGCCGCTGTCGTCGCGTCGTTGATGCCGGCTGCGCGGGCATCGCGGGTGGATGTGCTGCAGGCGCTCCGGTCCGAATAGACGCGCCATGGTGAGGCTCGAGTCGTGCAACTGATCGCGCTTCCGCACATCGTCGCTGGGGCGCTGGGAATCGTATTCGGCTTTGTCGCGCTCTCTGCAGCAAAGGGCGGCACCCTGCATCGCAAGAGCGGGATGATCTTTGTCTGCGCGATGCTCCTCCTGTCGGCCAGCGGCGCGCTGATGGCTGTGTTTCTCAAGCCCAACATGGGCAATCTGATGGCAGGTGTGCTCACCTTCTATCTGGTACTCACCGCTGTGCTCACGGTTCGACGGCCCAGCCAAGGATCGCCTTGGCTGGACCGCGGTGCCATGCTGGTGGGGTTCGGAGGAGGCCTGAGCGGGATCATGTTGGGGTTTGACGCGATCGCCCTCGGCGGGGTCAGGCAGGGGATCCCGGCTCCAGCGTTTTTCATCTTCGGTGCGGTCGGCTTATTGGGGAGTGCTGGTGATCTTCGGATGATTCGCGCGGGCGGCCTTCGTGGCGCGCCTCGTCTTGTGCGGCATCAATGGCGCATGTGTCTGGGGCTGGTCATTGCTGCCGCGTCATTTTTTTTCGGACCGCCGGGGCGAGTCCCCGAGGTGATCAACATCCCTGCTCTTCTTCCGGTTCCAGTGGTCGCGCCGATCTTCGCGATGGCGTACTGGCGCTGGCGTCTCCGCAGGAAAGGATCCATGGCGCTTCTATGGAAAGTATCGTGACTGCGCAGAAACCACTTCGACTGTGGCCCGGTGTCGCCGCCGCACTGCTGGTGTTGGTTGGACTCGTGCTGCCGTTCATCTTCCCGGACCTCGTCATCGTCTGGATGATGGCCGGAATCGTCGGCGCGCTCGCGGTCGTCATCTGGTGGCTGTTCTTCAGCCGCGTGTCCTGGCTCGAACGGCTGGGCGCCGTGGTCGTCGCCATCGCTGCCGCGTACGCGACACGACCCTTCCTCGACGCATCGATCTCCGGCGCCGGCATGGGCGTGCTATTCCCCATGTTCTCCGTCCAAACCGTCAGCGTGGCTCTCGTCGCATGGGCAGCGGCAAGCGGCCGTCTATTCGGCGCGCTTCGATATGCGTCGCTCGTCGGGGCCATTGTGCTCGCGTGTGGACTGTTCACGCTCCTCAGGACGGGTGGGATCATGGGGGCGGGCCGTTCAGATCTGCATTGGCGATGGACGCCAACGCCCGAACAGCGTCTGCTCGCGCGCGCCGACGAAGTCAGGCCGCTTCCTTCGTCAGCACTACCGCAAGAGACGCTCAAGGACATTCCTGCGCAACCCGCGAACATCGTCGCGACGACTCCAGTTACCTTGCCTGCGGCGGACAAGGCCGATGCCACTGCAGCGACAGGAATCGAACGGCCCGCAGAGTGGCCCGGCTTTCGCGGCCCTGAGCGCAGTGGTGTGATTCGCGGTGTGCGCATCGCTGCGGATTGGTCGACATCGCCTCCAGTCGAGATGTGGCGCAGGCCGATCGGTCCGGGCTGGTCGTCGTTCGCGGTCCACGGCGATCTGCTCTACACGCAGGAGCAGCGCGGTGACGACGAGATCGTCGCGGCGTACCGCGTGAGCACGGGCGCGCCGGTGTGGCGGCATCGCGACCCGGTGCGCTTCTACGAATCGAACGGCGGCGCCGGCCCTCGGGCGACGCCGACCATCAGCAACGGGCGCGCATACACATTCGGTGCGACCGGCGTCTTGAACGCGCTCGACGAACGCACCGGTGCTGTGATCTGGTCGCGCAATGTGGCGACCGACAGCAGGACAGAAGTGCCGATGTGGGGATTCGCCAGTTCTCCCCTCGCCATCGACAACGAAGTCGTCGTCGCGGCCGCCGGCACTCTGGCGGCGTACGACATGGCATCCGGCAAGCCGCGGTGGTTCGGTCCCGCAGGCGGCATGAGCTACAGCTCGCCACATCGAATCACCGTTGATGGCGTGCCCCAAATCGTGCTGCTCAGCGGAGGCGGTGCGACGAGCGTCGCGCCCGGTGACGGGACAGTTCTCTGGAAGCACATGTGGGGAGACGGCGCGATCGTGCAGCCTGGCGTGACCGAGAACGGCAACCTGCTGATCAACAGTCTCACGACAACCGGAGGACAAGGCATCCGCCGAATTGCGATCTCACATGAGGGCGGCAAGGCATGGACGGTCGACGAACGCTGGACGTCAACCGGGTTGAAGCCGTACTACAACGACTTCGTCGTGCACAAGGGGTACGCCTTCGGCTTCGACGGCAGCATCCTCGCCTGCATCGATCTCGCTGACGGCGCGCGCAAATGGAAGGGCGGACGCTACGGTGCCGGCCAGCTCGTGCTCCTCGCCGATCAGGATCTGCTGCTGGTGATCTCGGAGGAAGGGGAACTCGCGCTCGTCTCGGCGACGCCCGAACAGTTCAAAGAGATTTCGCGTTTCAAAGCCATCGATGGCAAGACGTGGAATCACCCGGTGGTCGTCGGCGACATCCTGCTCGTCCGCAACGGCGAAGAGATGGCTGCGTTCCGCCTCCGGCTCGCGACCGCTGCGCGGTAGGACCGGGCGGGCGGTCACGAGGGCTGCGTCGGATCAGGTGAGACGCGCACCAGCAGTTTTCCGAAGTTCTTTCCTTCGAGCATCCCGATGAATGCGTCCGGAGCCGCATCGAGTCCGTTGACGATGTCCTCGCGGTAGCGCAGCTGGCCATTGCGTACCCACGGTGCGCACTCCTGCAGGAAGGCACCGAACCGGTCGAAGTGATCCAGGATGATGAACCCCTGGATACGCGCCCTGTTCGTGAGCAGCGGTGCGAGATTGGGTCCGGGTGGAAGCGGGCTCGCGTTGTATTGCGAGATGAGGCCGCAGAGCGGAATGCGCGCACCGCGGTTGATCAGCCCCATCACCGCGTCGAGCACAACACCTCCGACGTTCTCGAAGTACACGTCGATGCCATCAGGGCATGCGGCGCGCAGAGCGCTGCGCAGATCGGGATCACGATGATTGACTGCCGCGTGGAAGCCGAGCTCGCGCGTGAGGTACTCGCACTTCTCCGCCGTTCCTGCGATCCCCACAGCACGGCATCCCTTCAGCCGCGCGATCTGCCCAACCACTGATCCGACCGCGCCGGAGGCAGCCGATACGACCACCGTTTCACCGCTCTTCGCCTGTCCAATATCGAGAAGACCGACGTACGCCGTCAGCCCCGGCATGCCGAGTAGGCCGACGGCCGTCGAGATCGGCGCGAGGTTCGGATCAAGTTTCCGTAGGCCCGCGGAGGGCGACGAGACGTACTGCTGCCAGCCATCCATGCCTGTAACGAAATCGCCGGCGGCAAATTTTGGGTCGCGCGATTCGATCACCCGGCTCACCGTGCCACCGACCATGACGTCGCCGAGCGCGACGGGAGTGGCGTAGGAGCGCGCGTCGCTCATTCGCCCACGCATGTACGGATCGAGCGAGAGATAGATCGTCCGTCGAAGAACGTGGCCGTCCTTTACGCCTGGCATCGCCGCATCGACGATCGAAAAGTCGTCGCGGGTTGGTGCGCCGGTCGGTCGTCGTTGCAATCGGATTTGGCGGTTCGTCATAAGTCATTGCATCTTTATTACCACTTTGCCCATCACGGCCCGGTTGGCAACCTGGTTCATGGCGTCGGCGACGCGTTCGAGCGGGAACGTGCGATCGACGTGCGGCCGCAGACGTCCCTCGCAATACCAGCGAACGAGCTCGTCGACGCCCCTCGCAAACGGTTCGGGCTCGCGCCGCATGTGTCCACCCCACGAGACGCCGATGATCGAACATCCCTTGAGGAGCGGCAGATTCAGCGGGATTTTCGGAATCTCACCTGCCGTGAAACCGACCACCAGCAGCCGTCCACGCCACGCCATCGATCGGAGCGCGGCTTCCGTGTATGCGCCTCCCACTGGATCGCACACGACGTCGACGCCGTTCTCACCGACGAGCCGTCGAAGCTCGTCGCGCAGATTGCTCGTCGCATAGTTGATCGTCTCGCTGGCGCCGTGCGCACGGCAGAAGGCGAGCTTCTCGTCCGTCGACGCGCACGCAATCACCCGAGCGCCGACGGCGTTCCCGACTTCGAGCGCCGCCGTGCCGACGCCACCCGCAGCACCGAGGACCAATAACGTCTCACCACGTTGCAGCTCGCCTCGATCGCGGAGCGCGTGATGAGCGGTCGCGTAGGTGAACAGAAACGACGCCGCCGTCTCATCGTCCATGCTGTCGGGAACCTGGAACACCCGATCAGCCGGCACGCAGATTTCCCCCGCGAACGCACCGTAGCCCGTGATGGCCATGACGCGATCGCCCGGGGCGATGTCAGCAACGCCGTCCCCGACGGCCGCGATCACACCGGCGGCCTCACATCCGGGCGAGAACGGCAGCGGCGGTTTCACCTGGTACTTGTTCTCGATGATCAGCAGATCGGGGAAGTTGACGCTCGCCGCGCGCACCGCTACGCGCACCTCGCCCAGGCCCGGCAGGGGCGAAGGGACATCGTCGATGACGAGCGACGCGGGCGGCCCGTAGGCGCGGCAGAGGACAGCCTTCACATGTAGTACCGGGCGATCCACTCGGCGACGCAGCACGGTCTGTCACCGTGTTCACGTTCGATCGTGACGCCCCACGTCACATCGATGCCATCGCCGGCGGTCGAAACGCCAATCGGCGTGAAGCGCCCGCGAACGCGGGCGCCTGCCGGGACTGGAGAGACGAAGCGCACGCGGTTGAGGCCGTAGTTGACCGCAAGCCGGACGTGCGGCAGCACCAGCGCCGTCCGCATCAGTGCGGGCAGCAGCGAGAGCGTCAGAAAGCCGTGCGCGATCGTCGCGCCGTACGGGGATTCCTTCGCTGCGCGCGCCGTATCGACATGAATCCACTGGCGATCGTCAGTCGCGTCGGCAAAGCGATCGATCGTCGATTGCGGCACGTCCATCCATTCGCTGACGGCGAGCTCGCGACCGATGCTCGTGCCAAGCTTGTGCACATCCAGGATCTCAATCATCCCGCGGCTACCTCTGACTCGGCGTAGAATCCGCGGCCCGTGGCCACGAGACGTTCGAGCAGCGGCGCCGGCTGCCAGTAGTCGCCGAATCGCGAGCGATAGTCGTTCACGCGCGCGAGGACTTCGGGCAGCCCGATCGTGTCGGCGTAGAACATCGGCCCGCCGCGATACCTCGGGAACCCGAAGCCATAGCAGTAGATCACATCGATGTCGCTGGCGCGAATCGCATAGCCCTCCTCGAGCACGCGAGCGCCTTCGTTCGCGAGCGCGGTGGTGATGCGCGCGAGGATTTCGTCGCTCGAAATGCGACGTCTCGCGATGCCGCGCCGAGCCGCCGCCTCCTCGGCCAGTTGATCGACGAGCGGATCGGAGATCCGCGTTCGACTTCCCGGTTCGTAGCGATACCATCCCGCGCCCGTCTTCTGTCCGTACCGGCCGATCGCGTAGAGACGGTCGGGCAGCTCGGACTGCGGACCCTCGGCGCGGGTCTTCCCAATCGACCGCAAGTACTGCCGGATACGTGCGCCGACATCGATGCCGGCGATGTCCTGCATGCCGAATGGACCGACCGGCATGCCGAAGTCGGTCAGCGCCTGATCGATCTCGGCGACGCTCGCTCCCTCTTCGCACAGCAGATACGACTCGCGCATGTAGTACGCCAGCATGCGGTTCGCGACAAACCCGAAGCAGTTGCCGACGACGACGCCGATCTTGCCGAGACGCTTGGCCAGCCGGATCGACGTGGCGATCGTGTCGGGGCTGGTCTCGCGGCCGCGGACGATCTCGAGCAGCTTCATCACATTTGCCGGGCTGAAGAAGTGATGTCCGATCACCGCCTCGGGGCGACCGCTGGCGCGCGCGAACTCGTCGACGTCGAGGGTCGAGCTGTTGGTCGCGAGCACGCACTCAGGCTTCGTCACCCGGCCAAGTTCGGCGAACGTCGTCTTCTTCAGCTCCATGTCCTCGAACACGGCTTCGACCACGATGTCGACCGTGTCGAACCGGTCGTAGTTCGTGGTCGGCGTGATGAGGCGCATCGTGCGATCGAGCGCGTCCGGGGTCATGCGGCCTCTGGCGACCGACGACTGGTAGTTCGCGCGGATCGTCGACAGACCTCGATCGACCGCGGCCTGGTCGACGTCTTTCAGCAGGACCGGGATGCCGGCATTCGCGTAGGTCATGGCGATGCCGCCGCCCATCGTGCCCGCGCCAAGTACCGCCGCCGAGACGATCGTCTTCGCCGGCGTCTCTTTCGACACGCCGGGAACTCTTGCGACCTCGCGTTCCGCAAAGAACAGATGCCGCAGTGCTTTCGACTCGGTCGAGATCACACACCCGGCGAACAGCTCGCGCTCGCGCTCGGATCCGGCGTCGAAGCCTCGCTGAAGGCCGGCCTCGATCGCGTCGACGACTGCGCGAGCCGCGGCCGATCCACCGCCGTGCGCAGGCAGTGACGCGCGCGTCGCCTGACAGGCGGCAAGCCCCCGCGCGAGCTCGGCGATCGCGTCCGCGCGCTCCCGGGTGCGGCGACTCTGCCCGCTCGAGGCCTGCTCGCGCGCGAACGCAACCGCCGCTTCGGTGAGATCGCCTTCGATGATGCGATCGATGATCCCCTGGGCGAGCGCCTGCTGCGCGGAGATCGGCTTGCCATCAGTACACATGCGCAGCGCGAGCTCAGGACCGCACAGCCGGGGGAGACGCTGCGTGCCGCCGGCACCCGGGATGATGCCCAGCATCACCTCCGGCTGACCGATTCGGGCATCGCCGGTCGCGACCCGAAAGTGACACGCCATCGCCAGCTCGTTGCCACCGCCGAGCGCGTTGCCGTGAATTGCCGCCACCAGCGGCTTGGACGAGTCCTCGAGGCGGCGAAGCAGCGCGTGCGTTCCCGCCGATCGCGTCAGCGACTGCTCGCGCGTCCGAATCGCGTCGAAGATCTTGATGTCCGCCCCGGCGACAAACGTCGTGCCCGCGCCCCGAATCACGATCGCACCGACACCTTCGTCTACCCCAGCACGGGCAACAGCCTGGTCGACTCCCTGCCACACTGCAGGCGAGAGCGCATTGACAGGCGGGTTATCGATCGTGAGCACGGCGACTCGATCGGTGACTTCGTAGTGGATTGGACTCGACATCATTTGCTCCTGAGGGAACGGAGGTGACGGAGATAGCGGATTAACAGGAGGAACGGAGTAACGGAGGGCGAACGGAGCTGACTGCTCACTTACCAGTCACTCCGCTCTCCGTTTCTCCGTTGCTCCTGTTAATCCGTTCCCTCCGTCACCTCCGTTACCTGTTCACATCACGCTTCCACTGACTATGATTCGCCCATGACTCAGCTCTCAGAGACCCAGGGCGTCCAAGAGCGGCTGCTCGCCTTCATGGACGAACACATTTACCCGAACGAGCCGACGTTTCGGCAGCAGGTGGCCGAGGGCGATCGCTGGCAGCCGACGCCGATCGTCGAAGCGCTCAAGACGAAAGCGCGCGCGGCCGGCCTCTGGAACCTCTTTCTCCCCGACAGCGAGTACGGCAAGGGACTGACCAATAGTGCCTACGCGCCGCTCTGCGAGATCATGGGCCGATCGTCGTTCGCTCCTGAAGTGTTCAACTGTTCGGCGCCGGATACCGGCAACATGGAAGTGCTGGTCCGCTACGGCACGCCCGAGCAGCGTCGCCAGTGGCTCGAACCGCTGCTCGCCGGCGAGATTCGTTCGTGCTTCGCGATGACCGAGCCAGACGTCGCGTCGTCCGACGCCACCAACATCCGCTCGAGCATCGTCCGCGACGGCACCGACTACGTCATCACCGGCCACAAGTGGTGGATTTCGGGCGCCGGTGATCCGCGCTGCCGGATCGCGATCTTCATGGGCAAGAGCCGGCCCGAAGCGCCGAGACACCTGCAGCAGTCGATGATTCTGGTGCCGATGGACTCGCCCGGCATCACGATCACGCGGACGCTGCCGGTGTTCGGGTACGACGACGCCCCGCACGGGCACGCGGAGATCGTGTTCGACCAGGTGCGCGTGCCCGCGTCGAACATCCTGCTCGGCGAGGGGCGCGGATTCGAGATCGCACAGGGGCGATTGGGCCCGGGCCGCATCCATCACTGCATGCGCCTGATTGGCCGCGCCGAGCGCGCGCTCGACGCGATGTGCCGACGCGTCGTCGCCCGCGTCGCGTTCGGGAAGCCGCTCGCCGAGCAGGGAACGATCCGCGCCGACATCGCCGAATCGCGGATGGAGATCGAGCAGGCGCGTCTGCTGACGCTGAAAGCGGCGCAGCTGATGGACACGGTCGGCAACAAGGCGGCCCGCGGCGAGATCGCCATGATCAAAGTCGTCGTGCCTCGGATGGCGCTCCGGGTGATCGATCGGGCGATTCAGGCGCATGGCGGCGCCGGCGTCTCGGACGATTTCGAGCTCGCTCGATCGTGGGCGCACGCGCGCACCATCCGACTCGCCGACGGGCCGGACGAAGTGCATCGGGAGGCCATTGCCAGGCTGGAGCTGGAAAAAGTCCGGTGAGGGACGCGGGGGCTCGAGCCCCCGCTCTACGAAGTGCGGCATCACCCGACGCTCCGCTTGGCCTCCACCTCCTCACGAAGCACGCGGTAGAGGATCTTTCCGACCGCGCTCTGAGGCAGGCTGTCGCGCAACTCGATCTGCTGCGGGCGCTTGTACTCGGCGAGGCTGCCGGCGCAGTGCGCCTGCAGCTCCGCTTCGGTTGCGCTCATGCCCTCGCGCAGCACGACACACGCCTTGACCGCCTCGCCGTGATACGCGTGTGGCACGCCGATCACCGCCGCCATCTTGACGGCCGGGTGCGTGTACAACACGCCCTCGACGTCCGAGGGATACACGTTGAAGCCGTCGACGATGATCAGATCCTTCTTGCGCTGCACGATGGTCGTGAACCCATCCTCGTCCACTCGGGCGATGTCGCCGGAGTGGAACCAGACGCGACCGGTCTCGTCGACGCGAAGCGCATGCGCCGTTTCGTCGGGCCGGTTCCAGTAGCCTTTCATCACCTGGGGTCCCGAGATACAGAGCTCTCCGCATTCGCCGACCGGCAGCCCGTGAGTCCCGGTCTCGACGTCGACGATCTTGATGTCGGTGTCCGGCAGCGGCAGACCGATACTTCCGGGCTTGCGTATCGCCAGTTGTGGCGTCGAGTGCGTGACCGGCGACGTCTCCGAGAGGCCGTACCCCTCCTTGAGGGGACGCCCGATTCGTTGCTCGAACTCGGCGATCACATCGACGGGACATGGGGCGCCGCCGGAGTTGAACGTGCGCACTTCGTCGAGCTCGAATTCCTGCACGCGCGGATGCGCGAGCATCGAGATGAAGATGGTGGGCACGGCCGGAAAGAACGTGGGCCGGTGCGTGCGAATCGCGAGCAGCACCTGCTCGACGTCGTACTTGGGGATGATGATCTGCACGCCGCCCACCCATGTGGCACCCAACATGCCCACCGTGAACGCATAGATGTGAAAATATGGAATCACCATCAGATATCGCGCGTCGCCCCGCACGCGACTCCGATAGAGCCACGTCTCGTTCTGCACGACATTCGCGAAGAGGTTGCCGTGCGTGAGCATGGCGGCCTTCGGCACGCCGGTCGTCCCGCCTGTGTACTGCAGAACCGCAAGGTCGCCCGAGGAAATCGAGACGCGAGGCAGGTCGCGCGTCGACACTCCCGCGATGAGACCGGTGAGCGTCAACGCGCCATCGCACCGGGGGGGCGGAGCCTGCTCCGATGAGTACTCGCTCAACGAGGTCACGATCACATGCTCGACGGCCGAGCGATCGCGCACTTCCGCCCAGATCGGCGCCAGGCGGTCGAGCGTCATCACCACGCGAATCCCCGAATCGCCGGCCACCTGCAGCACTTCGCGAGGGGTGTAGGTGGGGTTGATGTTGACGACGACCGCGCCGAGACGCAGGACCGCGAACGCCGCAATCATGTACTGCGGACAGTTCGGCAGCATGATGCCGACGCGGTCGCCCTGCGAGATGCCGAGGCGTGACAAGGCGGTCGCGAGCTTGTCGACGCGCGTCTTGATCTCGCGATAGGTCAGCTCGGCTCCGAGAAAGATGGTCGCGGGACGTTCAGGCACCTCGATGAACGCGGCGTCGAGGATGTCGCTCAAGGGCCGTCCTGGATATGTCATCCGGGCGGGCACCCAGTAGTCGTAGTGACGCAGCCACGGGCGAGTGTGATCCATCTTTGGAGTTCCTCATGAAATCGAGCGGCCGCCGTCGACAACGATGACCTGTCCGGTGATGTAGTTCGACGCGTCGGCGGCGAGAAACACGACGACGCCCTTGAGCTCGCCGGCATCGCCCACGCGTGGAATCGGGCTCGATGCCTTGATGGCCGGCTCCGCCAGCGGGATGGCCGGATCCGCCAGCCGGGAATGGAAGAAGCCAGGGGCGATCGCGTTGACGCGAATCCCTTGACGCCCCCACGAGGCGGCCAGCTCGCGCGTCAGCCCCATCAGGCCTGCCTTGCTCGCGGCGTAGGCGGCATAGTGGGGGCCGTTGACCGACGCCTGAAGACCGGCCACCGAGGCGATGTTGATGATGCGTCCGTACTGCTGCTTGAGCATCTCGCGGCCGGCCGCCTGCGAGAAGAGAAACGCTCCGGTCAGGTTGACGTCGATCACCATCTGCCACTTCTCGATCGGCATCGCCTCCGGCCGGGCCCCCCAACTGACTCCGGCATTGTTGATGAGGATGTCGACGCGACCGTGCTTGCGTACCGTCTCGCTGACCACGGCCTGCACTTGATCAGCCCTGGCGACGTCGCACTGCATGCCATCGACCGTGAAGCCCCGCTCCGTCATGGCGGCAATCGCCGGCGTGAGCCATTCGTCGCGACGGGCGCAGAGCATGACGGCGGCACCGGCTTCGGCCAGCCCTTCCGCCATCTCCAGCCCCAACCCTCGCGAGCCGCCGGTCATGATGGCGACACGGCCGGTGAGATCGAACAATTGGTGGAGTGTCCGCATGCGCTGAGGCTATATACTGACCGGTCGGTAGGTCTGTCAACCACCGAAGGCAAAACGCGTTCTTTGAGGGTGCGCAGGTGGCTTACGTCGACGATATTACCCGTGAAGGTGGCTTCCTCACGCAAACGGTACGCGCGGACGATCTGTTCACGCGCGACGACTTGAGCGAGGAACAGCAGCTGTTTGGCCGCACCGCCGCCGAATTCATGCGCAACGAGGTCCTGCCCCACGAAGAGGATCTGTATGCGCATGACTGGGCTCTGACGCGCCGGCTCATGCAGAAGGCGGCAGCGCTCGATCTCACGCGACTCGAGATTCCCGCCGCGCACGGGGGCCTCGGCCTCGACAAGGTGAGCGCGGCCTACGTCGGCGAGCAGATCTCGATGAATCCTTCGTTCGCCGGATCGTTGGGCGCCCACACGTCGATCGGGACGCTGCCGCTCGTGTACTACGGCACTGAGGAACAGAAGGCCCGCTATCTCCCACGCCTGGGAAGCGCCGAGCTGATCGGCGCCTACGCCTTGACCGAGCCGCACTCGGGTTCCGATGCGCGAGCGGCGCGCACCACCGCCAGGCTCACGTCCGACGGTCGACACTACGTGCTCAACGGGCAGAAGGCGTGGATCACCAACGGCGGGTTTGCCGATCTCTTCACCATCTTCGCCAAAGTCGACGGCGAGAAATTCACTGCCTTCCTGGTCGAACGGACGATGGGCGTGGTGAGCGGGCGCGACGAGCACAAGCTCGGACTCGATGGCTCGTCGACCACCGCGTTGATGCTCGATCACGTGCACGTGCCGGTGGAGAACGTTCTCGGCACGATTGGCGAGGGACACAAAGTCGCCTTCAACATCCTCAATCTCGGGCGCGTGAAGCTCGGCACGCGCAACATCACCGGCGCCCGGCGCGCGCTCGACTGGTCGGTCGACTACGCAAAGAGCCGCCAGCAGTTCGGGCGCCCCATCTGCGACTTCGGACTCGTCAAGCAGAAGCTCGGTGAGATGGCGGTGCGCTGCTGGGTGGGCGACGCGATGGTCTATCGCGCCATCGGCGACGTCGATCGCGCGCTCGAGCTCGTCGACCGGGACGACAGCGCACAGGTGCTGAAGACGATCGAAGCCTTTGCCGTCGAATGCTCGATCAACAAGGTCTGGACGAGCGAGACGCTGGCGTTTGCGGTCGACGAAGCGGTGCAGGTCTTCGGCGGCAACGGCTACTCGCGCGAGTTCCCGGTCGAACGCGCCTACCGCGATGCCCGCATCACCCGCATCTACGAGGGCACGAACGAGATCAATCGCCTGATCATTCCGACGCGTCTGCTGAAGCAGGCACCGGGACTCTTCACGCGCGACGGCGCCAGACGCGCGCTCGCCTCCCTCCTCCAGACGGATGCGATGCAGGGCTCGCTCGGCAGTGAACGGGCACTGCTGGTTCACGCCAAGCGTCTGGCGGTCGCGACGCTCGGGCACGCGTCGGACGTCCATCGCGACGCGCTGAAAGACGAGCAGGAAATCCTCGGACACATCGCCGACATGATCATCGAGATCTACGCGTCGGAAAGCGCAATCGGCCGCGCGGAGAAGCTCATGATCAGCGCGTCGCCCGAACGAAGCCGGATGCCGATCGAGATCGCGCGGCTCTACGCAAACGACGCAGCCGACCGAGTCGCGCTCTCGGCCAAGCGGGTCGTGGCTGCCCTCGCGGCCCGAGGCGGGCAGCTGGCAGAACTCGGCGAAGCGGTCGGCCGGTTCGCCGCGCGCACGAGTCTGGATACAATCGCGGCGCGACGGCTGGTTGCAGACACCGTCATCGCCGCCGGACGATACCCGTTCTGATACGTGCGATCACGGGAGTGGGCAGATGCCGCAGACAGCACTTTCTCCCGACCGTGCCCGGACGCAAACAGCGGTCGTCGCTGCCGGCGCGCGCTACGCCCTCATCGTGCTGTTCGCCATCAACCTGATGAACTTCTTCGATCGCCAGATCATTGGCGGCGTCGGCGAAGGCATCAGACGCGAATGGGCGCTCAGCGATACCGCGTTGGGTCTGCTCGGCACGGTGTTCACGCTGCTCTACGCGGTCGTAGGAATTCCGCTTGGCCGGCTGTCTGACAAGGCAGATCGACGCTGGCTGCTTGCGGCCGGCGTCTTCGTCTGGAGCCTGCTGACCGCGGCATCGGGCCTCGCACGGAACTTCGGACAGCTGGCGATGGCGCGCCTTGGCGTCGGCATCGGCGAGGCGACGTGCTCGCCGGCATCGACGTCGCTGCTCGGCGACTTCTTTCCCTCGTCCTCACGGGCGCGCGCCGTGGCGTTCTGGATGCTGGGGCTTCCCCTCGGGCTGGGGCTGGCCAACGGCGCTGGCGGATGGCTGGTGCAGAACTGGGGATGGCGAAACGCGTTCTACGTTGCTGCCGTACCGGGACTGCTGTGCGCCGTCGCCGCGCTGTTCATGCGAGAGCCGACGCGCGGCATGGCCGAAGCGCATGCAGTCGGCACGAGACGCCGTGCAGGATCGCCCTATCGACTCGTGCTCTCGACGCCGACGATGTGGTGGGTCATCGCGTCCGGCGCGCTGCACAACTTCAACATGTACGCGCTCGGCGCGTTCCTGGCCCCGTTTCTCATTCGCGTCCACGCGATGAGTTTCACGAGCGCGGGCTGGCTCGCAGCAGTGGTGTACGGCTTCTCCGGCGTCATCGGCCTGGTGGGAGGCGGAGCGCTCGCCGATTACCTGTATCAGCGTCGCGTCGATGGTCGACTGCTGGTCGGCACGGCGTCGATCGTCATCGCCTTCCCGCTCATGTATCTCGCGCTGCTGCGGCCGGGCGGCGACATCGTCACGTTCGCGCTGCTGATGGGGACCGGCTGCGGAGTGATGTACGCGTACTACTCCACCGTCTACTCCACCATCCACGACGTCGTCGAACCGTCGCTGCGCGGTACGGCGATGGCGCTCTACTTCTTCGCGATGTACGTGCTGGGCGCGTCGCTCGGTCCGATCGGCACCGGTCTCGCGAGCGACTACTTCACGTTCCAGGCGGCGAGCGCCGCCGGGGCTGCCGATCCGCTGCCGTTCAGCGCGCTCGTGCTCGGCGAGATGCGCAGCCTCATCGGCCAGCCGAAAGGATTCGATATCCGGAGTCTCGAAGCCTTCCGGCGCGATGGCCTGCACACCGCGATGTACATCGTCCCGTCGCTCGCCACGATTCTTGCGGTCGTCCTCGCCGCGGCGTCGCACACCGTGAAGAAAGACGTCGCGAAGCTCCAAGCCTGGATGCGCAGTACGTAGGGTCCGCGTACGTAGTGTCCGCCTTTGGGCGGACCTCCTCGCTGCCGATAACCTGATCGTCCCCCTGCCAAGTGGCTACGGCAGGAGTTCGAGATGCGGTACCCGGGAGTTCCGGTGCGTTACGTGCTACTGACGCATCACCACTTCGATCGAGGAAGTCGCTCGCTGGGTTCGCGCAGTGTCAACCCTCGATTTCGACCTGCTCGTCTCAGGCGATGGCATGACACTGACTCGAACTGACATCGCCTCGATCGGTCCCTATCTCGAAGACCTCCTCGGGACGGTCGTGACCGGACGCCAGCAGGGTATCGGGGTCGATGAGGTGCAGCTGGTCTGAGCGCAGTCGAAGGCAGCCGGACCGTCCTTACCGCTTGGCCGTCGCCGCGACTTCGGCCATCCCCTCGTGAAGCGTCGCCAGCTCTGTCAGCGCTTCTGCAGATTCACGCGAAATGCTCCGCATCGTGCGCGGCTGCCAGCGCCAATTCCAACGAATGTCCCGACGACTTGTCCTTCTTCGCAGCTGCGACGCGCTCCATGCGGTTCTGCCCCAACAACCAGTCAGCTGAAAACATCGCGCCAAACGTCAGGCCTTCAGTCGCGTGCAGTCCCACGTCCGCTCCCATGGCGCCCAATGTTCTGACAACGATCGTTCGGAGTCAACGAAGTGGCGGGTATAGCATGGGGCATGCTCTCATGTCGGAGGGGCGTTCTCGCTCTTGCACTCGTTCTCGCGCTCGCATCACGTACGGCCGCGCAGGAACTCTCATCAGTCGCGCCTGAACCCGCACAAGACCAACAGGAGAAACCCGCGCCGCCACCGGAGGGCACCGGCTGGACGACGCTGGTCAAGGACACGGGACGTGATTTCGCCTTGTTCCCGCAGCGGCGCTCGACGTGGGTCTTTCTCGCGGGCGGTGGTGCACTCGCGCTCGCCGTGCATCCTGCAGACGACTATGTCGAGAGCCATATCGTCGGCAACGATGCGGCCAACAAGTTCTTCGCGGTCGGGAAAGTGATCGGGAGTGCGTACTTTCAGGCGGGCTCCGCAGTGGGGCTCTGGATCGTCGGACGCTATGTGCTGCCGCCGCAGCCCAATGGATCGCGTACGAATAAGGTGTCGCATCTCGGATTCGACTTGATGCGGACGCAGATCGTGACGCAGGCGATCGTGAACGGGATCAAGGTCTCGGTGCGGCGAGACCGTCCAACCGGTGAATGCTGCGCATTCCCTTCGGGCCATGCCGCGAGCGCCTTCGCCGCGGCATCGGTACTCGAACGTCATCTCGGATACCGCGCCTCGTGGCCGGCATTGGTAGCCGCGTCCTACATCGCGACGTCGAGGCTGGTCGACAACCGACACTTCCTCAGCGACGTCGTCTTCGGCGCGGCGGTTGGCGAAGCTGCGGGATGGACGGTGGTTGGACGCCACGGCCGATCGCAATACGCGTTGCAGCCGATCCCGATCCGCGGCGGGATGATGGTCGCTCTCGTGCGAACGGCGGACTAGGCGCCCATTTCATATCGCTGTAGCGCGCGTCCCTGGTCCTTCGTGCTTGGTTCTTGGTCCGGTCCTCTGGTCCAAGTCTTGGTCCACGGCTATCCGATGAATCGCCGGGCAGCGAGCAGGAGCGCGATCACAGCGAGTGCGGCGATTGTGCCGCGTTCGCTGAACAGGACTTGCGGCCATGTATGCAGCACGCGGGGCGTCGTCTCGACCGGGGCAATCCGCGGCCACCAGCGGGGAACGTCGGCGGCGTAGCGATCGTACTTTCCCGGGTGGCGCCGCGCGAGCACGTGCTCTTCCCATCGGACCATCGTGCCGTAATGCATCGCGAACATCGCCCACGTCAACGGAATCATCCAGTCGAGGCACGAGCTCACGGCAACACCGGTCCAGAGAAACCAGTTCGCGGTGTAGATCGGATTCCTGGTGTGCGCGTACGGTCCAGTCGACACGAGCGGGCCGAGCCGCGTCGTGCGCGTGCGCGACACGCCCCCGATGTGGCGCACCGCCCACAAGCGAAGCACCTGTCCCGTCAGAACGCAGGCAATGCCCAGAGCGATTCTCGTGATGTTGGAGGTATCCGGCTTGACGGCCAGCATGGCGAGGCCCAGTGGAACCGGCAGCCACGATCGATTCCGGAAACTCCAATACCCCAGGGACGCGAGCAGTGGCGTCGTCCGGGCACGCGGGATGTCGTCTTGGGCGTCTGAAATCGCGTCGTTCACCGCGGAATGAAGTGTAGCGCAATCAACAACGGCAACGCCTCACCTCATGCGCTGCGATGACTTCTCGTTCTCCAGACAGATCTCGTCCACCAGTTCCGTGTCGACGACGATGCGCTGGTTCATCGTGACCGTCCACGGCTTCGTGTACGCCTTCGGATCGTCGATGGTCGCTTCGATCTGCAGGTGGCCGTAGTCGGGCCGGCGGATGCGCTCCTGGACCTTGGCCTGCTCGGTGATGAACGAGCCGGCCATGTCCAACCAGAGATCATCGCGGAACCCAATCGAGTCGATGACCAGGGTATCGCCCTCCCACTTCGCCGTCGAATAGCCATTCCACGCGGGCACCGGATCGACCGGCAGCGGGCGTCCGTCGGTGAAGACCTGACGATAGCCGGCATTGACCTCGTCCAGCATCACCAGAAGACCGGGAACGTGGATGAACTTCTGGATGTGCGGCAGGCCGTAGGCGCGCAGGAACGTATCAGGAAGGCAGCGCGCGTGCGGATCGTCCTTCGAATTCTCCGCGGTCCGCTTCTTCACCAGCGCTGCGGCCCAGGGCTGAAAGGGCAATCCGCCGGGCATCTTTGCCCCCATGTTGAACCCCAGGACCGAGATGGGCAACTCGATTCCACAGTCGATGAAGGCAGCGCTGCCGTTCGGCGGCGGACAAGGCGGCGCGTCGCCGGTCAACCACATTCCGGAGAAGTCCGGCTTGCCGTCCTTGGTTCGGGGAGTCGGTGCCGACAGATTGGGCTTCCCGTCCGGCGTCCGCGGCACGCCCGCGGTGGGGTACTTCAGCCACTGGGCGTGCATGGGCGCCGACGTACTGAACAGGGCGCTGACGAAAAGGGCAAGGAATACCGCCGAAAGGGAACGGAGGACCATAAATTCCATTTTAAGCGGTGCGATCCTGCTGGCGTCAGTCGGTGCGATACGCTTTTGGCATGTCCAACCCGCTTCTCCGGATTCTCAGCAGTGCGGTCGATTCCCGCCGCATCGTCGAAGCCGTCGTCCCTCAACGACGGTTCGAGGACGTGATTCTTCCTCTTGCCACGCGCCGGTCACTCGATCAGGCGCTCGCGCACGTGACCCGGCACGATCTCATCTTCAACCGATGGGGGCTTCGGGAACGACATCCGACCAGCCTTGCGCTCGCGTTCAACTTCGCCGGCCCGCCCGGCACCGGCAAGACCATCTGCGCCGAAGCCATTGCCCACGCCCTCGGCAGGCGTCTGCTCATCGTCCGCTACGCCGAAGTGGAATCGATGTGGATGGGCGAAACCGCCAAGAACATCTCCGCGGTGTTCCGGCTCGCGCGCAAGGAAGACGCGGTGCTGCTCTTCGACGAAGCGGACGCCATCGCCTCGCGACGGTCGACGTCAGTGGACCACGGTTTCATCCGCGAAGCCAACGCCGTGATCAACGTGCTGCTGCAGGAGCTCGAGCGCTTCGCCGGCGTCGTCATCTTCGCAACCAACCTGGCAGCGAACTTCGATCCGGCGTTCGAGCGCCGGATCCGCACGCACATCCTGTTCGAGATGCCCGGCGTCGAGGAACGCGAGCAGATCTGGCGCGTGCAGGTCCACCCGATCCTCACCCCACTCGGCGACGACGTCGATTTCCGTGCGCTCGCCGAAGCATTCGAGGCGAGCGGCGGCGACATCAGGAACGCCGTGCTCAAGGCGGCGATGGCCGCGGCCGAGGAGCCGGGGCGCGACGCATCGAAGGCGATTCATCAGCGTCATTTCGAAGAAGGGATGCGCGAGGTACTGGCGGGCAAACGGGTGATGCGTCAATCGCTGTTCGACACGCCTGCGCGAGCGCAGACGTTCGACCGTGCGTTCCGACTTGCCGCCCTGCAGGAGTCGGCCCTCACGCTGCCGGTCGTGATCGGGACGAGCACGATCGCGCTGATCACGGCAATCGTTGCCCTCGCGCTAGCGCTCGGACGATAAGCGGGCCGGTGCGATCCTGATTCCGGTCGGTGCGCGTGCAAGCGAAGTGAGGGTATGCTTTCGTCATGCATCAGCTGATGGCACGCGCCCGTTTCAACGCCTCGAGTAGACACGCCCTGCTGATCGTGGCGCTCGTCGTGATGTGGGACGGACAGGCGCAGACTCAGACGCGGCGGACGGTGCAGGAAGGCGTGTACTCGACTGCGCAGGCCGAACGTGGTCAGGCGCTCTACGCGAAGCGGTGCGCGTCCTGTCATGGCAACATGTTGAGTGGCGGTCAGGCACCGCCGCTCGTCGGCGACGTGTTCGTGAGCAATTGGCGCACCGAGCCGCTGTCGACCCTGGTGACGAAGATCCGCAACACGATGCCTGCCGACAAGCCCGGTGATCTGACCGCGGCGCAGTCGGTCGATCTGGTCGCGCTCATCCTGAAGACTGGTGGTTTCCGCGCTGGCGCTACCGAGCTGGCGTCGACCGATGAAGCGTTGAATGCAATCGGATGGCCGTCGAAACCAGCGGATGCAAGCGCAGCGACCGCGCAGGCGCGTGCGTATCCGCCGCTCGGGAACATGGCGCAGTTGATGCGCGGCATCTTCTTCCCGAACTCGAATCTGATCTTCACCGTGCAGACGCACGATCCCGGCGCGCCGGCGCCGCCGCCGTCGACCAGCACGCAGTCGGCCGGCTTCTCGTTCGTCGACTGGGGTGCGGGCATCTATGGCGGCTGGCAACTGGTCGACAACGCGGCAATCGCCCTCGCCGACGCGTCACCGCTGATGTTGACCCCTGGAATCCGATGCGAGAACGGGCGGCTGGCCCCCGTGACCGATCCGGATTGGATCAAATTCACCGAGCAGTTGATTGCCGTATCGAAAAAAACATATCGCGCATCGCAATCGAGAAGCCAGGACGCCGTGTCCGAGGCGACCGGCGACCTCTCGGACGCCTGTGCGGCGTGCCATCAGGCATATCGCGACATCCGGGGCCGCGGCGCGACGCTCGATCCAACCGACCCGTCGAACAAAGCATCACGCTGCCAGTCGCGGGTGAAGCGATAGCCGACACGATCCACGCCGGGCCTGATTTCTAGGCTCGGTGTTCTTAAGCGATCGCGTCAGCTATTCATGCTTCATCGCCACCAGCGGGTCGACCCTGAGCGCCCGCCGGCCAGGCACGTAACAGGCAACGAACGCCACCGTGAAGAGGAACAGAAGCACGATACCGAAGGTGAGCGGGTCGGTCGCGGTCACGCCGAACAACGCGCTGCGAATCACCTGCGTCAGCCCGAGCGAGGCCGCCAGGCCGATCGCCATCCCGATGCCGATCACGATGACCCCGCGTCGGAGTACCTCCCTCAGGACATCACGGGCCGACGCACCAAAAGCGACGCGGATCCCGATCTCGTTCGTACGCTGCGCTACCTGATGGCTCATCACGCCGTAGACGCCCACGGCGGCGAGCACGAGCGCGATGGCACTGAATGCGGCGAGCAGAATCACATACTGCCGGAAGCCCTGGGTCTGCTGCACGGCAAAATCCTCGAGCCTGCGCACCGAGGTGATCGCATGCGAAGGATCGATGGCCGTCGCGCTCTTGCGCGCCGCAGGCAGCCAGTCTTCAATCGGCGCGCGTGACCGGACGACAAAGGTCACCTGCTGGAGGCCGAACGCGGTGACACCCGCCTGCAGAGTGGGCAGCTGCGCATAAGGCACGAACATCTGAGGCTGTGCGCTGAGATCGTAGACACCAGGCTTGATGTCAGGAACGATGCCGACGATCTCCCGGGGCGGGTCGTTGAAGAAGTCGACGACGATCCGCTGGCCGATCGGATCTTCATCAGGCCAGAAGCGGCGCGCCATCGTCTCGTTGATGAGCGCGACCGGAAGACCGGACAACGAGTCGTTCTCGGTGAATTCGCGACCGCGGAGAATCGCTGCACCGAGCACCTGGAAGTAGCCCGCTCCGATCGAATACCAGCGCGCGCTCAGCACGTCCCTTGCTGACGAAGGCTGCTTGCCCTCGATCGCGAACGGATATGTCCGGCCTCCGGGGCTCAATGGCGACGTGCCTCCGACCAACGACACCGCCTCGACGCCGCCGATGGCCAGGAGCCGTTCGCGTATCTGCGCGGTCATCGAAACGATCCTGGGGTTCAACTCCATTTCCGCCGAACCGGACGGCGTCTGACGGCCAGTGGATCCGAAGAACTCACGGCCCGAGAACGACATCTGAAACGTCGTCAGATTTCGCGGATCGAAGCCGACATTGGCGCTGTGCAGCCGCAGCAGGCTGTTCATCAGCAGACCGGCGCCGGCCAGAAGCACCATCGCGGCTGAAATCTGCAGCACGACGAACGCGCTGCGAAGACGAAGGCGTCCCGGCGACGCGGTAGCGGTGCGGCTTCCAACCTTGAACGCCGTGGCGAGATTCAGCTTGGAGCTCTGAAGCGCCGGCAGGCATCCGAAGACCAGGGCCGTGGCCAGCGCAACGGCAACAGTGAAGAGCAGCACGCGCGAGTCCAGACCCACTTCGTTCAAGCGTGGCAGCGACGAGGGCAGCCAGTTCACGAGCCCGTTCAACCCCGACGCAACCAGCACGAGACAGACGAGAGCGCCGAGCGCGGCCAGCACCACACTTTCGGTCAACAGTTGCCTCACGATTCTCCAGCGACCCGACCCCAACGCCGCGCGCACCGCAAACTCGCGCTGTCTCGCGGCACCCGTGGCGAGCAGGAGCCCGCCAACGTTGGCGCATGCGATCAACAGCACGAGCGCCGCAGTGGCCTCGAGAATCTGGAATGGTGCGCGCAGGAACCCAACGAGCGATTCAGTGAGAGGCTGCACCCGTACGCCCCACCCCTTGTTGAGAGGCGAGTCGTTGGCAAAACGCGTGGCCAGCCGTTTGGCGCTTTCCTGCGCCTGCGCCAGGGTGACACCCGGCTTCATGCGCGCGACGACCCGGCGATTCCGAGGGGGACTCCCCCGCAGCCGACCGGTCTGGCGCAGCGGAACGAAGTAGTCCGACGTCGGGTTCGCGAAGGCAAAGCCCTTCGGCATGACGCCGATGATGGTGCTTGGCGTGTCGTTACCCCCGAAGTCAGCCACTCTGAGATGTTTCCCGAGCACGTCGGGCACCCCGCCGTACCGACGCTGCCACAGGTCGTAGCTGATGAGGATGACTCGATCGGCCGCGACATTGTCTTCGGCCTCCGTGAACCACCGGCCCATGATCGGCGGCACGCCGATCGCCTGCGTCGCCGCGAACGTGAGCATCTCTCCCTGAAGCCATTCCGGACCGGTCTTCGGCTCGTCGGTGTCTGCGACATTGGCTTCAACGCCGACGTAGCACCCAGCGTGCTCGTAGAAGGATCTGAGCTTCGGCACGTCCATGCAGATGCCCGCGTTGGCCAGCCCGTTCTGATCGGGCTGGTTCGGAGGGGTGAACCAGAGCATGACGAGGCGCTCCGGGTCGGGGTATGGCAGCGACCGCAGGAGGATGGCGTTCACGAGGCTGAAGATCATCGTGTTGGCGCCGATGCCGAGCGCCAGCGACAAGACGATGATCGCGGTCGTGCCTGGCTGCCTGCCGATCAGACGTACGCCGAAGCGCACGTCCCGGAGGATCTCGCCGATGGCGGAGAACGCTCGCACCTCGCCTCCTTGGAGTACCGAGATGCGCCAGCGCTAATCAATCCGCGTGCCGCCTGTTACGCGGAATTTTCCGCGCTGTCTTACCGGGACCTGTCCGCTGTTGGGATTACTGTGCTCAAGAGCGGACGGAACGTCGGCTGCCGGTAGTCGGTTCGAGCCCGCTGACGCGGGTCAGAGAGGTCGCAGACGCGCCTCTTACATCATTGGCAGCGCGTCCGGCTGCGCCGTGGGCGCGGTCGCTCCGGGTAGCACGTGCTCTGCGAGGATCTGCTTCAGACGATCGGCGTCCACCGATTCCACTTCCAGCAGTTCGAGCGCCAGCGCGCGAACCGCAATGCGCTGTTTGTTCACGATCACGCGCGCGGTCTCGTAGCCGCGCATCACGAGCGCGCGGATCTCGTCGTCGACGCGTCGTGCCGCGTCCTCGCTGAATCCGGCCCCGCCGCCATCGCTCTCCCAGGCACTCGTTGGACGACGGAAGTGAATCGGCCCGAGCTCGGACATGCCCAGCTCGCAGACCATCTTGCGTGCGAGCTCGGTGGCGCGCTCGATATCGTTGGCCGCGCCGCTGGTCATCTGGCGCAGGAACAGCTCCTCTGCGACACGCCCGGCCATCAGGATGGCAATCTGCGATTCGATGTACGGCTTGGAGTGCGAGTAGCGATCGGCCTCGGGCAGCTGCATGGTCACGCCGAGGGCACGGCCGCGGGGAATGATCGTGACCTTGTGCAGCGGATCGGCATCGGGCAGCATCGCCGCGACGACTGCGTGTCCCGACTCGTGGTAGGCGCACGTCACGCGCTCGTGCTCGCTCATGACCACCGACTTCCGTTCGACGCCCATCAGGACCTTGTCGCGTGCGGCGTCGAGGTCCGCGTTGGCGACTGTCGAACGACCATTGCGCGCCGCGGTGAGCGCGGCTTCGTTCACGACATTGGCGAGATCGGCGCCCGAGAAGCCGGGCGTGCCGCGCGCGATCGATCGCAGATCGACGTCGGGGTCGAGCGCCATCTTGCGCGTGTGCACGCGAAGGATCTGCTCGCGGCCCTTCAGATCGGGATTGCCGACGGTGACCTGACGATCGAAGCGGCCCGGCCGCAGGAGCGCCGAATCCAGGACATCGGCTCGATTGGTGGCCGCGACCACGACGATGCTGTCGGTGCGTGAGAAGCCGTCCATTTCCACCAGGAGCTGGTTCAGCGTCTGCTCGCGCTCCTCGTGCGTCACGGAGTTGCCGCCGCGGTTGCGTCCGACGGCATCGAGCTCGTCGATGAAGATGATGCACGACGGGTGACGACGCGCTTCACGAAACAGCTTGCGAACGCGAGATGCGCCAACGCCTGCGTACATCTCGACGAAGTCGGATCCACTGGCGGAGATGAAGGGGACGCCGGCCTCGCCGGCCATCGATCGCGCGAGCAGCGTCTTGCCGGTGCCCGGCGGTCCGACCAGGAGAATGCCTCGTGGAATCCGTCCGCCGACCGAAGCAAATCGCTCCGGGCTCTTGAGGAAGTCGACGATCTCTCGCACCTCGTCCTTCGCCTCGTCGACGCCGGCGACATCGTTGAAGGTAACGGTCACAAGCTGTGGATCGATCGTCTTCGCCTTTTCGAGCGTCGGCACGCGTCCCGTGACGACGCGGTAGAGGAAGAAGCCCAGGAGGCTGAACACGAACAGGCCGATGACAAAGGGGGCATAGCTGGCCAGGGGGGACGGATCATTGCGACTGACGTCGAAGCGCACGCCGCGCTCGATCAGGCGCGTCACGAGCGACGGGTTCGTCGTCATGTAGCTGTGGGGCGTGACGGCCTCCGCGCGCGTGCCGTCGCGGCGCGCGAAAAGGATGAGATCGCCGTCGACCGTCACGGAACTGATCCGGTTCGCCTGCACATCGTTCAGAAAATCGGAGAACGCCACAGCTGTGCGCGTGGTGGCCCGCTCGTAGCGAACCACGACAACCGCAGCGATGGCGGCGATCAGGGCGACGACGATGGTGGCAATCCAGAGGAGGCGGGGGCGCGGCGACTTGCGTTGAAACACAGAATTCCCCTAAGCACGCGAATAGAAGCCTCGCACAAGTGCTTCTCTCGCGTCTGAAACAGCTCGGTTTGTGTGAGGAGCGCGGCAAGCGATCACCGCTCGATCGCGTTGCGTGCGCGTCTCAAGATTTTACCCGATGTCAATCTGTAGAGCTGTATGGAACACAGCCATGCGTCTGCTGATCCGCAGTGTTATCCCAGCAGTCCCTCTATCGACACCACATCGGCATCCATCTCCTCGATGGCGGCATACAGCGATTGACCGTCCGGCGCCCACGCGATGCGGCGACTGATGATCGTCGCGCGCGCGCCAAAGTCGGTGAGCGGTTTCATCGCTCCGCCGTCTGTCGGCTGCGCCCACAGGTTCGTCGTCGAACCATCGGTGAGCGGCATGGCGAGACAGGAGCCGTCCGGTGACAGAGACATGTGAACGAGGATGGATGAAATCGGCACCCGCGTGCCCGCGATCCGGCCGATCGTCGTCGAAGCACCCTGCTCGGGACGCGCCACACGAATCTCCCAATCGCCGTGACTGCCCTCGCCCTGATCGACGAGCCCGAAGTAGTACATCGTCGACCCATCGCGTGCGACCGCCGGCGAGATGGCGTTGTCATTGCGCACCTCGATCGGCTCACCGCCGTCTATCGGCCGCTTCACGATCCGCCACGGACGTTCGTTCGGCGGGGAGTAATACAGCCATCGACTGTCTCCCGACCAGCAGCCGTGCACGCCTGGCGTCTGCAGGTCCCGCCGGCCGCTGCCATCGCTGTTGACGATCCACTGTCCGCTCACACCGTCGCGAGTCACCAGAAACGTGATGCGGTTCCGGGCCGGCGCCCAGACCGGAACGCCAATGTTGACGCGATGGTCCTGCTCGAACGTGATCTGCCTGACGCTGCGACCATCCGTCGCCGCCACCCAGAGATTGCCGTGACCTCCGCTGTCCGACAGATAGACGACCTCGCGTCCATTCGGGCTCACCGATGGTGTCTGCACCCGTCCCGCCTGGCGCGTCACGCGAACGACATCGCGTGTGTTCTCGGATGGTGAGCCCACGGTTGGAATGCGCCAGATGTCGGATCGGCCGCGAATCCGCGACGCCAACAACCGCCCCGAGCTGTGCATGTCCGGCTCGACATGCGACGCGTCGCCGAACGTCAACTGGCGATCGGTGGCGCCGGCGATGTCCACCACGCGAAGATTGAACGTGGGTGGATAAGGCAGCGATGTTCCCGCTGACGAACTGTAGACCAGGCCACGCCCATCAGGCAGCCAGGTAACGCCTTTCAGAATCGTCCCGCGGACGACATCGCGAACGGGACCGCGATCGACAGAGACGACGCAGATCCGCTGATCGAAATACGCGGTGACGTGCACCTGAAACGCAATGAACCGATCGTCGGGCGACCATCGTGGACAGTCACAACTGACCATCGCGGGCAGCGGACGGACGAATCCCACGAGCACTCCATCGCGGGAGACCACCGCCAGCTCCACAGATCCGTTCACCGCCTGAAACACCGCGATGCGACGGCCATCGTGACTGATGTCGCCGCCGCCGAGCGCCGCGACGATTGGGCGAGGTGGGCCGCCGAGGGCAGGAACCTCCCATAACATCCCGGACGCGTCGGGCTCGTTCGAGCGCGTGTAATAGATCAACGCGCCCGAATCAGGGGCCCATCGGGGATGCTCGTGATCGGCGTCCGCGCGCGTCAACTGCAGCGGCGGACCGCCACCGACGAGGAGACGGATCCAGATCTGTCGTCGTCCATCAACCGCCGAGACAAACGCCACCATTTTTCCGTCGGGTGAGATGGCAGGGGCTTCGTTCATCCCGACGAAGTCGGTCAGGCGCTGGAACCTGATGTCGGTCGATGACGCGACGGCGGCGGCCGGCCGCGCATCGCCTGAACGAGCCGCATCGATCTCGAGACGGGCGTCTCCGATGTCACGCAGCCGCTCACGCGGCTGGCGCTTCAGGCAGCGTTTCAGCAGTTCCACGATACGCGGCGGCGTCACGACCGGCAGTGCAGCCCAGTCTGGCTCGCGCGTCATCACCGCCACAATGAACTCCGGCACGTCGTTGCCGGTGAACGCCGGCCGACCCGTGAGCATTTCAAACAGGACGCAACCAAAAGCCCAGATGTCGACACGTTTGTCGAGCGCGCTCCCTTTGGCCTGTTCAGGGCTCATGTAGCCAAGCGTTCCCTGAATCGCACCGACTCGACTCGCGATCATCGACACGGTCGGCGAGTTTGCGCCGTCGATGAAATGGGGCGTGAGCGCCTTGGCCAGACCGAAGTCGAGCACCTTGACTCGATCGTCGCCTGTCAGTTTGATGTTGGCGGGCTTGAGGTCCCGATGGACGATGCCTTTCTCGTGCGCGGCCTCGAGCGCGTCGGCGACCTGAGCCGCAATCGACAGCGCCTCAGAAACAGGAAGAGGGCCGGCCGCAATCCGATCGGCCAACGTCGGCCCGTCCACCAGTTCCATCACGAGGGCGACGACGTCGTCGGCATCGTGAAGGTCGTAGATCGACGCGATCGACGGATGATTGACCGCAGCGAGTATCAGGGCTTCCTGCCGGAGGCGGTCGCGCCGCTCCACATCGGCCGCAAGCGAGTGCGGCAACACCTTGAGCGCGACTTCGCGACGAAGCTTGGAGTCGTGGGCGCGATAGACCACGCCCATCCCGCCGGCACCAATGAGAGACCGGATCGAATACGGACCGAGCGGTGTTCCGGGGGGAAGCTCCATCCGGGCGGGCTGATTCTATCCGTTCGCTTCGTCGACCGGAGATCGACTACGGCTTTCGCGCATCGATGCGCGGCCCCTTGAAGGAACCCTCGACAGCGTGGACAATGAGATGCGTGACCTCGCCTGTCTCATTCGGCACGAATTCGATGACGGCGCCGCGAAAGGCAAACATCGTCGACGTCTGCGGAACCATCCGCCCGCTTCCGAAGCCGACGACATCGACCATCAGCTGATCGCCCTGGACCGAAACCGTCGCCGTCGACTTGCCGCGCGGCGTCATCACCTCGTAGACGCCGGTGTATTTCCCGAGCACGGCGGGATCCACGTGGATCTCCGAGGTCTGCGTACCCGGTGTATGCACGAAGTGCTGACGATCCTTTTCGTTTTCGTTGCAGACGAACTCCAGCAGCTCAGTGTCGGCGTCGTAGATCAGTTCTGTCGTCACCGTCCACGACCGCGTAAACGTCTTCGGATCATCGACGGTCATCTGCAGATCGATGTGGCCGAAATCGCGGCGTCGATAGCGCTCCGTGATTCGGAGCGCCTCGGTATGCGGGTGCGCCGGACGACCGACGAGCGATCTGTCGTTGAACCCGATCGTCTCGACAACCAGCACGTCGCCTTCCCAGCGGCCGACTGAATATCCCTGCCACGTCGGGTTGGGATCAACGGGCAGGGCTCGGCCATCCATGAAGATCTGACGGAAGTTGTTGGGCACCTCGTACAGGACCGTCACGAGATGAGGGGTCTGAATGATCTTGAGCGGACCGGTGAAACTGATCATGGGCCCCGGAGGGAGACACAGTGTCGACCACGAATCGGCAGCGGGGTTCGCTTCGCGCTCCCGTGCTTTCTCCTGCGCCCATGACTGCGCGTCAGACGCTGTAAAGTCGGTGTCGTACTTCGGTGTGACGTGCCAGAGCCCTGACAGGTCCGGCCTGCCATCATGCGTGCGAGGCGCTGCAGCCGAGAGGTTCGGCTTTCCGTCGGCGCCGCGCGGAATGCCGGCGGTCGGCTGTGTCAGCCACTGAGCATTGACCGCTGATGGCAGGAGGAGCGCAGCGACGGCCACGAGCGCGGAACGGACCGGATGGATCGGCATAGTCCCTCCCGTACGGGAAGTCTATTCCGATAAACGACCGCTTACCTGGATCCGAACTGAGCCGCCCCGCTATCGGACGAATAACGCTTCGAGCTCAGGATATGAGACACCGAATCCGCGAAGCGCGTCGCCGGGACGGTCGCTTTTGGCGAGTGCATACAACAGCTGGGTCCAGCTGACGTTTGCGCGCTCGACGATGGCGTTCACGGCCACGAGGCTCTCGTCGTACGCGACGTTGGCGCCTGCGGCGGTCAGCCCGCCAAAGCTGCGTTCGAGCTGATCGAGCGGAATGTGCCGTGGGAGCGCCTGCAGCCGTCGGCGCGCGGCCTGGGCATCGGCGCCAGCGAAGTGCTGTGCCAGCCCTTCGTGGAGCCATGTGGGAACACCCCGCGGCGCAAGCGAGGCGATCATCGCGTGCGTGAGCTCGTGTGTCAGCACGTGGTCGAAGACGGCGGGCGTACGAGTAGCACCCGCCACCGGAACACGGATCCGCCCATCGTAGAGGCCGCCGGACCATTCCGGCGCGCGGGTGATGTCGCGAAACTGCTTCTCTGTGTAGAGAATCACCACGATCGGAGTCGACGGGTAGGCACGGAGCTCCTGGCCAATCCGCCAGAACGCCGCATTGAGCGACTCGGTCGCGTGCGCGGCCGCGGGCGCATCCGTCCGACCTTCGAACATCACGCTGAATCGATCCTGCCGCCGCTCGATAAACGCACTGTCGACGTCGGCCTCCGAACGCCACTTTTCGAGTCTGGCCGTCAGGTCGGGGTTGCCTGGCGCGAGCTTCAACGCGGTCTCGTAGATCCTCATCGCCTGATCGCGATCGCCTTCGCGGTACATGATTTCGCCCAGGAGCAGCGACGCGGGCGTGAAACGCGGATTCACCTCGAGCGCGCGACGGAGTTTCGGCTTGGCGTCGGACGGACGATCCTGGATATGCGCGGCGACGCTTGCCCCGAAGAGCAGAACTGGATCATCGGGCTGCTGCGCGAGCGCCTCGCCAAACAGGCTCGCGGCACGCCCGGCGTCGCCGCTCTGGAGCATCTTCCAGCCGGTGTCGTTCAGCTCCGAAATCGACGACTGCGCGTGCAGTGTCGCATTCGCCAGCAGGAACAGACTTGTCACCGCGCACACAGTACGGGTACGCATGCCAGGTGCATAGCCAGTTTCGGACCACTCTGCGAACGTTGATTGGCCGGGAAAAAACGCGCCGGGGTTGGAAATCGATTACGAATCTGACATGGCGACGCCGTCTATGCGATCGAGCAGCACCGTCGTCGCAATCGGCTTCGCAAGGTGCGCGTCGAAACCTGCAGCCGCGGCGGCCTTGAGATCCCAGACCTGAGCATAGCCGGTCAGCGCGATCAGACGAATGCCTGGATGCGACGTGCGCAGGTGCCGCGCGAGCTCATAGCCATCCATCCCCGGCAGCCCGATGTCGAGCACGCCGACCGCGGGACGGAATTCGGCAGCGGTCGCAATCGCATCGGGGCCGTCGCCCGCCACTGCGACGACGTGGCCGGCGTGTTGGAGCGCGAGCTTGAGCATGTCGCAGGCGTCGTCGTTGTCGTCGACCAGGAGGATGCGCTGCGCGGGCGTATGAGTGTCTCGACGACGCGGCTCGCCGAGCGCGAGCGGAAGCTCCAGTGCCGCGAGCGGCAGCGTCACCACGAACCGGGCGCCCCCTTCCGGTCTCGTCTCGTAGCTGATCGTGCCGTCATGGAGCTCGGTGAACGTCCGCGCGAGGGCGAGTCCGAGCCCGAGTCCGCCCTCCCGCCGGTCGAGCGCACGCGGGCCCTGCGCGAACGGCTCGAACAGCGTGGGCACGAGTTCGTCGGGAACGCCGGGCCCGTTGTCTTCGCATGCGATGACTGCGCGATCACCTGACGCGGAGGCGGCCAGACTGATGTGGCCGCCAGCAGGTGTGTACCTCGCCGCGTTGGTCAGCAGGTTCGACAGGACCTGCACGATGCGATCGATGTCGCCTTCGATGCTCAATCCACTGCCGACCGACACATCGAGCGCGTGCCGATGCTGGACGAGCAGCGGACGCGCCATATCGACCGCGCGATCGACTGCGTCGCGCAGGTCGAAGCGGCATCGTGTGAGCTGGATCTTGCCCTGTGAGAGACGTGAGATGTCGAGCAGATCATCGACGAGCCGCGACATGTGTGCGATCTGGCGACCGATCACATCACGCTCGCGCGTGAAGACGTTCGGGTCGCGCAGCTTCATCAATTCCAGCGCGGTCAGGGCCGGCGCCAGTGGATTGCGCAGCTCGTGCCCGAGCACCGCCAGGAACCGATCCTTCGTCCGATTGGCGTCCTCGGCGTCGGTGCGCGCCTCATCGGCCCGCCGGATTTCTTCGTCGCGTTCCCGCGCGCGTTTCTCCAGCAACGACGCAGCGGTCGTGAGCGAACGCTGCAGCTGCTCGGTTTCGACCATGTGCGCGTCGGCCTGCACCACTGGCCGGCCGTCGGCGACGGCCTCGGCAGCTGCAGTCGCCCCGGCGAGATCGGTGGACAATCGTCGAGACATGCTCAATACCGCAACCAGGCCGCACAGCATCAACAGCGCGCCCCCCGTCAGCACGCCGGTCATCGAGGCGACGAGCGGGGCATCGAGCACCGCCCGCGGTACCACAATGATCGCCGTCCACCCCGATGTGGCCTTGCTGAACGCTGCATAGACGCCGACGCCTTCGCGCGTCGTGCGACGCGATACCGCTTCGCGCGTCTGTTGAATGCCCGCGAGAAAATCGTCGCTGGCGCGCGAGCCGATATACCCGTCGGCCCCACGGTTCCGCACGACGATGGTTCCTTCCGAGTCGAGAATGATGCGGCTCCACTCGTCCGAGTTCGGCAGCTGCGGCGGAATGACACCCGCGAGAGAGTTTGCGTTGAGGACCGCAGACAAGACGTACTTCAGTTTGCTCTGGCGCAACACCGGCACCCGTATCGCAAAGAAGTACCCCGGGTCGCCGCGCGGCGATGCGCGAACGTCGCTGATCGTCGGCCGCCGGGTCGCCAACACCTGCTCGAAGCTATCGGGATCGACGATTGGAAGCAGCGGTGCGCCCCATGGCTGTCGAGTACTCAGCAGCTGCCGTCCATCGGGCGACGCAAGCACGATGGTGAGCCACCCTGGCTGGGTGGCCTGCACACGCTCACCTTCGAGATAGAACGCGCGCAGATCCTCGTGATCGAGCATGGGCGAGCTGCCGAGCGCTTCCAGGGTGCTGACCGTGCCGGCAAAGTCGCGATCGAGTGCGAGCGCGTCGACGCGCGCCGCCTCGAGCAACCGGCGTTCGCCGAGCGCGCGGTTGTTCGCGATCGCGCGCCACACGAGGATGCCCGTCAACAGCGCGCCCGGCAGCATGGCCCCCAGGACCAGTACCAGAAGATGTGCCCGAATCGCGCGCACGAGCGTAGTGTACCCTCGCGAGCAGCTCAGCCTTCGTCAACCACTCGAGGTCTCACGATAGTCGCTGGATGAGCCAATACCCTCCGGCCAGTGCGATCAACAGCGAACAGATGGGGACGAGTCGCGCCTGCCAGGCGGGCCGCGATCGAATCGCCCACATGAGCGGCAGGATCGTCGCGGCCGCCGCAAGCTGACCGGCTTCGACGCCCCCGTTGAACGAGATCAGCGCGGTCGCCACATCGGCAATCGACGATCCAAACCCAAGCTCGATCAACGCTCCCGCAAAGCCGAACCCATGGATCAGCCCCACGCCGAACACCAGGAACCATCGGGGACGAGGACGATGTCGAAGCAGGTTCTCGATACCGATCCATGCGATCGACGCGGCGATGAGCGGTTCGACGATCGACGGCGGCGCATGGACGCCGCCGACCACGACCAGCGCCAACGAGATCGAATGCGCAATCGTGAATGCGGTGAGCGCAACCAACAGTTCGCGGAGTGTGCACGCTGCGAGGATCAAACCTGCAAGGAAGACGAGATGGTCGTATCCAGTCAGGATGTGGCGCACGCCGAAGACGAAGAAGGACCGCACCCGCTGCACCTGACCCGGTGCGGCGTCGAGATCGAGGATCACTGAATCGGCTGCCGCGTCGAACATCCGCTCTGTTGTCACGGCGCCATCGGTTCTGACGGTCAGCAGCTCACGATGCCCGCGTGCGAGTCGTTTGGGCACATCCGACCTGATGGTCACACGCGGGTTTGCACCGGTCGAACGCGGGATCGCGAACGAGAGAAGAACCCTTGCACCACCCTCGCCGATCGCGACATCGGACTCCGTCGATGGAATCTGCTGGTCATCCACGAACAGAAGGACCGACTCACGCGCGAGCATGCGCAACGCCTGGCTCGTCTCCGCGCCGCCATGCGGTGCGATCGACGCGAGATCCGACCCCGCCATCGACAGCGTCGCAGCAATGGCATCACCGCGTACCGTCACATCCAACGAGCTCAGCCCCGGATCGTGCGCACGCACGATCGGCTCGGTCAGCGCGAGCCACCAGAGTGTGAGGACCAGCACGGTGCGGCCGCACCCGGGTTGAAAGCGTGGCATGGTGCCTTTCAGACGCATTCAGCGTTCAGGGTTCCAGGTTCCAGTTCCGGTTCGTTATCGATTCGAGGCGGAGAACCGTGAACCCTGAACCGAGAACCGGACCCTGGAATCGGAACCCTGAACTCTGAACTCCCCCGGTTCAGTGTTTGTGATTCCGCCCATTCAACGGTGTCGCCGCATACGGAAACACCTTGTTGTAGGCGATGTCGTTGCTGTTCACGTTGTCGCCAGCCGGCCCCACGATGATCGGCGGGCTCACACGCAGATCGCTGATCAACGCGGTTACCGCGATATCGACGACGTCGTCGCCGAATCGACGGCCATTCGGCCATCCGCCGGGGACCGTCCCGTTGCCGAAGCCGGCCTGCACCGTGCTCGTGAGCACATCGCCGCCGAAGATGCTCAGACGCGAAAACCCGGTGTCGTCAGGATTGCTTGGATGAGCCGGTCCACCGCCGGCCAGGCGCGCGGCCGCTGTCGAGAGATCCACTTTGATGAAATCCGGAACGAAGATACCCGCGATGTCGGTCCGGTTGGTCGTCGGCGCCACGGGTGATCCAAAGACCAGTGCGTTGATGAGCGAGGCCAGCTCCGGCGTCAGCGCGTACTTGCGGAACACGGTCGCGTCCACCTCCGGCGACGTTCGGCTGTACAGATCCTTGTCCTTGATCGCGACGAGACCCTCGTTGAACAGCGGGTTTCCCTGACGGGCGACCTGAACGAAGTCCCCGAGGTTCGCATCCCCACCCAGGCCGAGAATCCTGACGCGACGACGGCTCGTGGTCGCGTAGACGCCGATGATCTGTTGATCGCCGCCGATGTCATCGACTGGGATGTCGAGGACCATCGTGTGCACGTTGAATCCGCCCTGCGAGTCGACGGCGCGATCCGATGGACGCAGCTTCAGCAGATCGAAGATGGCCTGAATGTCGCCATAGAACCCGTCGTCGCGCTGCCCGGCGAACGTGACGTAGCCGTTATCGAGCTCGGCGATCGACTGCGTGGTGTACGGATCGAGGTCGACGTCGTTGGCGACGCCATCCTTGGCCGGCTGTTCGCCATCGTTGTTGCGGTTGTATCGCGGCGTGGCGTTGCCCTGGTTGTTGGGCGGCACGATGCCGCGTCCAAGGCGGGTGGTCCTGCCGGTGCGCCAGTCGACCTTGTCGACCGTGTATCGCTGAATCAGATTCTGTGAGGCGTCGCCGACGCTGTCGATCACGCCCAGATACGACTGCAGGATGGTGTTGCGGTTCCTGAACGTCGTGTTGAATCTGAACTGATACGAATACGTCGTCCGGCCCTTTGCCACGTCTTTTCCGGTGGCGACACGGATCTCGTACAACACGTCGTCATCGAAGTTGTACTTGTTCGGGCCGATCCCTGGCTCTTCATGCGGGTAGACCGCCAGCGCCGTCGTCAGATACTTCTTGCCGAAGCGCTGCGAGACAAATGCGTACACGTCCGTCGTATTCGCCGCATCATCGAGCGTGATGAGCGGTGCATCCATGTGGCTGGATGCCCGAGCGGATGCCGGGCAGAACAGGAGTCCCGCTGCAGCGATCAGCTGCAGCATGCACAGCAGTCGTTTCATGGTCATGACCTCATGCCTGGGGTGAAGACGCGATTCCCGTGCGGAGCACCCCCAGCTCCGAGGGAAGGAGGGTGAACCGGAACATCCGGGCCTTGCGCGCCCAACGCGCGACATCCGACGTACGGCCGTCGGCCGCAGCGATCGCCGCCGCGTGCACGAACAGGCGGCCGTCCTGCGTGCCTGCCGCGAGCGCCTGCGCCATGACCGCAGATGCTTCGTGCACCTGGCCGGTGGACGCGAGTGCCCAGGCCAGCGCATCGAGTGTGAAGATGTCGCCGCGGTTCTGGAGTTCGCGTCGCGCAAGGTCGATGGCCTTCTGCCCGTCGACGCGTCGCGTCGCCAGAAACAACGCGAGCGTGCGGGGGTCATCAGCCCCTTCGGCGACCAGCTGCTTCTCTACTGACTCCGCCTCTTCGATCCGATGCAGCGCGCGGAGCGCGTCGGCAAGGGTCCATCGGTACTCGGGCAGCGGGTTGAGATGCGCCGCGCGCTCGAGCGTCACGGCAGCGTCGGAGTATTTCTGCTGTGCGAGCTGGATGCGGCCCCGCGTGAGAAGGGCTGCCGCATAGTCGGGCACGAACTGGAGCGCCGCGGCCACCATCCGCTCTGCATCGACGAGTCGCCCGCGCTGCAGCTCGTACGCGCCGAGACGCGAGTACGCCCAGGCCACCGATTCAGGATCGCGTGGGCTTGCCGCCTTGACCGCGGCCCGCATCAGCTCGATCGCTCCGTTGAGATCGCCGCGGAGCCATCGCAGGTGGGCGGCGCGGGTGTAGGACTGGTAGAACGGCTTGAGGTCGATCATCTTCTGATAGGCGACGGCCGCTTCGTCCAGTCGGCCCTGCTCCATGAGCACGTCGCCGAGCAGCCCGTAATCGAGGACGAACTCCCGCCGCGCGACGAGCCGACGGGCGATCTGCTCCGCGTCGTGAAAGCGATGCAGCTGATGCAGCACGTGGCCGCGCAGCAACAACGCGGCGGGCGCGTCCGGTTCGAACGATTCGAGACAGGCGGCGGACTGCTCGGCGATCTTGTAGAAGCCGGGATCGTTGGACAGGCGCGCCAGCGAGATGAAGCGATAGCCCAACTGTTCCGCTGCACGGGCAGATGCGCGGCGCTCGCGCAGGTCCTGTTGCAGCTTCGTGATGTCGGCGTCGCCGCGCGCATCTGCGACGACGGGAACGACGCAGGCCTGATTGAGCGGCGGCGCGTCGTGTCGAGGATCAATTTGGGGCGTACGGCTGCAGGCTTGTGTGAAAAGCAGGAGCAAGGCGGTTATCGGCCAGGCGACCTTCATGCGCACCTCCGCGGTCACGCCTCCTCTACGGAGACGACACGCGGATGGATGTGGTGGGAGGCAATCCAACGCCCTTCCCGGCACGTAGGGTGGAGTGATGGCCAGGCGCATCGTCCCCGTGTTGGTGCTCGCAATGCTGGCCAGCCGCGCAGCCGACGCGCAATCGGTGACCGATTGCAACGATCAACAAGATGTCCCGCCCGCGTTCACGGAAACGATCACGGTGACGGTCCACCGACCGTTCAGAGATCTGGCGACGGTCGAAGACCCACGCCGATCGCTCATCGGCATCGCTGGCTCGGCATCGGAAGGCGCGCTGACCGCGAAAGACATTGAGGGCCGTCCGTCTGCACGACCGGGTGACCTGCTCGAGTCCGTTCCGGGACTGGTGATCAGTCAGCACAGCGGTGAGGGCAAAGCGAATCAGTACTACCTGCGTGGATTCAACCTCGATCACGGCACGGACTTCGCCGTCAGCGTCGCCGGCGTGCCGGTCAACATGCCCACACACGGGCACGGGCAGGGCTGGTCCGACGTCAACTTCCTGATCCCGGAGCTGGTCAGCGGCGTGCAGTTCAAGAAGGGCCCCTACTACGCCAACGAAGGTGATTTCTCAACGGCGGGAGCAGCCAACATCAACTATGTGAACGCGCTCGAGCGGCCGCTCGCGCAGCTGACGGTCGGCGGCCTCGGGTACGACCGCCTGCTCGCGGCCGCATCACCGCGAATCGGCGCGGGCAATCTTCTGGTCGGCTTCGAGACCGGTACCGCGGACGGCCCGTGGGTGACGCCAGAAGACTACAGGCGCCTCAATGGCCTCGTGCGCTACAGCCGCGGCGATACGCAAAAGGCGATGGCGCTCACGTTCATGGGTTACCACGCACGATGGACCGCGACCGATCAAGTGGCTGACCGCGCTGTCACCGAGGGGCTCGTCCCGCGATTCGGCAGCCTCGATTCATCTGATGGTGGACAGACGCATCGCTACACGATATCCGCGGAGCTTCAACGTTCTGGTACGGCAAGCACGACGAAAGTGCTCGCCTACGGCATCGATTCCAGTCTCGATCTCTTCTCGAACTTCACGTATTTCCTGGACGACCCGGTCAACGGTGACCAGTTCGAGCAGGTTGATCGCCGACGCGTCTTCGGCGTCCGCGCCAACCATCGTCGACGCACGAGGCTGTTCAATCGCGGGCTCGAACAGACCCTGGGCCTCCAAGTGCGTCACGATCGCATCGGCCCACTCGGGCTCTACGCCACTCGCGATCGGCAGCGCCTCTCGACGACGCGCGACGATCGTGTGCAGCAGACGTCGACCGGTCTCTACTATCAGAGCGAGCTGGAGTTCACGGACCGGTTCAGGGTGTCGGCCGGTCTACGCGGAGATGTCTATCACTTCGACGTCCGAAGCAATCTCCCTGAGAACTCCGGCATCGACACCACGGGCCTCGTCAGTCCCAAGCTGGGAGTCGTCTTTGCTCCCTCGAATACGATCGAGGTGTACGGAAACGTCGGCTACGGCTTCCACAGCAACGATGCCCGTGGGGCGACGATCACGATTGATCCGGTGACGCGAACTCAGGCTGAGCGTGTTACACCATTCGCGCGCACACGAGGCGCCGAGATCGGCTTTCGATCGATCCTCGTTCCGAGGTTGCAGACCACGGTCGCGGTGTGGGGCTTGGCGCTCGACTCGGAGCTCGTCTTCGTGGGCGACGCGGGCACGACCGAAGCCGGACGGCCGAGTCGTCGTTTCGGGGTGGAATGGACGAATTACTACCGCGTGCGCCCGTGGCTGACGCTCGACGCCGATCTCTCATGGTCGTCGGCGCGCTTCACCGATCACGATCCGATCGGATCGGAGATCCCCGGTGCCGTCCAGCGCGTCGCATCGGCGGGCTTGTCCGTCACCGAGCGACGCATCTCGGGCCAGCTCCGCGTGCGATACCTGGGCCCGCGGCCACTCGTCGAAGACGCCAGCGTCGAAGCGACGCGTTCCATGCTGGTCAACGCTGAAGCGGGCTACCGCCTCGCACGGGGTACGCGTCTTGTCGCCGACGTGCTCAACCTGCTCGACGTGCGCGCCAGCGACATCGAGTACTACTACCGATCACGACTTCCCGGCGAACCGGTCACCGGGGTCGACGACGTGCACACGCATCCCGTCGCGCCACGTACGGCTCGCCTCAGCCTTCGATTCGATTTCTAATTCGATCTACTTCTGCTCGGCCTGTGTGGCGGTCGCGGGCCCAATCCCGACGATCTGCAGGATGCACTCTTCGTCACGGGCGCCATCGTAATGAATCTCTTTGGCGGTGTGGACGACGAAGCTGCCGGCAGGCACGGGCTTGAAACCGTCGGGGTCGTACTTGGGACCGGTATTGACCCACCACGTACCTTTCAGCACCGTAATGTAGCGATCGTTGGGATGGAAGTGCGGCCGGCTGTTGTTGTGTGGCAGCCACTTCTGGAGGACTACGTACAGGCCGGGCTTGCTCGGATCGCCGACCAGAGTCGCCGTCTCGGAACCCTGGCCCTTGTTCCACTTGATGTCGGGGGGCAGCTGGATCTTGATGGCTTTCGGATCGAGATCGGCAGCCGAAAGATAACTGCTCGACGCACTCAGGCCGACCACGAGCAGCGCCGCGAAGGCGAGTCGCACACGAAGCATAGGGCTCCTCCTGACGGGCACTAGCCTAATCCAAACCGTTCTCGAACGGGGGACTGACGACAGGAAGTGGAGGTCTTGTGGGGCGGCAGCGGGGACAGAACCAAGACGAAGAGCGTTCACGTGGCGATCGCTGAGGTGCGGAGATCGCGGTGAGCGATCTCTGCACCTCATAGAGGCGATCTCTGCGTGAGATCTCCGTTACTCCGCTTGGTTCACGGTTTCGGCAGATCCTTCTGCTCCGTCACCGAGAACGATTGCGACAGCGAGAAGTTCAGCAGCGTTTCGCTGGGGACGCTCGCCGGGTCCCCGCGGGTCGCAAGGGCCGCCGCGGTCCCGGCGCCGCCGCCGACCGCCGCGCCGATCGCCGCGCCCTTGCCACCGCCGGCAATGGCTCCGATCGCGGTGCCGACCCCCGCACCGATCCCGATCTTTTTTGCGTCCTTTCCCTTCGAGGGAGGCGCTTCCTTGGAGACGGTGTTGGTCTGCAGATCGATCGTGCGCCCATCCGCAAGCGTCAGCTTTTTGAGGGCTAACGTCATCGAGGCCACGCCTTTCACCTTGCCTCCCGGATCGGCGTCGACGACAGCGCCCTCGATTCGGGCGCCTTCTTTCGCGATGACCCAGTCACCTTCCGTGATCGGCTTCGCCAGCGAGGCTGTAAATCGATCGCCGGCGTTGTGCGTCTCGGTTGAAATCGCCGCCGTCGTATACACAGCGATCGGGGTGCCCGCCTTCATCGTGAACACTCGCGGGGGCGGGGGTGGCGGGGGCGGGGGTGGAGGAGGTGGCGGCGCCGGTGCCGCCGCTGTCGTTGACGGCGCTGCAGCAGGAGCGTTCGCCGGCCTGGTCGCGGATGGCGCGGGGCGAGAGGCACTGGGGCCAGGTTGAGCAGCGGGCCGCGCCGGGGCGGGCTGCTGAGCGGGTGGCGTCGTTGCTGGCGCCGCCGGTTCAGTCGGTGCGGCCTGTGGCGGAGCCGCAGCAGTGGGCGGCTGCTGATTCGCTGGCTGAGACTGGCCGCCACCGCACGCCAGCGCGATCACGGCACTGCCGATGATCGCGCCGGTGCGCACTTTCTGGGAGTAAGTCATGACCGCAATCCTTTCCGCAGGGGGACAGCGGAGGATCGATCAGTCAGATTTCGTGCCACCCATCACGTGCGGGCGAATGGAGATCGTGCAGCGGGGCTTGGTCAGACGAGCCGCGAGCGGCCGCGGGCGTGACTTCCGCGTGCGTGGTGGGGAACGGCAGACGTGTCTGGGTGGCCAAGGCGATTCTGGCCAGCTCGGCGACCGATCCCACCTCGAGTTTCTCCATCGCACGGGCACGGTGGACTTTCACGGTCTTCTCGGCGGTCCCGAGCTCCCAGGCGATCTGTTTGTTCAGCAGCCCGCGGATGACGCCGGCGATCACCTGGTATTCCCGCCGCGTGAGACGCATGAGACGAGCCGAGAACCGCTCACGGGCGCGACGGTCGCCATCGGCGCGCGTGCTCTGCTCAATCCCCCGCGTCACGGCCGACACGAGCGCGAGCGGATTGACCGGTTTCGTCAGGAAATCGATCGCACCTTTCTTCATCGCCCGGACAACGGTCGGAATATCCTTATGCGCGGTCACGAACACGACCGAGACAGCGGGGTCGTCGGCGAGGTGCTGCTGCAATTCGAGCCCCGAGACACCCGACAGGCATTGATCGACGATGACGCACGCGGGCGGGGTCAACGGCCGCTGACGGAGAAACTCCTCGGCCGACGCGCACGCGCGGACATCGAATCTGGTTGTGACGAGATACGTGGTGATGAGTGTCAGGGCATCCCGGTCGTTATCGACGATCCAGACTCTGCCGGCAGGCCGCATGATGGCTAACCCCCAGTTGATGTCCGGTACTAACGACGGCCACGGCCGTTCCGAACGCCCGGCCGTGCCTCGACCGTTCACATGCACACTCTATTGCGGACATGGGACTAAAGTCTAACAAGAGGTCGACCGTCACCCGGGTATTCTATGCAGCACTTCCGGCAGGTGCCTGACTTCCCGATGAATTCTGCCTCCACAGCCTCCTCTGTACTGATAGTGGATGACGACGAGGACGTTCTGCGTGCGCTGGAGCGTGTGCTTCGTCAGGCCGGCTTCGCCGTGGAAACGTTCACGTCGGCATCGGCGTTCCTGAAACGCCCGATCAGCGATAGGCCGTCGTGCCTCATCCTCGATTTGAAACTGCCCGACGTGGACGGCCTTCAGCTGCAGGAAGCCATGAGCCAGGCCAACATCCAGATGCCGATCGTGTTCGTCAGTGGCCGCAGCGACGTGGCCTCCACGGCATCCGCGATGCGGTTCGGGGCGGTGGACTTCCTGGAGAAGCCGGTTGACGAGGCGGTACTGATCGAAGCGGTCTCGCGGGCTCTCGATCGGGACACGACGAGTCGGCTTCGCCGGAGTCAAATGGCGGGTGCACGCGAGAAGCTCGCGCGGCTCACCCCTCGTGAGCTCGAGGTCTGTCGACTCGTCGCGCGCGGATACCTGAACAAACAGATCGCTGACGAACTCGGCGTCAGTCAGCAGACCGTCAAGATCCACCGCGGACGGGTGATGCACAAGCTGGAAGTGGGATCGGTGGCGGACCTGGTCCGCCTGCTGTCGGTCATCGAGGGATAACCGCGACCTGCGATCCGTCGGGCTGCTCTTCCGAGGCGGGGTCGGGGGCACACGGCAACACACAGCAGACGGTCGCTCCCCGATCGTCGTTGTTCCTCGCAGAGACCTCGCCATCGTGCGCCTGAAGGATCGCCTTACAGAGCGCGAGACCGAGTCCGAGACCGGTCGGCTTGGTCGAGACGAAGGGTTCGAAGAGCGACGTGAGACGCTCCGGAGGAAAGCCGGTCCCCACGTCCTCGATACTCAGCTCGATTCGCCCCTCCGCCAGGGCGGTCGTGATCGTGATCTGCCGCTCGCCTGGTTCGATCTCACTCATCGCTTCACAGGCATTGAGGATCAGGTTGAGCACGACCTGTTGCAGTTGCATGCGGTCGCCGCGAACGTCCGGAAGATCCGGCGCAAACCGGCTGACGACAGATACCCCGCGGCGGAGCAGGTCGCTCTGCAGCACCGTGACGACATCGGTGACGACGTCGTTGAGGCTCAATCGGTGTGCATCGAGTCGTCCGGTCTTGAACCAGCTGCGAAGATGGCTCAGGATGCTCGACGCGCGGTGGCTGGCCGACACCACATCGGTGAGAATCGCGTCGAGCTCGCGGTGGCCCTTGAGCTCGCGGGCCACGAGTCGTCTGGCGGCCTGCGCATTGCCGAGGACGGCCGTGAGCGGCTGACTGAGCTCGTGGGTGAGCGATGCCGACAGCATGGCCATGGTCATCATGCGACCGGCGACCGCAATCTCGTTGCGCAGGTGAACGGTTTCGGCCTCGGTGCGTTTGCGCGTGGTGATCTCGCTGTGCGTGATGACGGCACCGCGACGATCGCCGGTGAGTGGGACCGCGGCGACCGAGAACCAGAGCGACTGCTCCTCCGTTCGCCACTCGTATTCCACGTCGAAATAGGTGCGCGCGCCTGACAGGATCTCCTCGAGACCCGCGACGATCGTCGCCCCGTCGCGCCAGTTCTCGATGTCGCCGCGAAGACGATCGAGGTAGTTCGCGTGGCGCTTGACGCCCACAAACGGCGGCCGCATCTTGTGATCGCCGGCATCGGTCCATGCCTCGTTCGTTTCGATGACCACGCCGGCGGGATCGAGGATCGCCAGTGCATCTGGAATCGAACGAAGGACCGCACTGTGGAGGGACTGGAGACGACTGCGTTCGCGCACGACCACCGCGAGCGAGAGCGACAGCACGCTCAACATCGCCAGGAGCATCTGGAGCGACCACACATCGTGGAGCGAGAAGGACACGCGATCCGGCACGGCCCTCAGCAGCGCCGCCACGACGACCAGTTGCAGAAGACCGACGGCGGTCGGGCCGAATCGAATGGCAGCCCAGAACAGGAGCGGCAGCACGCTGTACATCAGCGCCGGAATCATGACCTGCGTCTCGAGCTGGATCTCCAGCAGCAGATCGACGATGACCATCGTCAGGATCACGAGGAGCGCCGCTTCGGCGAACCATCGGCGGTTCCGCTCGAGCAGTCGCGCGAGGTTCGACGAACCGACCATCACGATCGGCGGAACGAGCGTCAGCGTGGCCAGGGCATTCGAGACGAACCGTTGCTCCCAGACGTCCCAGTAGCGTTGACCCGGTTCGGTCGCGATCACGACGGCGGCATCGAAAAACGAGGTGAGCCCTGTGGCGCCGACGACGCTGATGAGCAGAAAGAGGGCAAGCCCGGCGAGGTCCTGGAAGAAATCACGCGGCGGCCTCGCACGCGTCAGCCAGAAGGCGCCCAGCAGCGACTCCCCCACGTTGGTGAAATACCAGCCCACGCTGGTCGACAGCGAGATGCCATGCAGGAGTTGCGTCGTCAGGTGCACCGGAAGCACGGCCAGGACGCACCAGGCCCAGTCGGTTCGAGGCATGAGCAGCAGCGCTGCAAGCAGCAGTGCGTTCGGCGGCCACAGAAGAGAGACCGGTTGGTTGTGCGGTGTGAGCAGCAGGCCGATCTGCGTGCCCCAAAGGTAGAGCACCGCCACCGCGACCGCTGTGACCACCGTACTCGATGAGACTCGCCCCCCGCGGTAGTGCATCGCGTCAATCATCGGCACCACTCGAAGACGTAACCAGCTGGTCATAGGGGGAGCGCTGCAAGCGGAACAGCGAAACCAGAGGGAAGACCTCGATAGTAATGCTCGCGGCGCGACTCGAGTCAAGAAAACCCTGCGATCAAAGTGAACCGACTCAAGCTCAGCTGCTCGCACATCCGCGGGATGTCGCGGTCCTTGGCTCGATCCGGCGGGACGTCCTACGCGTGCCGGATGATTTTCCAGGCTCTTGCCCTTTGTCGATGTCTGGCCCGCGACTTGAATTTCAATGCGCGTCGCGAACGCGTCTTTCGCGCGCACCGGAAGGCGCGTCTCAGTCGACGATCGGGCCGGAGCGCTCTGATCAGCCGCTCTTGGGGGGACAGCCGGCGCTGCAACAGTGGCCGGTACGCGGGTCTTGGTCGGTAGCATCCGGTCCGGTCTCTTTTCAACACACAGTTCATGGCAAGCAACGTCTGGTGCGCCGTGCACGGAGGCATGAGTGTCCACACATCACGCGAGCGGGTTCGCGATGATGCTCGCGGTCGCGATGATGGTGACGGGGGCCTGCGGCACGCGTGACAAGCGGGCGCGCGGCGAGGACCTGCTCAAGCAGACGTCATTCAGGATCGCTTCCGCCCAGGCACTCAGCGTCGCAACAGACGAGACCAGCGATCGCCTCGCACGCGACGGGAAGACGCGGCAGGTGCATGTGCAGCGTCTCGTGACCGTGCGCCGGCCGGATCGCTTGTGGTTCAAGACATCCGGCGACCGCAATACCGAAGGGTTCTACGACGGCGCTCAGCTGACCCTGCTGTTTCATGGCGAGAAGGTGTTCGGCGTCATTCCCACGCCGGCGACACTGGACGAAACGATCCAGACGGTCTCTGAGCGGTACGACATTCCGCTGCCGATCGGCGATCTGCTGACGAGCGATCCGCAGAAGTCCTACCTCAGCTCGCAGACGACCGGCGGCTGGGAAGGCGAAGACACCATCGACGGCAAGAGAAGCGCACGGCTCGAGTGGCGTCATCCCAACGTCGACTGGACGATCTGGATTCCAGATTCAGGCGAACCGCTCCCCACCAAGCTGTGGGTGAACTACAAGAGTCGCAACCGCAAGACGACCGTGCTCTTCAAGGACTGGAACCTCATGCCCCGAGTGAGCGACGCGATGTTCCAGGCTCGCATTCCGGATGACTACGAAGGCGTTGCCGTGATCCAGCGAGCATCGGCCGTGCTGCCACCAGACGCGAAGCCCGATGCCACACCAGCGTCCGACGTCACACCGGGATCGCCGAAGTAGCGATGGAGATGGAACCATGCGCGGCATCCACGTGAGACCACAAACGCTGACGCGCGTCGGGTTATTGCTCGTGATCGCCGTCGCGAGTGTCTCAACAGTCGTTCAAGTCACGGGCCAGACCGTCCGAGGTGCGCGTGCTCGTGGAACCGTGGTGCAGGGTGAACACGGGACCGCTGCCGTGGGACCGCATGGCGCCGCCGTCAAGGGTGATGAAGGGTACGCCGCAGTCGGTCGTCGTGGCGCTGTGGTGCATGGCGACGATGGCACCGCGGCCGTCGGACGACGAGGCGCCGTGGTCGTCGGTGAAGAAGGTCACGGAGCGGCAGTCGGCCGATACGGTGGCGTCGTCGTCGGGAACCACTACGAAGATTACGAAGGATGGCGAGTGGCCGCGGGTGTTGCTGCCGGCACCGCGATCGCCGTCGGCACGATGCTCTCGCGGCCGCCGGCCGGCGCGGCCACGGTCGTCGTAGGGCCGACGTCGTACTTGTACTCGGGCGGAAGCTACTACACCCGTGTCGTGACCGGGGGCGCCGTCGCCTATCAGGTCGTCGCACCACCAGCGGGGGCGATCATCGCCACACTGCCGGGGGGCTGCGGCGCCGCGCGCGTCGGCGCAGTCACTTATCAGCGGTGCGGCAATACCTATTACGAGCGTGTGGCGACGGGCTATCGCGTCGTGGTGTTCTGAGCGCAGACGTGCCGCGACGGTCGCTGCCTATCGCGTGTGGCTGCCGACAGCGCTGTTGTTCGCGGTCGCGGTCTCGCAGATCGTTCTTGCGATGTTCGCGAATCTGAGTCCATGGAAGGGCGGTGGCTTCGGCATGTTCGCCACCACTGACGGGACAGCGTATCGCTTCATCCGGCTGATCGTCGATGCGCCCGGACGATCGGAGGAGCTCAGCGTGCCCGCCGCGCTCGACGAAGCCGCGCTGCGCGCGCAACTCTTTCCCGCCGACTACTTCCTCAGGCAGCTTGCCCGGGCGGTCGCGGATCGCGAACAACGGCAGGGACGGCCGGTGTCGAGTGTCCGCGTCGAAGCGTGGAGGATCGTATACGACGGAGTGCCGTTGCGGGGCACGGAACAGCGCCTGCGCACCTTCACGCTGCATCTCTCGCCGCCGCTCGAGCCGCCGCACGAGTGAGTGGTGCACGTGCCGCTCGCGCTCCGGTTGACTGCGCTCACATTGCTGCTTCGTCCGATGGGGCCATGGACAGTACGGCCTCTGATTCTGTTGTGTGCCGGCGTCGCGCTGCTGTCGCCGCGCGCGCTGCTCCGCCCGTTGACGTGGTACACGCTCGCCGCGCTCATCGCGCTGCGCATCGCCGCGGACTGGCCGGTCCCCGACAACCACATCTACCTCCTCGCGTACTGGTGTCTGGCCGCGGCGCTTGCGCTGGGCGCCGGAAATGGGGTCGGGAGTCATGACGGGGAACGTCATGACTCCCGACCCCATTACGAACGCGTGATCGCCACGAGCGGACGACTGCTGATCGGCAGCGCGTTTCTCCTCGCGGTTCTCTGGAAGGCTGCGCTCTCGACCGACTATCTGGACGGCCGGTTCTTTCGCGTGACGTGGCTGACCGACGATCGGTTCTCGGATACGGTGCAGTTGCTGGGCGGGCTGAGTCAACCGCAACTCGATCACAACCGCGATGTCCTCAAGGCGCTGCCGGAGGGCGCCGAACTGCTGCATCCACCGGCGCTCGAGGAACCGCGCGCCTTCCTGCGACTCGTGCTCGTCTCCACTTGGGGGATGCTCGTGGTCGAAAGCCTGATCGCGGCGACGTTTCTTCTGCCACTCGGTCCGCGCCTTTCCGTCGTCCGACATCCGCTGCTGCTGGCGTTCTGCGTGGTGACCTATGCGATCGCGCCGGTCGCAGGATTCGGATGGCTGCTGCTGACGATGGGGGTCGCCTTGTGTCGACGGGAGCAGCGGGCGCTGCGCGCTACGTACGTCGCGACGTGGTTCCTCGTGCTGCTCTACTCCGAAGTGCCATGGGCCAGCCTGGCGATCGGCTGGCTCGGTGGCAGCTCCGGCTGAAGCGACGTCCCGGACGCCTCGGATTCACGAGCCTCGCGCAGATCTTTTTCGAGGAAGTAGTTGAGGAACGTACGGATGACGGCGATCGCCCCGAGCTGACCGATGTCCGCCCATTCCGGCGAGATGACGGTTCGCACGATGTCGGCGGCCAGCTCGAACTCGAGGCCGAGGAGAAGCCACATGCCAAGCCGGCGCCATGCCATCTTGCGGGCGCCATGCGTCGCCCGCCCGCTGGCCCCGATCTTGGTGATCGCGAACGCCGCTTCGATCGATCCCCAGGCGACGATCACGACAGCGACCGTCTCGATCGCGAGCGCAACGCCCTCCGACATCTGACGAAGGAGCTCTTCCACGATCAGCGATCGCTTCCGGGCTGCACCCGTACGATGCAGCGGAACCCGACGTGGCAGGTCGACGTGTCGACCGGTTCAGGGAATCGCGCAGCGGGCCGATAGCGTCGACAGTAGTTCGGTGCGCACAGATGCGAGCCACCCTTCAGCACCTTGCGTGGGATCTTGATCTCGGGCTGACGCGGATCGTAGCTCGCGTCCTCGCGTCCTCCACGAGGGTTGTGCGGTGTGCAACACGCTTTGAGCGCGTCGGGAGCGTGCTGGGGCGCGTACCAATCGGTCGTCCACTCCCAGACGTTGCCGATCATGTCGTACAGGCCATACCCGTTCGGCGGAAACGCGCCGACCGGCGACGTCCCTTCATATCCGTCGGCCACCGTATTCGACCAGGGGAACTCGCCTTGCCAGGTGTTGGCCATGTGCCGATCGCCGGGCAGGAATTCATCGCCCCACGCGTAGGGCGCGCCATCGAGACCACCGCGTGCGGCGCACTCCCATTCGGCTTCAGTGGGGAGCGACTTGCCTTCCCACTTCGCGAACGCCTCCGCATCGGCGAATGCCACGTGCACGACCGGATGGTCGCGCAGCTGCTCAATCGTACTTGCCGGGCCTTGCGGATGGCGCCAATCGGCGCCCTTCATGAACTGCCACCAGTTTCCGATGTTGCGCCGGTCGACAGGTCCTGTCGGTTTCACGAACACGAGCGAGCCGGCATAGAGCATCTCCGGCAGCGCGCCCGGGTAGTCGGCGGCATTCGGCACCAGCTCGGCAAACGTCAGGTGCCCCGTCGTCTCGACGAAGCGCGAAAAGCGGGCGTTGGTCACCGGATGACGATCGATCCAGAACCCGTCGACCGCCACGCGATGGACCGGGCGCTCCTCCGGATAGTGCTTGTCCGATCCCAGTCGAAACGTACCGCCCGGCACCCACACCATGTCGGGGAATGGTGGCGTCGCCGGTTGAGGCTCGGCCGAGGCCACGTCGGCATCGCCGCAGACGGTCGCATCACTGTTCGAAGTCATATCGTGCTAACGCCGCACGCAAGACATGCGCCGAAATCCAGCAGAGTTTCACGACGGGCCGTGAGCACACCTCACGCGCCGGCTCCGCGAGGCATCGCGGAATCGCCACGCATCAGCGCGGCCGTCGTTCAGATTCGACGCGCGAGCGTCTGCGCGAGTGACTGGCACTCCGCTTGCGACGGTCTTCACCGCAGCAGTCGGGAGAAGTGCGTCGCTTCGCTTGAATCATCGTCATGGTTGTGCACGCCCACGAGATGCGAACCCTCCTCGCGATGCTCGAGACGGAGGAGGCACATGAGCTCATTTGTGAGGCGTACGCCTTTGGATTCCCGCTGGTTTTGATGGACGCCTCTCGACAAGTGATGACCGATGTCAGCGCACCTGATCACGAGCGAGCCCCGGTGAATCAGTTCGCGCATGGCACACGGGCGGTCCGATCATCACACGTCCGGTTTCCCAATACGGACGTGTTCCCGTCAGTGGCGTGGCTCAACCTCGCGAGAGAGCCTGTCGTGCTGAGCGTGCCCGATATACACGACCGGTACTACTCCATGCATCTGAGCGATGCATGGGCCACGGTGTTTGCGTCGATCGGCTCGCGCACCTCAGGCGATTCCACCGGCGACATCGCCATCGTCGGTCCCGGATGGCCCGGATCGATCAAGCGCGGTCTGAAGACGATCGAATCGCCAACCAATGTGGCCCGGCTGATCGCTCGCATTGAAAGCACGACTGCAAAGGATGACGCGGTGGTCCACGAACTGCAGCGTCGCATCGGGTTGATGCCTCTGGGCCTCTGGGGTCGCGACTATCAGCCGTTACGACATGCACCGATGCCGCGGGGTCTGGACGTGTCGCTGAGCCCGGCTGAACGCATCGCCGCCATGCCCGGCAGTGAGTTCTTCCAGCATCTGAATATGCTCATGATCGAGAACCCGCCGGCTCCCCGGGACGGGCCGGCCTTGAATCGCTTCTCCTTGATCGGGATCGGTCCAGGACTTCCGTTCCACGTCAAAGATGACGTCGCCCTGTCGAGGAGCATCGATACCAGCGCGCACACTGCATTGGCCCGAATCGTCGTCGACGCGAAGAAGCCGTCGGGACGTTCGGTGAACGGGTGGTGGATGCCCGACTGCGCGAATCGTGATGGCGACTACGTGCGCCGCGCGGCGAACGCCCTCCGCGATTTGGGCGCGGCCCCGCCCGAGGACGGCATCACCCTCCGCGCCGATGCCGACACACACGGGCGGCCGCTCTCGGGCATCGATCGCTATCTACTCCGCTTCCTGGATGGACAACTCCCGCCCGTTCATGGGTTGTGGTCGCTCGCGATGTACAACACGCGAGACGGGCTCGTCCAGAATCGCCTCGGCCGCCACGCGATCACCAGCCGTCAACGTCTGACGTTCGGACGCGACGGCACGCTGACGATCTACATCCAACACGAGTCACCGGGACGGGCGCGCGAATCGAACTGGCTTCCCGCCCCACGCGATCACTTCATCCTGAGCATGCGGCTCTACTGGCCCGGCCCCGAGTTCCTCGAGGACGCATGGACGCCGCCTGCGATCGAGCGCATATGACTAGATGTCTCCTCATCATCGTAGCGATCGTCACGTCCGGCAGTCTGGTGGCTGCCGGCCAGACTACGACCGACCAGACCTCAACGACCCCGACGACCGGCTCGACGCAGCCGGCCGCTTCACAAACCGGCGCCGCACCCGCGTTGCGCGGGCCGCTCCTGGGCGAGTACGTCGGAGTCCTGATGTGCGTCGACTGCGCCGCGGTTCGCGCAAAGTTGACGTTGTTCGCAACCAGCCCGCTCTCGTCGAGCGATGGCACGTATCTGTTCGAACAGAGTTATCTCTCGGGCCACGGGATCGAGCAGACGCTGACACGCGGACGGTGGCGCGCAGTGCGTGGATCGGGAGACGACAGGGGCGCGACCGTCTATCAGCTCGACGGCGATCCGCCAACCAAGCCTCAGTACTTCCTGCACGTGTCCGATGAGGTGCTGCGGCTGCTCGATCCGCAACGACGAGAGCTGCCATCGGTGATCAACACCAGCCTGACGCGCATGCCGCGGCCGGGCGGGTACATTGGCGTCGATCCGTACGATCCGGATGTTCAGCACGCCGCCGCGTTCGCCGTCGCGATGTGGGCGATGCGATCGCCGAATCCCCCGACACTGCGGGCGATCACACGTGCGGAGCGTCAGATCGTCGAGGGGGTCAACTACAAACTCTGCCTCGATGTCGACGTCGCCGAGACGCGCCAGCGCGTCCAGACGGTGGTGTACCGGGATACGGCGCAGACTCTGCACCTCACCCAGTGGCTGGAGGAGGGGTGCGAATCGCGAACGCTGCGATGACCCGGGGGATGCTTTTCCATGTACGCGAACTGTCTGAAAACCCGGCTGGACGTGTTGCTGTGCGCATGGCTGGCACTTGGTGTGCTCGAATACGGGCTCACCGCACAGTCTCAACCGGAAGGTGAAAAGGCGGCGCCATTTCGCGCCGGCGTCGATCTCGTCGCCTTGAATGTGACCACGTCCGATCCACACAAGCGCTTCGTCCCCGGTCTCACGGAACGAGACTTCACGGTGTTCGAGGACGGCGTGCCTCAGGAGCTGTCGTTCTTCGCCGCCGGCCGGATGCCGCTCGATCTCGCCGTCCTTCTCGACACCTCGGCGAGCATGACCAACATTCTGTCGACCGCGCAGCAGGCAGCGATCGACTTCGTTGGCACTGCACGGGCGGACGACCGCGTGTCGGTGATCGAGATCAACGATCGCGCGAACGTGCTGGTCCCTCTCGGCAACGACGTTCCGGCCGCCGTCGACGCCATTCGGCACACCGCGGCGCGCGGCTCGACGGCGCTGTACAACGCGCTCTATCTCGCGCTGACCGACATGAATCGGATCCGGAAAGGCAGCAGCGACATCCGTCGGCAGGCGATCGCGGTGCTGTCGGACGGCCAGGACACGTCGAGCCTGGTGCAGTACGACGACGTGATGTCGCTCGCGAAAGCCTCGGGGATTGCGATCTACGCGATCGCGCTCGTCGCCCCGACTGAAGAATGGCGTCTGTCAGGATCGAAGTCGAACGTGCAGTCGGAGTTTCTGATGCGATCGTTCGCACAGGAGACCGGCGGCCTCATGTTCGTGGCGCGCGACGTCCGGGAGCTCGACGCGATCTACGCGCAGATCGCGAGCGTCCTCGCGCAGCAGTACACGCTCGGCTACATCTCGAAGAACGGCAAAGCGGACGGCGTGTACCGCCGAGTCACGATCAAGGTGTCGAACCATCCGGGCGTCACGGCGCACACGCGCACCGGATATTTCGCATCGCGCACAGCGTCACCGCGCCTCAAGTAGGGCGCAGGCTCACCGGGCGCCTCACTGGCGGAGGAAGACAAGGACGAAGCCGATCACACCCAGGCCGCACATGAGCGCGGCCAGGGTTCCCGCGATCGAGACATGGAAGGGGCCGTAGTCGCGGTAGTCCGCCCGCATCTTCTGCATCTGATTGCGGTAGTCCAGCGTCGCCATGAACAGGGCGACGACGCCGAGACTGATCATCACGAGACCGACCGCGCGAGGACTCAGCAGGTGCTCGACGTTCGTCTTCTCTCCTTGCCGCAGATACTGGAAGAACTTGTAGATCGTGAACCCGAACGAGATGAGCGAGGTGCTCGTCCGCACCCACGCCATGAGCGTGCGATCGAGCGCGACCATCGTGCGCGTGACGGCGAGATGCGTCCGCGAGTCAGCGAGCTTGGTACGGGTCGCCGCGAGCTCGTTCGACGATGGGGCCGGCCCGCTGTTCATGGTGTCCATCCTCTTCAAGCCGGCCCGTCGGCGGCGCACCGGCTTCGTCGACCACCGTCCGGTGCGCGCTCGTTTCGAACCAGGACGCGTACTCAGTGACCTCCGCCGCCCACCGCGTCGCCCATCTTCGCGAGCGCGTCATCGATCGTGAAGCTCGCCGCCTTCTGACGCGGCGGAAACTGCTTGAACGTCTCGGCGAACCGCCCGGCGATCGTCTGGGCCGCGAAGATGATGTAGTCGTGATGCAGGAACCAGTCGTAGTAGGTGTTCGACGTGACATCCGCTCGTTCATACGGATCGGTGCGCAGGTTGAACAGCTTCGGCAGCCGCAGGGTCACGAACGGCTCGGCCCAGACCTGCAGCGTTCCGGCGCAGCGCTGCTCCATGAACACGACTTTGAAGTTGTCGTAGCGGACGCCGAGCACATCGCCGTCGTCGCTGAAGTACATGAACAGATTGCGCGGGCTCTCCTTCTCCTTGCCGGTCAGATAGGGCAGCAGGTTGAAGCCGTCGACGTGGTTCTTGAACGACTTCCCGTTGGCCGTATGTCCCTTTTTCAACTTCTCGGTGACGTCAGGTTCACCCGCCATGGCGAGAAACGTCGGCAGCCAGTCGTGATGCTGCACGATCCCATTCGAGATCGAGCCGGCTTTGATCTGTCCGGGCCAGCGGACCAGCAACGGCACACGGAAGGCGCCCTCCCAGTTGGTGTTCTTCTCGCTGCGGAACGGCGTCATACCGGCGTCGGGCCAGGTGTTCATGTGGGGGCCGTTGTCGGTCGAATACATCACGAACGTGTTGTCCGCGATGCCCAGTTGATCCAGCAGCGTCAATATCTCGCCCACATGCTTGTCGTGATCGATCATCGTGTCGTGGTACGGTGACTGCCAGCGGCCCGATTGACCCATGCTCGATGACTTCGTGTGCGTGAACAGGTGCATGTGGGTCGTGTTCAGCCAGACGAAGAACGGCGTGCCCGCCTTGTGCTGTCTCGTGATGAAGTCCTTGGCTGCGGCGACGAACTCGTCATCGCACGTCTCCATCCGCTTTCTCGTGAGCGGGCCGGTGTCTTCGATCTTCTGCTTGCCGACACGCCCCCAGCGCGGTTCCTCGGTCGCGTCGTCGGTGTCCCGCGCAAAGGAACGGATCACGCCGCGCGGGCCGAAGTTCTTCCGGAAGTTGGGAAAGTCCTTCTCGGGCGGGTAGTCGTACATCTCCGGCTCTTCCTCGGCGTTCAGGTGATAGAGATTGCCGAAGAACTCGTCGAAACCGTGCGCCGTCGGCAGGTACTTGTTGAGATCGCCGAGATGGTTCTTGCCGAACTGACCGGTCGCGTAGCCGTGATTCTTGAGCAGGTCGGCGATCGTCACCGTCTCGGGCTGCAGGCCGATGGGAGCCGCGGGAATTCCGACCTTCGACAAACCCGTGCGATACACGCTTTGTCCGGTGATGAAGGATGAGCGGCCCGCCGTGCACGACTGCTCACCGTACGAGTCGGTGAACATCATCCCTTCCTTCGCGAGGCGATCGATGTTGGGCGTGCGATAACCCATCACCCCGTGGCTGTAGCAGCTCAGATTGGAGATGCCGATGTCATCGCCCCAGATGACGAGGATGTTGGGTTTCTTCTGATCCGGCATGAGGAGCTCCTCCTGAGTTCACGACCGTCATGGCCATCGAACCCATCGAGCAAGGAGCTTGCCCGTCAACACTGTTGTTCGGCGCGCGTCACCATATCCGTCGAGCCGCGGTGGAACGTGGCAACCGCGATGAGGCCGCAGGCAACGTGTCCTGCGGTCAGGTGTCGATCAAGCCAAGCCACGCGGCATAGCGCACGAGGTCGGCGGTGTTGCGGAACCCCAGCACCCGCATGATTTCGTACTTGTGCGTTTCGACCGTCCGTCGCGATACCTTGAGCGTGCTCGCGATCTCTTTCATACGGTAGCCCTGCGCGATCAGCTGCAGGACCTGGCGTTGTCGTGCCGTCAGCGTCACCGGCGTCTTCTCGGCCATCGGCAGATCGCCGATCCGTTCGGCGACCGGCCGGCTCACGTAGATGCCGCCGCCGAGCACGTTGTCGATCGCCGTGAGCAGTTCCTGCCCCGCGGCATGCTTCGACACGAAGCCCACCGCTCCGGCCTTGATCGCCTCTTTGGCGATGCGCGCGTCGGAGTACATCGTGAGGATGATGATCTTCGACTCCAGCCCCTGCGCTCGCAGTTGTGCGGTGGCCTCCAGTCCACTGAGACCGGGCATCGAGAGATCCGCGATGATCACATCGGGCTTGAGTTCGATGGCCGCTTCGACGAGATGACGTCCGTCGGCGACTGTCGCGATCACGTTGCAGTGATGCTCGAGCAAACGGTTGAGGCCCTCCGCCACGAGCACGTGGTCATCAGCGAGCAGCGTACGCGGCGGTGGGTGCATGACCCCTCAGACACGACCTTCGACGAGATCCACGCGCCACAGCAACCGTAGTCGACGTCGAACTGCGGCAAGCGTGGCACAGTTTGAATCGGATCGCCAGCCTCACGACGCGGTCTCCCTGAGCCGTTGCACTGAAAAACGCGCGCCGCCGCGACGATCAATGCGTCTTCGTTCCGAGCGACATCCGCGAGCGAATCAGGATTTCGTCGAGGACGACCTGGGGATCGTCGCGCAGCACCATCCGCATGCCTTGGAGGATGAGGAACTCCCGCGACGACAGGAAGCTGTCGAGCGCCTCGCGACTATCCCACTCGGAGACCAGCGTCAACGAGTGGCCGTCGCCGGCGTCGGTCAACAAGCGACAAGTCAAGCACCCCGGCCAGGCGTGCATCCGACGGATGAACCCGTCGACGGCGCTCAGCGCCTCAGCGTGCTTGTCTTCTCTCAAGCGCAGATTGACTGTGGCTACGTGCATCACGGGTGCGCATTCAGAGATGAGGGTTTCGCCACGTTCCGCGACATGTCGTGGTCCCGTCACGCCGCGACTGGGGCCGGCTCAGGCGTCCGTCGACCCCAGCGCCCCCGTACAGCCCCAACGCTTGTATGATTCACGCGAAATCCGTTTCGCAGTTCCGGGTCACGCTCGCGGGCTGGCCCGGCTCGTTAACGAAGGAACGCAACCGGCGTGCCCGATCGCGGCGCAGTCGCTGAGTTGCTCTCGAGAACGCCGTGGAAGGCTTCACTCGCGCGGCCATTCTGCGAATCGTCCTGTTCGGCCTTGCGTATTACGTCCTCGTTCGGCTCACACCGGAATCGAGCACGAGGCAGGCCGGCGCCGTTCTCATCGGCATGGCCCTCATCGTCTGGGCCTTTCTGCTGGTACCGCGACGCGAATGGTGGCTGGTGGCGTGTACGGCCGTTGCCGCTCGTGCCCTTGCCACCATGCGCGGTGGCACCCCGGCGGTCGCTGACGGGCTCGCGCTGGCGCTGACTATTCCACTCGGCGCCGTCGCGGCCATCGCGCTGGCGCAGATCACGCGACGACGAGCCGTTCCCGTGGATCGTCCGGTGAACACAGGCTCGACGACCGAGCTGAAGCACACGACGGACGACGATTGCCTCCGGCTCGCGGCGCTGCTCGAGGCCAGCACGCGGGAGCTCTCGCTGCTGCATGCGATCACGCGAATCGTGCAGCACGGCGACTTCGCACAGACCGGCGATCGTCTCCGGGAAGTCGGAGACGCCATCCGCCACATGTGGCCGGACCCGGGGGTACTGGGCGTCCGAACCCGCCTCGGTACGAGTGTCATCGCCTCGGCGGAGCTCGAGGATCGTCAATGGAGCCACCGCGCCGTGTTCTCGGTCACGGACGGACGGATCGGCGCGATCGAGATGGCGTACGAGACGCATCCGGCGACCAGCCGATCGGCGTTGCTCGACGCGATTGCCGAAATGCTCCGCAAGGGCATCGATCGTCACCTCGTCACCTTCGCGCTGTCGCAGAGCGAAGAGCGCTACCGCAGCGTGGTGGAGCATCAGAGCGATATGGTCTGCCGGTTCCTGGTTGACACGACCTTGACGTTCGTCAACGAGGCCTACTGCCGTTACTTCGAAAAGGACCGCGACAGATTGATCGGTCTCCGCTTCATCGATCTGATTCCCGAGGCGGATCGCGAGGGCACACGCAGGCAGATCGAGGCGTTGTTACGAGGTGAGCGGCCCCCCGCGTACGAGCACTCGGTCCTTCGACCGGACGGCACGATCGGCCGGCAGCAGTGGGTGAATCACGCGATCGTGTCGCCCGAGGGTCGAATCGAGGAATTTCAGGGTATCGGACGCGACATCACCGACCGGTGGCGTGTGGAAGAGGAGCTGCGCGGCAAGGAGGCGAGTCTGAACGGGGCCTATCAACGGATCCGGATGCTGGCGCAGCGTTTGATCCTGGCGCAGGAGGCCGAGCGCACGGAGATTGCCCGGGATCTCCATGACGACATCAGCCAGCAACTGGCTGCGGTGACGATCGAACTGAGCCTGATCGAAAGTCGTGTGAAGGAACAACCGGCAGTCGCGACTCGAGTGGCGCGCGTTCGCCAGCTCGCCGGCGAGCTCGCCGACAAGGTCAGGGCGACCTCGCACGCGCTGCATCCCGGCGTGCTCAAACACGCCGGACTGGCTTCAGCCCTGGCCTCTCACTGCGACGCGCTGACCGCCCAGCACGAGATTCAGGTCACCTTCGAACCCCGCGGCCGCTTCGACGATGTCGCTGATGATCTCGCGCTGTGTGTCTATCGGGTTGCGCAGCAGGCGCTTCGCAACGTGGTCATGCACGCGGAAGCCACGCACGCCACGGTCACGCTCGCACGCCACGATGGCCGAATCGAACTCGTCGTCGCCGACAACGGGCGCGGGTTCGATCCCGCCAAAGCGCACGTACGAGGTATCGGACTCATGAGCATGGAGGAGCGCGTCAGCCTCGTGCACGGCACGCTGATGGTCGATTCGACGCAGGGCGGCGGTGCGCGACTGCGGATCGACGTCCCCGTTCAGGGACGTCGACTGGAGTAAACGCCGACCCGGCTACGCCCCTCGCCTGATCCCCAGCTTCCGCAGCCGGCTCCGCAGGGTGCTTGGCTTCAGGCCAAGCAGTTCCGCGGCACCCCGACGTCCTTCAATGCGCCACAACGTCGTGCTGAGCATCCGCTGAATGTGACTCCGTTCGATCTCCTCGAGCGTCGTCCCCACGGCGCCGACCGGTTTGGCCGACGAGAGCGAAATGTCCTTGAGCGCGATGGCGCCATCGGTCGACAGGATCATGGCGCGATGCACCACGTTCTCGAGCTCACGGATGTTGCCGGGCCAGTCGTACTGCTGGAGCGCCCGAGACACCGACTCGGGAATCGGCTTGGGGTTCTTGTGCATCTGGCGGGCATACCGATTGGCCAGGTGCTGCGCGAGCAACGGAATGTCCTCGCGTCGTTCCCGCAGCGACGGCAGCGAGATCGGAAAGACATTCAGCCGGTAGTACAAGTCGCCGCGGAACTGATTCTGCCGGACCTCTTCGACCAGGTCGCGATTGGTCGCGGCGATGACGCGGACATCGACGTCGACGGTGCGGGTGCTGCCGAGACGTTCGAGCTGCCCCTCCTGAAGGACTCGCAGCAGCTTCGGCTGGAGTTCGAGCGGCAGGTCGCCGACTTCGTCGAGAAACAGCGAGCCGCGATGAGCGAGCTCGAACCGTCCGGGCTGACTCGAATGCGCCCCGGTGAAGGCGCCGCGTTCGCGGCCGAACAACTCGCTCTCGACCAGCGTGGCGGGAAGCGCCGCGCAGTTGAGAGCGATGAACTTGCCCGACGAGCGCGGACTCCTGCGATGAATCGCGCGCGCGACCAGCTCCTTCCCCGTGCCCGTCTCCCCGAGGAGCAGGACGGTCGCTTGAGTGGCGGCCACCTGATCGAGCCGGAACACGACATAGCGCCACGCGGCGCTTTCGCCGATCAAGGCCTCATCGGCCGGTATCGCCATCTGGCGATCGGCATGACGGTCCTGCGTGCTCACCACACTTCGCATGCTGGCGTCGCCGGAAGAGGCCGCGGCCGGCGACGGATTGGCCGGCGGCCGATCGCCGACGAGCACGTCGATGGCGTCGGCCACGGTCATGAGCGGCTCCAGCGACGTCACGTCCCACTGCGGGTGGGATCGCTGTGAGTAGAGGGCGATGACGCCCTGACCGAGATCGCGTCGTCGCAACGGGACGACGACGAGTGTGCGAATACCGAGTGCCCACAGATGAAGGTGGTCATCGGGGGGCAGTACGCTCGAACCGTGTGGTGGACCGTCAATCAGCAGCACGTCCGACTGGCCTGCCACGGCCTGAATACGCGGACGTCCGAGGAAGTCGACAATCACACGGCCGGTCATGAGGGCGGTACCGACCGCGATGATTCGCTGGTCGTGCCCCGAAGGTGGTATGAAAAGGCCTCCCTCGAGGCCGAGCCCGTCGATAAGTCGTGTCAGGACCTGTCGGAGCCGTTCCTCGACCGGTTGCGACGAAACATCCGCCAGCCGTGTGCAGATCTCCGCCGCCATCTCCTCGACGGCTGGTCTGCGGCTATTGACGCCTGGAAATACGGACACGCCCATTGATTCCCCCACTTTGATCGGGTTTTCCCTGTGTGCCGGTCTTCAGGCAACCGGGAAGCTCTACTTGCATGTGAGTTCGTGTGCTGCGGTGAAAACCCTACCTGCCCGCACAACACACGGGCAATCGGCAAAAGGTTCTACGTACTTCTTCGGTCCTTGACCCCAGCAGGAGAGCGTGGCCGTTTCTTAAGGGTAAACAGAGATTTCGTGCAAACGTTCGTCGGAAATTTACGGTCAGGTCGTTGCGTATTTACGATCCGCGGCGCACGGTCTCGCGAGGGGGAGGTGGATGTCGATTCTGATGCCTATGCATTCGTCGCTCTCGACGTACAGCCGTCTCTCAACGCGCGGATGATCATCGCGATGCTGGTCAGAGCGAGCCCCGATCGATCGTCGTTCGTGCTGAAGAACGCGCGAGTCGCATGGCCGGCCCCGCGAGACATGAATCGCGATCGTCGGTGTCGGATATCGCGAAGCAGGCTCGAAGCAATTCGCCGCAGGTCGCTTCGAAAATATAGTGTGCAACCCCAATTCTCGGTTCTAGACTCGAGCGACGAGGCGGTCGAACTGGAGACGGTCGACAATCCGGACTCGATGGCGTTCGGTGAATTTCACGATCCCGCGCCGCTCGAGCATCCGCGTGGCGCGGCTGACCGCCTCCGGCGAGAGTCCGAGGTAATTGGCCACGTCTGATCTCGTCATCGGCATATCGATTTCCAGCCCTCCCCCACTCGCATGTCTGACGCCGCGTTGTTCGAGCTGTCGAATGAACATGGCCACGCGGCCGACAGCGTCCCGCCGACCAACGACGAGTGCCTGCCGCTGCGCTTCCCGCAGCTCGTGGGCGGCTTTGACGAGAAACTGGTACTCGAGGTCGGGATCGTTGCGAAGCAGCTCGGCCAGGACTTCGGTCTTCACCCGGTACAACGTCGCCTCTGTCACGGTTTGCGCCGTGCGCACGTAGACGCCGTTCTGCGCCAACCCGAAGACGTCCTCCGGAAAGAAAAATCCGGTAACCCATCGGCGACCGCTCGGGAGATCGCGGAAGGTCTTCACCACCCCGCCCGCATTGAAGAACATCGTGGTTGCCACCGTGTCTTCGCGGTAGAGCACCATGCGCGGGGGCACACGGACACGCGTGGAGATCTCGGTCAGCCGCTGCCGCTGACGACGGTTGAGAAGCGAGACCGGTCCGGCATCTGACTGGGCGAAGAACGGAACCGCACGCAGACTCGGGCCAGAATCGGTGGACGGCGGTTCGCGCCGGGCTCGCGGCATACACGACCTCATCGACCGACTTACCAACTTTCGTGCCGTTTGTCTCACAAAAGTCCCAACTTCCCACGCTGAACTCCCCAAACGTTCTTCGGAGCGCTCCGGCGTTGGCTTGGAGTCGAGGAGTTGTGCGCTCAATGCCGGTGCATGTCGTGGGATTTCGCGACGGCTCGTGGCTTGGACTGGTCCTTGGGCATTGGGCCTTGGTCCCACCTGCACCGCACCGCGAGCCACGGGGCAGGACCAATGACCGAGGACCAGAGACGGACGAAGAACTTCTGGACGGACCAAGAACCACCCAAGAAAAACCAGGGACTAAGACTTGCTGAAATCGAGCGCGATGTTACGCACCAGCATTCGGCTCCGCAGCAAAATCCGCCTCCTCGTGATCGCGTGTCTCCTGCTGGGCTCGCCGCCCGTCCGACACCCGCTACCCGCCGGAGCCTCCACCCCCAAGCCACAGACCGGCGCCATCCCCAATCCCCTGGCTTCGTGGAATGAAGGGGCCGCCCGCGCGTCAATCATCGACTTCGTCAAACGGGTCACCACACAAGGCGACGCCGCTTACATCCCTCCGGCCGAGCGCATCGCCGTCTTCGACAACGACGGGACGTTGTGGGCCGAGCAGCCTGTCTATTTCCAACTGGCTTTTGCGCTCGATCGCGTGAAAGCCCTCGCGCCCTCGCATCCTGAATGGAAGAACACCCAACCATTCAAAGGCGTCCTCGACGGCGACATGAAATCAGTGGCGGCCAGCGGCGAGAAAGGTCTGATGCAGATCGTTGCGGCCACACATGTCGGAAACACGACAGCCGAATTCGAAGACATCGTGCGGAGGTGGATCGCATCCGCCAGGCATCCCACGACGAAACGGCTGTACACGGAGATGGTCTACCAACCGATGTTGGAGGTGCTCGCCTACCTGAGGGCCAATCAATTCAAGACCTACATCGTGTCAGGTGGCGGCGTGGAGTTCATGCGCCCATGGGTAGAGCGCGTATATGGGATTCCGCCCGAACAAGTCGTAGGAAGCCGCGCCAAGGTGAAATACGAAGTGCGTCCCACGGGTCCCGTGCTGCTTCGCCTGGCCGACGTTGATCTCGTCGACGACAAGGCCGGCAAACCTGTCGGCATTCATCAAGTCATCGGCCGCCGTCCGATCGCGGCGTTCGGCAACTCCGACGGCGACTTCGAGATGCTCGAATGGACGACATCGGCCACCGGCCCCCGCCTGGGCGTGATCGTCCACCATACCGATGCGGCGCGCGAATGGGCGTACGACCGTGAGAGTCACATCGGGACGCTTGCTCGCGGGTTGGACGAGGCCCCAAAACGTGGATGGATCGTGGTCGATATGCAGAAGGACTGGAAGGCCATTTACCCATATGACCGGTAATGCAGAATTTCGAATGCAGAATGCAGACACTGCGTCGTGGAATCAACGCGGTGAGATCCGTCGCGCAGCTCACCCCGCTGCTGCGAGTGTGTCAGTGTGTCTGCATTCTGAATTCTGCATTCCGCATTTCATTTCCCCGGCTGCACTGAGGTGATCAACGCCCTCGTGAACGTGATGTCGACCCGGTCCCCCGGCTTGATTCGCTCGAGCAGCGACTTGTCCTCGATCTTGCGTGTGACCGTTCTTCCATCCTCGGTCGTCACGGTAACCGACGGCACCGACGGATCGATCGATTTCACGGTCACCGTCCGTTTGTCCTGCGTCGCGAGCGTCCCGGCGGGGAGCGCACCCTTGGCCCGATTCAAGGCCGCTTCGGAGCTGTCCCCCAGCCCCTGCTGTCCCGGCTTGAGGACCTGAAGCACCAGCGACTCGTAATAGGTAATCTCCACCTTCTGTCCGACCTTCAGCTCGTTGAACCGCTGCATGTTCGGGCTGACGGCGAACTCGTCCTCGTTGCCCATGTCGTCTCGAAGGGTGACGGTGCGCTTCGTGCTGTCGATGCCGGTGATCTCGGCGCTCATCTTCAGCATGTTGACTTTGGTAATCGGCTCCTGGCTCGCCGCCTGCTGAGCCTGTTTCTTGCCAGCATCGGTGATCGGCGCCGCCGGCTGCTGGGCAACAGCCCATGAAGCCCATGCCACGCCTGCCACTGTCACCAGCATCGTTGTGCGCTGTGTCATAGCTCACACCCCCGGTGCGTGATACTCGCAAAGCTGCGGCCACAGGGGGCAGGGCGCAATCACGCCGTAGGACATACCGGTGGTCGGAATGCCGCGACATGACACGGCCGAGCACGCGAGGAAACGCGGATGGGGCGGGAAAGGGATCGAGCCTAGCGCCTGGGGAGGTGGCGGTAGTCGGACGTCGCGTACGCCGTGATCGATCCATCCGGCCACTCGCGCACCACGAACAACGCGTCGTGCTCCGTGACGAAGACGAGCGGCCACTCCCGCGTCGGTGTCTGGTGTGTGAGCGACACCATCTGCCTGATGTTCGCGAGGTCGCGCCGAAGCTGAGGATCGAAGCCGGACCACATGTGAGGAACTCTTCGATCTCAGTATCGCATGAACCACGCTATGTCGTGACCACGCTCGATCGCGGATGTCAGCCAGTGGCGTGGCCGGCTTTTGATCGTGCGGACGATGACAGACCTGTTTTTACTGGCACATTCGCGTGAAGGATCCCGGGACTTGAACTTGCACCCGCTCGACCGCCGTGATCAAGCGCCGTCAGCGACTGACGATCGGAAGCGTGGCGTTCGTTGCCTTGGCTGTGGTGCCGGCGTGGGCGCAGTTGCGAACCCAGCACATCCCGGGGGTGGTGGGCCTGAAGGCTGGTACGGCACCGCCACCACACGTGTACGTGATCGCACCGCTCTTCTACATGTATTGGACCGACACCGTGCGGGACCGCAACGGCGACAGGCTGCCCCTCGATGCGAGCATCACGACCGTGGCCTATGCCGGAGGCGTCAACGTGGTCACGACGAAGAAGATCCTGGGGGGCAATTACGGCTTCCAGGTTCTTGCTCCAGTGGGCGTCAACAACAGGATCCAGGGCACTGAGATCCAGGCGAACCCTGGTCCAGGCATCTCCGATTCAGCGGTGGTCCCGATCAGTCTGGGCTGGAACTTCAAGCGAGCCGATGCCATCACCAGCTACACGCTCTTCATCCCGACCGGTCGCTATGAAGACGGCGCCGACGACAACACCGGCTACGGCATGTGGGGACACGAGGTGGCGTTCGGAACGACGGTCTATCTGAACGCCGCGAAGCAGTATCACGCTGCTGCCATCGCCAGCTTCGACTTCCAGTCGAAGAAGAAGGACAGCGAGACCCAGGTCGGGAATCAGATGAACCTCGAAGGCGGCATCGGCGCCGACTTCCTGAAAGGCGGGCTCACCACCGGGATTGCCTACTACGGAGGCTGGAAACTGACCGATGACCACATCGAGGGGTTTCCCGACATTTTGATCCGCGGCAGGAACAAGGTGTTTGGGCTCGGCCCCGAAGTGCAGCTCGCGCTCGCGAGCAGGAACACCGTGTACGGGTTTCTCAAAGTGAATTATCAGTGGGAGATCTTTGCGAGAACGACGACGCAGGGAAGCGAGTTGACTGTGCTTGCCACGTTCCTCGTGCCGCCTCTCAGGGTACCGACACCCTAGACCCACGACGCTATCTCCTGGCCCCCCGCAGCGCCCAAAGGGGGTCGGGAGTCATTCTTGCGCGGTTCTCCGACAAGAATGACTCCCGACCCCGCCTCAGCTGAATATCGTGAAGAAATACGCGACGATCGAGAGCGCTACGGTCGTGATCGCGAGTGGGACCGGATAGCCGATGCCCGGCACGGCTGATTCCGTTTCCTTCTGCGCCGCACGCATCGACGATGTGTTCTGCCGCGCACCCGCAATGGCGCCCATCAGCAGCGCTTCGTTGAGCCGAAGCGTGTGACGGCCGATCCACCAGGCCACGAGTGCTGGAACGGCGCTCACGATCAGACAGCTGACGACGAGCGCCCAGACGGGTCCCTGCGTGATCACCTGGTAGACCGCCTGACCGGAATTGATCGCCAACACCGACGTGAACACGTTCAGGCCCAACTCCTCCATCAACGAACGTCCGCCTTCGGAGATCGGCCCGCCGAGGGCAGGATGCCGCGTTCTCAGCCAGCCGAAGATGATGCCCGTGACGAGCACCGCGGCGGCGCCAAAGCTGATGTGCACACCGAACAGCGGCACTGGAATCGCGCCGAGCGCCGCGCCGACGAGCAGACCGATGGCGAGCGTGAGGATATCGGTGCTGTGGGTCGCTCGGACCACATGCCCCACCTTGGCTCCGAGATTCGCAATGTGCGCCTCGGTGCCGGTCACGCGAATGACGTCGCCGATCTTCACGATGGTTTCTGCGGTTGCGGGCAGTTCTTCGCCCGCACGAAACACGGCATTGGGATAGAGACCCGGGCCGAGCACGGATGTGAGCTCGGACACCGAATGGCCCGCGACCTCTGGTCGACCGACGACGACGTCGACGGTGCGGATGGGAGCGAGGGATCGCGCTTCGACGTCAGGCAGCTCGGGGCCGAGCGCCGCGCGTACGCGGACTTGCGCCTCGATGGGTGACTCGACGACCACTTCGTCGCCGACTTCGAGCGTCGTGCTGTTGCTCGGCGACAACCAGCGATCGGCGCGGCGGACGCGCTCGATCGAGATTCGCGGCGCCGCACTTCGCAGCTCACCGATCGTGTGACCCGCGAGCGTGCGGCCGGCGATCGCGTTCGCCGGCACGCGATACGCGCGAACCGTGACTGAGGTGTCCGCAACCTCGCTGGCCTCGACGGTGCCCGGCAGCGGCGACGAGCGCTGCCCGCGCATCGCCGCGAGGAACGTTCGGGCAGCCTCCGGTGCATCGAAGTGCCCGAGCGCGGGAAGCACTTTCATGAAGAGGACGAACTGCACCTGGCTCACGGTGTAGCACAAGGCAAACGCCGCCGAAAGCGTGCCGGTGACGAGCTCCAGCGAGCTTCCGGCCCGCGGCTGCACGGCGCCCGACTGCAGCGCCGATGACGCGGCGCCGAAGGTCGCCGACGAATTGTTCGCGCCCGCGAGCAGCCCCGCGACCGCTCCTTGGGGAAGATCGAAGAACCAGCCGCACAGCACGCTCAGCACCGGCGCGAGCACCGCCACGATCGCGCCGATCGCCACGAGATGCCAGCCGTCACGCTCGAGCCCGGAAAAGAACTGCGGACCGATCTTCACGCCGATCGCGAAGATGAACAGGTTGAAGAAGATGGTTTTGAGGACATCGGGGAGCGACAGCGTGATGCGGTAGCCGCTGTACGCCCAGATCGCCACGATCAGACCGACGAAGATGATGCAGACGACCGAGCCGAATGAGATCCCACGGATCGTCCGCTTCCCGAGCACCATGCCGAGCGCGACGACGCCGAAAATGAGGAAGAACGGCTGAGTCTCGAGGAAGTGAAAGATGGCGCGCATGGCGTCAGTAGTCGTCGAACATCTTCTGCACCTGCGCGGGATCGTGTGTCTTCATCAACGCCAGCTGGAGCAGCACCCGCGATTTGGGCGCGTTGATCTCCCCTGCGGCCACGAACCCCATCTTGTCGTCGTCGACCTCGTTGTTGCGAAGGACCATCCCCCGCTCGAGCCGTGACGCGCGCACGACGACGATGCCGTTCTTCACTGCGGTTGCAAGCGTGTCGAGCGCCGCCTTCGACATGTTGCCGTCGCCGACGCCGGCGATCACGAGCCCCTTGGCGCCGCTCTTCACCGCGGCGTCGATGAGGTCGTGGTCCATGTTCGAGTGCGCGTAGATGATGTCGACACGCGGCAGTTCCTTCACGCCGGCGACAGAGAACTCCGACTTGCTCGTGTGACGTTTGTCGGGCGGCGTGAACCACGTGAGCTTCGCGGTGTGCACGAGACCGATCGGGCCGCGGTTGGGGCTCACGAACGTCTGCAGGCTGGTGGTGTTCGTCTTGGTGACGTTGCGGGCCGCGTGAATCTCGTCGTTCAGCACCACCATGACCCCACGGCCACGCGCGTTCGGGTCGGCGGCAGCAGCGACCGCGTCATAGAGGTTGCCCGGTCCGTCGGCGCTGATCGCGGTGGCTGGACGCATCGAACCGACGAGCACCACCGGCTTGTCGCTCTTGATCACGAGGTTGAGGAAGTAGGCGGTCTCCTCCATCGTGTCGGTGCCGTGCGTCACGACGATGCCCTGCACGTCGCTCGACGCGAGCAGCTGGTTGGCGCGGGTGGCGAGATCGAGCCAGACGCGGTCGTTCATGTCCTGGCTGCCGATGCTCGCGATCTGCTCGCCCTTCAGCTCGGCCAGATCCTTGATCGGTGGCACCGCCTTGATCAGATCGTCGACGTCGAGCGCGCCCGCCTTATAGGAATACTTGTTCGCATCACCGGAACCGGCAATCGTGCCGCCGGTGGCCAGAATCGTGATGTGCGGACGTTGCCCGGAGACGCCCTGCCCGGAGACATTGTCACCGAGCATGAGGGCGACAGCCAGGACGGCCACCCTTGTCAGAGCGGAGCAGTACTGCATGCGCCTCACCTCCTGCGCGACGCGCGCCATTCGTCGACGGCGCGGCGGGTGATCGCTTTCAGATCCCGGCCGATCGATTCGTACGCCCGCGTCTCGAGGTTCGCGAGGGAGATGCGGACCGACCAGGGCGGGCCGTCGAAACCCGATCCGTTCAACAGCACCGAGCCGTAGTCACGCGCCAGCCCGAGCACGATGTCGAGCGGCTCATGGTGCTCGGCGACGTACGCCATGAACTCGTCGCCCAGCGCCTGCCGTCCCCACGCGGCCAGATCGAGATCGATGTAGTAGCCGATGCGCAGCGCGTCCTCCGGGATCGAGATGCCCAGGCCTTTGCCGAGCGCAGTCAGGCGGTTGTGCAGGATCTGCCGGCACCGGCGCGCGTACGCATCGTCGCGATCGAGCAACGCGAACAGCGAGAACAACGTCATCTGTGCCTGCTGCGGCGTCGACAGGCCGGCGGTGTGATTCAGGGCGACGTCACGGCTGTCGGCGACGAGACGATCGATGAAGCGAAGATGGTCCGGATCGGTCGTCAGCGCTCCGTAACGGGCACGCAGCGCAGCTCGATCCGTCTCAGGGAGCTCGGCGAGCCTTTCGTCGAACAGGTTGTCCTGATGCACGCCGATGACACCGAGCCGCCAGCCGGTGCACCCGAAGTGCTTCGAGTACGAGTAGACGAGGATCGTATTGCGGGGCAGATCCGCGGCCAGCGATCGGAAGCCTTCCGTGAACGTGCCGTACACGTCATCGGTGAGGATGATGAGATCGGGCCGCCGCGTGCGCACCAGGTCGACGATGCGCGCCTGGGTCGCCGGGTGCATGGCGAACGAGGCAGGATTGGACGGATTGACGATGAAGAACGCCTTGATCCGCGGATCGGCAAGCTTCTCGATCTCGTCGTCGGGGTACTGCCAGGTGTGACGGCCGCCGGCCATCTGATTCTGCTCGACCTCGATCGTCATGAAGTCGAAGTCTTCGAGACGCGGCAGCTCGATATAGGGCGTGAAGATCGGCGTGCCGAGCGCGATGACGTCGCCCCGTGCGAGCAGCCGGTTCTCGACCAGGCTCGTGAACACATAGCACATTGCCGCCGTGCCGCCTTCGACGGCGAAAAGATCGAACTTCCCTGACGGAGGGCGATCGCCGCACATCGCTTTGACCAGATAGCGATGCACCACCTGCTCGGCATGTACGAGCATGCGATCCGGCTCAGGGTAGTTGTCGCCGATCGCAGCGTCGGCCAGCTCGTGGATGAATGTGTCGGCGTCGAAGCCCAGCGTCGATGTGCCGTACTCGAGGCTGCGACGCAGCAGATCCACGCCGGCGCCGTGCCCCGACGCGGCGAGGAACGCGCGGAAGCGGTCGCCGATGCCGGCGTGTGCCGGCATCCCGCCCAGATCCGGCTCGTTCCAGACGCGCATCGATTCTGCCAACGCGAATTGTCCGAGCCGGAAGAACGCGTCGCGCGGCGTCGTGGCAATCCAGTTCGGGTTGCCACGGCCGGCGTTGAGGAACTTATGCGTTGCGGCCTTGGTCTGCGTCTGGTCCTTGGCGTAACGAATGAGCTCGTCTTTCAGTTGGAACGGACTCAGTTGGTCGAGCCCACGCGTGTTCGTCTCCATACGCCGACCTTTTGCAGCTACTTCACGCCTCCGGACGCAGCCGACGCCATCGTCTTCTCCTGCTGGCGCGCCTTCTCGAGTGCCTGGTCGATGCTGAAGCTGGCCGGTTTCTGCCGCGGTGGGAAATCCCTGAAGGTCTTGAGGAACTCACCCACCATGGCCTGAGCCGGCACCAGCAGGAACGCGCGATCGGCCATCCACTTTTCGTAGAACACCGATCCGTCGATATCGCCACGCTCGAACGGATCACTCCTCAGGTTGTAGATCTTCGGGACTCGCATCGAGACGAGCGGTTCGCGCCAGACCGCGAGACCATGCGCCCGTTGCTCGACGAACGTCGCCTTCCACTGCGCATAGCGCAACGCCATCAGATCGCCGTCGTCGCTCCAGTAGAGGAAGCCTTTGCGCGGGTTCTCCTTGACCTCCCCCTTGAGGAATGGCAGCAGGTTATAGCCGTCGATGCAGACCTTGAATGTCTTGCTGCCGGCCTTGTGGCCCTTCTTCAACTTCTCGACGATGTCGGGCTCGCCTCCAGCCGCGACGAGCGTGGGCAGCATGTCGGTGTGCGAGAAGATCTCGTTGGAGACGCTCCCC
>DATFRP010000259.1:0-8225 GCA_035263125.1 Vicinamibacterales bacterium
CGTCCCGCGACATGCCCGCGGACACCAGCGTATCGACGTGCGCGTCGAGATGCGCCCGCCACTCCGCTTCCATGTCCGCTTCGAGTCGTCTTCGGCGAACGAGCGCTGACACGAAGGACCGCAGACGCGGAAGGAGGTTCATAGGTCCTCCGGGGCTGCAGCGAGCACCAGGCCGATCGCTTCAGAAAAGCGCTTCCAGTACGCGGCTTCGTCTTTGAGCCGGCGGCGTCCGGCTGCGGTCAAACGGTAGAACTTCGCCTTGCGCTTGTTTTCGGACTCACCCCAATCAGAGGCGATCAAACCCTGATGCTCGAGGCGATAGAGCGCGGGGTACAACGATCCCTGCTGAATCTGCAACGCGTCGCGCGAGATCTGCTGGATGCGCAGGAGGACGCCGTAGCCGTGCTCGGGGCGCAGCGAGACGGCTTTGAGGATCAGGAGGTCAAGTGTGCCCTGCAGGAGCTCCGTCGTCGTCGCCATGAGGTGACTCTCCTAGAACGCCATAGAGAGTATCGCCCGCTCTCCTAGGATGTCAAGGAGTGCCGCTGAGGAACGCTTGATAGAATCCGGCGTCATGCGAGTGGATCGTTCTCTGGAGGGCCGCATGAAGAAGTTGTTCCTATTGATCCTGTTGGCCGTGATGACCCAGCGCGCTCTTACGCAGACAGGAATCGCCGGCTATTGGCGGGCGGCCAGCGTCGTGCCGGACGGGACGCCCGATGGCGCGGTCCTCCAGTTCACGATGGAACTCAACGCAGACGGCGCTTCCGTCACTGGAACAGTGACAGGTGCTCCCATCATGATCAGTGGGGGACGCATCGAGGGAACCGCGGTCATCCTGAATGGCGTCAACACGGACAACAAGCAGGCGATTTCACTCACGGGCGACCTGTCGGGAAGCGAAATCGTCTTCAGCGCTGTCGGGCTCGCGCCCGAGCTCGTTCATCTCGTGGCGCGTCGGGTCACACGCCCGGAGACGCTCATCGGCAGCGTGTCGGATGCCGCCCTGATGCAGCAGTTACTCAAGCGGGCCAACGTGCCGGGCGTGAGCATTGCCGTGATCAAAGATTTCAAGCTGGCGCGTGCGGTTGCCTACGGAGTCGCCGATTCCGAGATGGGCACGCCGGTGACCACCCGTACGATGTTCCAGGCGGGCTCGATCAGTAAGACCGTCGCGGCCATGGCGTCGCTCAAGGCGGTCCAAGAGAAGCGATTCACGCTGGATCAGGACGTCAACACGATTCTGAAATCGTGGAAGCTGCCGATTGGCGAATTCTCCAGAGCAAGTCCCGTTACACCCCGCATGTTGATGAGTCACGTGTCCGGCACGGGCGATGGTTTCGGGTTCCCCGGCTACACACCAGGAACGAGGCTGCCCACGCTGCAGCAGATCCTTGATGGTGTCCCACCGTCGAATACTCGCGCAGTCCGGCTCGAACGCGCACCGATGACGGCAGAGAAATACTCGGGTGGCGGCGTGATGGTGCAACAGCTCGCGCTCATGGATGCGGTAGGAAAGCCGTTCGCGCAGATTGCGCGCGAATGGATCTTCGATCCCTTGGGGATGGCCGACAGCACGTTCGAGCAGCCGCTGCCTGTCACACGCCACCAGCAGGCCGCGCACGCTCACGATGCGACAGGTGCGAAACCGCAAACGAACGAGCCGTGGCGTGTGTTCCCGGAGCAGGCGGCCGCCGGCCTCTGGACGACGCCAACGGACCTGGCCCGGTTCGTAATCGACGTGCAGCTCGCGCTCCAGCGTCGTCCTTCACGCGTCCTCTCACCCGCGGTAGCGCGGGAGATGATTACGCCGGTCGGCGTTGGGGGCTACGCGGTAGGCTTCGCAATCCTGAAGCAAGGCGAGGGTTGGTATTTCATGCACAACGGCAGCACGTTCGGATTCCGGGCCTCTTTATACGCGCACAGCACCAAAGGTTACGGCGCTGCCATCATGACGAACGGCGCGGGCGGAGACGCGCTGATCGCGCAAGTGCTGCGGATGATCCAGCAGGAGTACAAGTGGGATGCGCTCGATCCGTCGATCCCACGGCGCTACGGACCCGAATAGGCATGTCAGCGCTTCACCGCGAGCATGATGCCGTCGCGTACGGGGAGCACCGAGGTCGTCCATTCCGGAGACGTCGTGAGCAGCCTGGTCATCTCACGTACGCCTTGGGTGTCCGGCGACGAGTCGCGCGGCTCGAAGATCCGGCCGCTCCACAGTATGTTGTCGACGATCAGGACGCCGCCGGCGCGCAGCTTTGCCGCGATGACGGGAAGCGATTCCGGGTACGCCCGTTTGTCGATGTCGTTGAAAACGAGATCGAAGGGTCCGGGTTGGGCGCGCAGCGCGTCGACCGCTTCACCGACGTGGTATTCGACGATGCCGCGATATCCCATGGCATCCAGGCCCCGGCGAGCACGGTGTGACAGCACTTCGTCCCATACTACGTGATGCACGACACCGCCGCCGTTCTCCTGTACGGCGCGCGCGAACCACGCAGTCGAGTAACCGAATCCAGAGCCCAATTCGAATACATGGCGTGCGCCGATCATCCGTGTGAGCTGGTAGCAGAGATGCCCGACGACCGGGCCGATGATCGGGAATCGCTGTTCCCGAGCGTACGCTTCCATGGCCTGGAGCTCAGGCGGGCGGTCGGGCACCAATGTCTCGAGGTAGTTGACGACTTGATCGGCGACGAATGACCGCATCCCACTCATCCACAGGAGAAACGGAGGATCGGAGAATCGCCTTTTCTGCTAATCACAAACCGTCCTCCGTTTCTCCGTTCCTCCTGTTAGTCCGTTTCCTCCGCCCCCCTCCGTTCCTGCTACATCTGACTCACGCCGGCGGCAGCGGGGGACACAGCTCGCCGAGCAGTCCACCGCCGCCGCAGTACCTCACGTCCTGAATCTGCATCGCGAGACCATCTGGATCGGTGAAGTACAACTCCGGCGTTCCACCTTCGGCGCCGCCGCGATTCGGCATGCGCAGCGAGATGTAGGTGACGAGGGGTGAGCGCCCCTGACCGTCCTGCTGTTTGAGTCCGTAGCTGACAAGCAGTTTGGTCACTGCTGCGGAATCGAAGTTCTCGATCGCGACGCAGGAATGATCGATGCCCGCGGGGCGCGCCGGTGCGCCGCCGCCCGCAGCACCGCGACCGGGGACAGCCGGCGGCGCCGTCGTACCGCCGCCCGCAGCACCGCGACCGGGGACAGCCGGTGGAGCAGCCGCACCCCCGCCGCGCGTCGGACCACCGCCGCCGATGAACATCAGGAAGTGGGCGCCGGTGCCGATCTGCCAGGCCGGTGTCGCCGCCTGATAGACCATCGGCTTCAGACCGAACAGCTCCAGGTACATCGGCACCGTGTTTGGATCGCTTGCCGCAATCGTGAAGTGACTCGTGTCCTTCAGTGCCATGAGGCCGGTTTTGGGCGAGCGCTCCGCGACCGGACAGACGTTGCCGAGCGCGCCGCTCCCGCCGCAGTAGCTGAGGTCGTGCAACTGGAAGACCACGCCGCTTGGATCGGCGACGAACAGATCGCGCGTGCTGCCGTCAGGCGAACCGCCCTCGTCCTGCTTCCGTGTGCGAACCAGCGCCTGCTTCGGTCCTGGTTTGTCGGCGCCCGCTGCCGCCGTAGTGATGCCGTGCGCCGCCAGCGTCTGCATCGCGCGATCGACCGAGAAGTCCTGCACGCCGAAGCCGAAGGCGCTGATGCTCGGACGCTCGCCCGCGGCAGCCTGGCGCAGCGCGAGGAACCGCGGCCCATTGCCGATGCGGAGCAGCACCGTCGAACCCTGCCGCGCCTGCACCGGCATGCCGAAGAGTCCTTGATAGAACTCGAGCGATCGCTTGACGTCGCTGACCGTCAGCGTGATCTGGCTCAGTCCGTTGACCCGGAAGGTCGGCTGAGCCGGCCCTTGAGCGAGCAGACGCGGCGCCACGGCGAGCGCGGGAAGCGAGGCGAGGAATTCCCGGCGGGGGATCGATGATGTCATGCCGCGAATTCTACTCGCGGGGAGCTGTTCCTTGGTTCTTGTGTTTTTTCGGCGCCGAGTGGAACTCCTCGGCAACACGAAGGAAGTAATAAGAGCATGGACGAACCGGCCGGGCCGACCGATGCGGACCTCGTGGCGCAAGCGCGTGCTGGTGACCGTGATGCGTTTGGCGAGCTGTACACGCGGCATGAAGGCTCGATTTATCGATTTGCCGTCCACATGACGGGCTCAGCCACGTTGGCCGAGGACATTGTTCAGGAGGTCTTCGTGGCCTTCATGGGCAGCCTCGCCCGGTTCGACGTTCAAAGCTCGCTGCGAGCGTATCTCTACGGCATTGCCCGCCATCTGACGCTGAAGCGCTTGCAACGGGAGAGGCGGCTCGTGTGGCTCGACCCCGCTGTCGACTCTGCGCAACATGCGGTCGAGGCCCGGTTCGCCGAGCGTCTCGAGAGACGAGACGACCTCCGGCTGTTACGGCGTGCCATCGTGGCATTGCCGCCGCGCTATCGCGAGGTGCTCGTCCTGTGCGATTTGCACAAGTTGTCCTATGACGTAGCGGCGGCTTCGATCGGCTGCCCCGTCGGAACGGTCCGATCGAGGCTCCATCGCGCGCGAGAGGCGCTCGCGACGAAAGTGCAGAGGTTGATGAACGCGCCAACCGAACTCTCGCGCAGCTCTGAGGGATTAGTCATATGAATCCGTCCGATCTCGATCGGCTACTGGCTCAACTCGATGCGTTGTCGGAAGCCGACCGACAGCTTTCCGCTCCGCCCCGGATCCGCGCGCGTGTCCTGGCGTCGTGGAATGACGGCATCGCGGCCTCGCACCGGTTCCCACTCCGTTGGTGGAGCTTCGCCGGGCTCGCCGGTGTGACGGCTGCCCTCCTGCTGCTGGCGGTCCTGCTCGGCAGAACACGGACGCCCTCACCCACGTCGTTGGCCCTCGTCGAAGCCGTCGACGGCTCCCTCTCGCAGTTCGTCGACGAGCGACAAGCGCGCATACCTGCTGGTGGAAAGCTGCCGAATGGCGTTCCGGTTCGCACCGATTCAGCCGGGCGCGCGCAGATCGCATTGATCGATGGATCGCGTGTCGAGATGCGCTCGAACTCCGCGCTCGCGGTCGAGCGTGCGTCGGACGGCATCCGAATCGTCCTCGATCAGGGAGACATCATCGTGCAGGCAGCCAGGCAGCGGGCGGGCCATCTCTACGTCCAGACACGGGACGCGAACATTGCGGTCGTCGGCACCGTGTTCCTCGTGAACGCGGCAAGAGACGGCTCGCGCGTCGCCGTGATCGAGGGCGAGGTCCGCGTGCAGCGCGGCGCGTCGGAAAAGCGGCTGCATCCGGGCGAGCAGATCACGACGAGCCCGGCCCTTGAAGCGATACCCGTCCGAGAAGAGATTGCGTGGAGCCGTCGCGCGGAATCATTGGGACATCTACTGCAGTCGGCACTGTCTACTGGTCCGACGCTCGCGCCTGCGCAAGGCGTCACCGCGCCATTCGAAGTACTTGGCGGAAACCCGCAATTCGACGTCACATCTATTCGTCCGTGCGACGGGAGCGTGGTGGGAAACCGCGGTGGCCCTTCGAGGGTGTCGCCTGGGCGCATGACTGTGACCTGCCAAACGGTCGGAGGCCTCATCAACGCAGCGTATCGGTTGTTCGCAGAAGGGCGCAGCAATCCCTATTCGCATGTGCAGATTGTCGGTGGACCGGGCTGGATTCACTCTGAGCGGTACACGATCGCGGCGACGGCGCCGGGAAACGCGAGCCCGGCACTCATGCAAGGGCCGATGCTGCAGGCACTGCTCGAAGCCAGATTCAGAGTCAAGGTGCACCAAGAGATTCGAGAAGTTCCCGTCTACAACCTGACGGTCGCCAACGGCGGTCATAAGCTGCAACCACACCAGGAAGGCAGCTGCACGCCGGCCCAGCCGCCGTCAGCGCTGAGTGAAAACGTAACTCCGTTACCTGAAGGGGCAGTGTTGTGTGTCGCGCGAGCGCGGCGAGTCGGCCCGAATATGAACCTGGAATGGCGCCGAGCCACGATTCAGCAAATGGCCTGGTTCCTCGGCATCAACCTCGACCGCCCTGTAGTCGATCGGACAGGTCTCGTCGGGTTCTTTGATGCGTCTGTCGAATTCACACCGGATCTCTCGAACCCGCGCGTACCGCCGGGGCCCCCGTCGAACGAACCTGGTACTGCTCCGTCGCTGTTCACCGCGATCGAAGAGCAGCTCGGTTTGAAACTGCGGGCGACGACTGGTCCTGGGGACTTCATCGTCATAGACGATGTGCAGAGACCGACAGAGAACTGAGGGCGACTGGACCTCAAAAGGAGTACCGGGACCGGGTCAGCGCTTCTGTTGGGCGGCCGCCTCTTCGGCCCGTCTGGCGCCCCTCAGGATCGTCCCCAGCTGGTAGTTCCCTTCGTGACAGGCGTATTCGAACAGCGGCCCGTCGATGCGGGTCATCTCGTATTCGCCGCTCCACGGACGCGTCCACGTCGAGGCGTCCTCCACCGTGAACTGATAACGAATCGTCGTTGGACTGGTCATCGTCAGACGCTCGACGGTCTTGAGGTTCTCGGACGATCCGCGCCACCCCGTTTTCTCGCTGTAGTTGTTGGTCTCGATGACCATCGTGTCGCCGTCCCAGTGTCCGCGTGACTCGCCACGGTAGGCGCGAATGGCCGAGCCGAGGTCAGGACGGCCATTGAGCGGCACGATGCGAGCGACCGGCATCATCTCGGGCTGAATGACGAACGTGCCTGGCGCCTGCACGATGAGGAGATTCGAGTTGTAGCCGGTCGGAAGGATCGGCGGGCCCTCGTGTGCCCAGTAGATGCAGCGCTCCGAGAGGCCACGCGCTTGCGCACTATCGAACGGGCCGATGCGTTTGCGCGCTTCCGCGCGCACCTGCGCGCGCTTCTGACCTTCAGCGCTCAGTGGCGGGATGCGCCCGTCCGCCGGGTCGGTGATGATCGACGTCCGCAGCATCGCACCCTTCTTGTAGCCCTCGAGCAGCCAGATGCCATCGTCGTAATGGATGTCGGCATCGCTCTTCACCTGATCGCCGCGCGGCACATCTTTGACGTCTTCGAGCGCGCGCTCGGCAAACGCCTTCGCCTCTTCGGCCGTGAAGAACGCCTTGTCCTTGAACTGCGCCGGCCGTTCGAGCGGCGTGAATGTCTGGTTGGTCCAGTAACCCTGCATGTCGGGTTTGCCGTCGTTCAAGCGCGGCATCGACTTGCCGGTCGCATTGGCGCGTGCCGCCGCGGGCGGTGCGGCCTTATCCGTCTGCCCCTGCGCAAACGGAGACGACAGCAAGAACGCCAACGCGACCAACGTAGACACCGAAGTCTTCCTCATCAGTGCGCTCCCTTGACCAGTCTCCTACAGTATCGCGTGGCTGCGCGTTGTCGTGAGTAAGATTGGCGACACCGTGGCCATTGGTCTGCGCTAGAATTCGCGCATCTCTCGCGTTGGTGGCACTGATGAAATGAGGGAGGACCACCATGGATGTTGGTCGAAGAGCTCATTTGATGCGTATAGCGCTCGCGCTCGTCCTCGCGATCGGCATGGCGACGACGCTCGCGGCGCAGGCCCCGGCGCAAGGTCCGGCGGGTGCCCAGGGTGGGGGCGGAGGGCGGGGCGGCGGTCGGGGCAACGATCCGAACGCTGGTGCACCTTACACACCCGCGGCGGGTGCGAAGGACTTGCGAGCCGTGCTCTTCAACTGGATGTGGGGCCAGGGCATGCTGAAGGGCACCGACGAGCGCGACATGGTCGGCACCCTCGAATATCAGGCCAAGGGCGGCACGATTCAGGTGGACGGCCAGCCGTGCACGCTCACGAAATATCGCGCGAGCACCAACTACCAGACGTTGAGCCAGCGGATCAATTACTCCTGCACGCGCGCGGGCCAGACCGTCTCGAACATCGAGGTGGTCAGCTGGCAGTACGCGTGGAACGAGGACACGGCGGGCGCGGAGATCGCTGGAACGAAAGGCAAGGTTGCGGCGATGCCGGCAGCCGTGCAAGAGCGACTGATTCGCATCTGGGCCAGTCCGCAGGGCGCGCCGAAGTCGGCGCTGGCCGGAACCATGGACGCGTGGACGCTGGGCGCCAACCCGGGCACGTCGGTTCCCGAGGGCGTGATGAAGGCCGGCAACACCTCGCTCTCGTTTGACGGCGCGGGCAAGCCGGTGCTGACGTTCCCGATC
>DATFRP010000260.1:0-4046 GCA_035263125.1 Vicinamibacterales bacterium
GCCAGGGCCTCACGCCCGAAGAGGCCCGCCGTCGCACCCGGCTCGAATTCGGCACGCTCGATCAGATCAGAGAAGAGCACCGCGACGCGCGAGGCATCAGCCCGCTCGCGCATCTCGGTCGCGACCTGCGTCATGCCGCGAGGCAGGTACGCCGCGCTCCCATGTTCAGCGCGCTCGCCGTACTGTGCCTCGGACTCGGGATCGGAGTGAACACGGCGATCTTCAGCGTGCTCGATGCCGCGATGTTCCGCGCAATCGCGGTCGAGGATCCCGATCGCCTCGTTGCACTGACCCGTGGGCCAGAGGCGACGTTCTCGTTTCCGCGCTATCGAGGCTTCGTCGAGCGCAGTCGTACGCTCTCGGGGATAACCGCCTCCGCACCGACCGAGTCCGATCTGGATATCGACGGTGACAGCCAATTCGTCGCTGCAGAATTCGTCACGGGCAACTACGCCGCGGTGATGGGCGTCCGCGCCGTCGTGGGCCGGTGGTTCACAGACGACAAGGAATCCAACGCGGTCATCAGCCATGCGACCTGGCAACGCCGCTTCGACCTGAGTCCTGATGTCATCGGTCGCCGCATCAGCTCAGGGTCGCAGACGTACACGATCATCGGCGTCGCTCCTCCGGAGTACAGCGGTGTCTTCTCGCCGATCCGCACCGACCTCTGGGTGCCGATCAAGACACGACCAGAAATCGCGCCGACCCTCGACGATGAGAGCGCTCGCCGTCTGATGCTGTTTGGGAGGCTGAGCCGGAACATCACCAGAGCGCAGTCCGCAGACGAGCTGGCCGCAATCGATGCGCGTCTCGCCCTCGAACAGCGATCGCGGGCAGAACGCACGATCCGAATCGGGGTCGAGCCAGTACGTGGCATCATCACCCCACGCAGCCGACAGGCCGCACGGATGGCCGCGACATTTCTTTCCATGGTCGTCGGGCTGGTCCTGCTGATTGCATGCGTCAACGTCGGCAATCTGCTGCTCGTCCGGGGCGCCGTTCGACAGCGCGAGTTCGCTGTTCGCCGCGCGCTGGGCGCCTCGCGGGCGCGTCTGCTCCAGCAGCTTCTCGCTGAGACCCTGCTCGTGGGCGCGGCCGGTGGAGTATGCGGCGTCGTCATGGCCCACTGGACAACCGCGCTGTTGCAACGGTCGCTGCCCTTGATCCAGGGGATTTGGCAGTCGCAGTTGGACTTCTCCCTCGACTGGCGTGTGATCGCGTACGCGACGTTCATTTCGCTCGTCACTACCGCGCTCTGTGGGCTGCTCCCCGCCTGGAAGGCATCGCAGACGAACGCGCTGGTTGCGTTCAAGGGCGAGATTGTCGCCGGAACTCCACGCCAGCGACCACTGGGTGTTGTCGCGCAGGTTCTGATGTCGTTCGTGCTGCTCATCGTCTGCGGCACGTTCATCCAGGCGCTCCTGCACATGCAGGCCGCCGATCCGGGATTCGCCGTCGCCGGACGACTCTATGCATTCACGTACATCTCGACTCCTGGTGTCCGGTCTGAAGAGGGCCGTCGGATTTACGCCAACGCGGTCGACCAACTGAAAGCGCTGCCGGGTGTGCAGAACGCGAGCATCTCCGATTCCCTGCCGCTTCTGTCCAATGGCACGGAGTGTGTCTCGATCGACAACCGAGCGAGCGTGACGGCGATCGCCTACGCAGTGCAGCCGGGGTATTTCCAGACGATGAACATCCGAATGATCGCGGGCCGCGATTTCGACGCTCGAGTCGAAGCCCGCGACGGGGCGGTGGCGATCGTCAACGATCGCCTGGCGCGGACACTCTGGCCGAAGACACCGGCTGTGGGCAAACAGCTGCTGATTGGGTGCAAGACCGCTCAACCAGCGACGGTCATCGGGGTTGTCAACAACTCAGCGATCCGTTCGCTCGGTGAAGCGCCACTGCCACAGCTCTACCTCACGTTCGCACGCCAGTACGAGGGTGGGCTGACGGCGATCCTTCTCGAAACGAGCACGCCCCCGGCTCGCATGGTCGAGTCCGTCCGCAGGACGCTCCTGGAACTTGGACAGGGAATCCGTGTCTATACAGTGCAGCCGCTCAGCGAGCACGTCGAGAAGTCGTACGCCGGCATTCGATGGCAATCGTCCGTCCTGACGGCATTCGGCCTGCTGGCGCTGCTGCTTGCGGCAGTGGGGTTGTATGGCGTCATCGCATACCGCGTGGCGCTTCGGACCCGCGAAATCGGCGTGCGAATGGCACTCGGCGCGGGTCGTCACCATCTGTTCCGTGAAGTGGTCGGACAGGGCCTGTCCATCGCGTTGACGGGGGTCTTCATCGGAGAAGCACTGGCGCTCTCGATCGGTCGCGTCCTTGGCTCGCTCGACGCGGACATCCGGCCGCCGGGCCTCCTCGTGCTCGGCGCGACCGGCGTCGTGTGGATCCTCGTCGCCCTCGTGGCCACCTATCTCCCGGCCGCGCGCGCCTCGTCCGTCGATCCGCTCATCGCGCTGCGCTATGAGTAGCCCAGCGCCAGTTGAAGGGGCTTGCCCTGAGCGAGCGAAGCGAGTCGAAGGGGTCGAAGGGTTCGAAGCCCGCGCCCTGACGAAGCGATACGGCGCCTTCCTCGCCCTCGATCGCGTCGACTTCCAGATTCGACGCGGCGAGATCCTCGGCTACCTCGGCCCGAACGGATCCGGCAAGAGCACCACGGTCAACGCGGTTGTCGGCCTGATCGAACCAAGCGCCGGTTCGTTGTGGCTCAACGGACGGCATATGCTCGAGGATCCGGTCGCGTACAAGCGCCACATCGGCTACGTGCCTGAAGAGCCATATCTCTACACGCACATGACCGCAGTGGAGTACCTGACCCTGATCGGAAGGCTCCGCGGACTGACGGAGTCGGTGCTGGGCGAGAAGGTGCCGGCGTTCCTTCAACTCCTGTCCTTGTGGGACAGCCGCTATGCCACGATGGCCGCGTATTCGAAGGGCATGCGGCAACGCGTACTGCTCGCGGCTGCGCTTCTCCACAACCCCGACCTTCTCGTACTGGACGAACCATTCTCTGGCCTCGATGTCCCCGCTGGACTGCTGTTTCGAACGCTGCTTCGTCTGTTTGCGAGCGAAGGCCACATGGTGCTGTTCAGCACACACCGTTTCGACATGGTGGAGCAGCTCTGCTCTCGCGTCGTGATCCTCTCGGCTGGACGGATCGTCGCCGAACACGACGTCGCCTCGTTGAGAGATCCACAATCTCCGTCGCTCGAGGATGTCTTCGTGCGTTCGACCGGGCAGGAAGACTTCACCCCGCTCGCGCGGAAGATTCTGACGCTCGTCCAACAGACATGATCGCGCGGCTCACCTTCCATTTCTTCCGCGCGATGTTCGACTTCGGGATCCTGAGCGAGGCAGGCGCTGACTCGTTCAGGCACATGATGCTGGGAGCCGTCGGTGGGTTGATCGCGTTCGGCTTCCTCGTCACCAGGATTCTGGTCGGGCGCTACCAGATGCTGGCGGCGCTTCCGACAGCAGAGCCCTATCGTCGCGCGCTCCTCGGCGATGACATGTTGATGATTGGCCTGCCGATGCTGCTGGTCGCCTTCGTCACGCTGCTGGTCAGTCAGTCGCTCTTCCCCGATGAACGCGATTTCCGCATCCTCGGGCCGCTGCCTGTTGCGCGATCCACCGTGTTTGCAACCAAGCTGGCTGGCCTCCTGCTTTTCACAGGGCTCGTCATCGTGATCGCGCACGCGTCACTGTTGCCCTGGCTGCTGGTCTCCTCTGCCAGCCATTGGCTCGATCACAGTGTGCTCGTACGCGTCATCGCGTGGGCGGTCGCGAGTGTGAGCGCGTCGCTGTTCGCCGTGCTTGCAGTCGCTGCCCTCGTTGGCGTCTCGAGGCTGACACTGTCACGCGCACACCTGCACGCACTCGACGCCCTCATGCGCAGCGGTCTGTTCGCGGCGCTGGTGCTGTGCATTCCGCTCGTCTACCAGGTCGCAGCCGTGACGTCGTTCCTGCTGACCGGCTCTCCGTGGCTCGTCCTCGTGCCACCTGCGTGGTTCGTCGGATTGCAGCGGACG
>DATFRP010000261.1:0-11141 GCA_035263125.1 Vicinamibacterales bacterium
GATCCCAGGCGCGGCGTGCGCGTCGTCCTGCGACTGATCGATCGGCCGCTGTTGGCAGGCAGCGCAACGGCAGACGAACTGATTCTCGAGGCGCCGCTCACCATCGACAACTTCGAGGGCGTGGCGATTGTGGGAGATAGCGATCGGATGTTCCGCGTGTACCTGCTCTCGGACGACAACGCCTCGAAGCAGCAGCGCACGTACCTGCTCGCGTTCGACTGGCGACGCTGAGACGTGAGCGTAGGACGACGCAGGCTTTAGAGTAGTTTTCGTTTCCGTGTAGCTGCCGTCCTTCGTCGTGCTTCTTTTCTTTCGCACGGCTCCGACTTGCGTAACCAGGTTGACGTAACTGTCCGTGGCCTCGACGCCCTAGCGCGACTTCGACATCTCCGTAGCGTCGGCTCACCGCGCGGGCCTGGCGTCGGCTCCCGATTCCCACCCCAACGCGCAAGCGTGCGCGTTGGGGGCCCCGGGGTTCGTCGGCGTGGAAAATCGGGCCCTCCGGCGATGGAGCTGACGATGACGCCGTCGCCTTGGATGATTCGAACGACAGCCAAGAATCGTTTCGATAACCAGCTCGCCCGTACGCCCGTGGCGAATCACCGCCGACGACGCTCGCTGCGCCTCCAGACCCGATTTAATTACTTCGCTCCTCACGCCGCGAACAGGTCGCCGACTCCAGGCAAGCCCAGTGAGCCGCCGCACACCCCGCTAAGCGACGGCGGTGTGGCTGCGGCGGAGCGACTGTTCGCGCCGCGATCAGCGAAGAAAATAAAACGGCTCGGGAGCGGCCCCCGTCGGCGACGGCGGTGATTCGCCACAGACGCCCCGGACACCTCGTTATCGACACGATTGTTCACGGTCGCGCGGATCAGGATCAGCCGTCGCCGGCAGCGGCAGCACCTGCGCGACGAGCCGTTTTTCCGCGGCGTCGAACCCCGGGGCCCCAACGCGCACGCTTGCGCGTTGGGGTGGGAATCGGAGCGAGGCCGCAGCCACACCGTCGTCGCTTGGCGCACGTGCGGGCGTTCGCCGCGTCATAACAGCGAGTGCAGTTAGCTCGCTCTGAAGGGGCAGGTGATAGAGGCAGGTCCTCTCTTGTTGGACCCGGGTCAGCGCCGCTTCCGGATGCGAGGCGAGGGCACCTTTCCAATTCGCGGATCGCCCGCCAGGATCAAATCGCAGGCTCGCAGTGTCGACTCCTCGAAGTCCTTCGCATCGGCCGGAAGGATCTGCCAGCCTGTGACCTTCCCGCCGAGCAGTTCGATCGATCGCATGTTGGGGAACTCACGCAAGAGGCTCGCATGGTGGTCCGCTGTGGTCGCCAGCCAGACTCCATTGTCGACCACGCGGTCGCGCCGATCGCGAAGGGCGAGGACGATCTTGTCCTTCACGTAGACCGCGACGCAGCTGAACATCGGCTTCGTGTCGGGAGAGATCGGCGCCAGTGCGTCGAGCACGAACTCGAACGGAATACGCGTTCGCGGCGCGATGTGAAACGGGCGTTCGATGAGCGGAGTCTTCCGCCGCCCCTTCATGATTCCCAGGATACGCCTCTCCGAATCACTTCACCCGCTCAATATCGCCCATCGTCCAGGTGCGGTCTCGAATCGATTCGTCGGGGCCGTAGAAGCGGAAAGCCGCGACCCAGTGTCTGCCTGGGGGCGTATGAATCCAGTTGGATTCCTTCCCCGACACCGGACGTGGACCGAAGAACACATCCACCGATCCGTCCTGGTTCTTCTGCAGGTCCTGGTAGGAGTTGATTTCGATCGTCGGCGCTTCACGAATGAACGCTGCAGTCTCGAGGTCGTAGACGGTCACCGCCCAGAACTGTCTCGCGGGCACGTTGGGGGGCACGTGCAGCCGATACATCGCATCGCCCTCGAGAAGTGCATTCGTCGAGTCTCGTGCCTCGAGCATGTACAGCGTGGCCGCCCCCAGTTTCCTGGGTCCCGCGCAGGCGAAGAAGAACATGGCGCCGCGGTCATCCACATTGAGATGGTCGCCGATCTGGTAGGTGAACGCGGTCTGTGCGCCGGTGAGGACATATGCGGGCGATCCCCATTTCGTCTTGGGCCAGTACGGAACCACTCCCGCGGTCGTCGCGTTCATGAACATCGCCTGTGCCTCCACTGCGGCCTTCTTCAAGATCGCGCGCAGCGCGGCGTCCGGCATGAAGGGCTTGCCCTTCTCGATCCCGATGGACCGCAGCTGTCCCATCGCCACCATATCGCGGGACTGCACCGGTTCCTCGTTCACCATCCTCGCGAGGCTGTCGAAGAACGTGTCGTCCATCCTGGCGATGCCATCGAAGAGCGTCCCCGCGATATCGATATGCCGCTGCGGCGGAGCACTCGATGACTCCAGCGGATACACACGAAGTTGTTTCACGAGCGCCAATGCCTTTGCGGTGTCCTGATCGGAGTGTGATGCGGGAATCGCGCGCAGCACCGCGTAGCCGTTGTGGGTTGCGGAACGCACAGTGTAATCGGCGGCTCGCTCATCGGTCGTGAAGTCTGGTGGAAGCAGCAGATACCGCCCGCCCTTGCCGGCATCCTCTCCGGCAGGGCCGACATCGGTCAGAGGCACCTGCCAGGCATCGAGGATGCTGCCGAAGAGACCTGCTCCGACGGCAGCCGGAAGGTCGACGACGATCGGTCCGTTCGCGAGATTGAACTGGACGAACACGTACAAGGACGATGCGTTGGGAGTCGTGACCTGCCACTTCCAGTCGGCGGGCCGGGAGAAGAAGAGGACATCGTTGTACTTCGCGCCGACACGAAAGAACGCCTGGCGCATCGCATCGACGCTGACGATCGGCATGCCCCAGATGACGGCTTCGATGGCGCGGCGCTGTTTCGTGCGTTCAGCCAGCTGCTGCGGGCTGAACGGTTCGGCGACGGCGATGGCGGCTTTCATGAGGGCGTCCTTTTCAGCGGCTCGATATCGGGGAGCACCCACCTCCTGTCGAGCACCGCTCTTTGCGGGCCGCAGAAGCGGAACAGAGCGATCCACCGCCCGCCTGATCTCGTACCGATCCAGTTGGCGTCCAGCCCGCGCGGCGGCGCAGGGGCGAAGAACAGATCGACAGAGCCGTCGACGTTCTTGCGGATCGGTGCGTGGTCCGAGTTGATTTCTACGCGCGCTGCTCCGCGGATGAAGGCTGCGGTCTCGAGGTCGTAGACCGTGACCGCCCACCCGTGTGTGCTGGGGACATTGGGTGGAACGTGCAGGTGATACGTGGTCTCGCCGTGAAGCGGCGCGCCGGTCGCGTCCTTCATCGCCGCAAGCACGAACATGATCGCGCGCGGTGCCTGTGCCGGCGCGCATCCGAAGAAGAACAGCTGCGCGCGGGCGTCGAGATCGAGATAGCCGACCTTCTCGAACGTGTGTCCGGTCTCCGTTTCCACGGATGCGCCGGGAACCGTCCAGTGCGCTCGCGGTACGAACGGAGGCAGAGCGATCATCGACTGGATGAAGCCTTCGCGGGCTTCGACGATCGCGCGCTTGAGCATTTCGCGCAGCGCCGGGTCTGGCTTGAAGGGCTTGTCCTTCTGAATGCCGATCGACTGCAGATACGCCATCGCCACGCTGTCGCGTTCCTGCACTGGTTCCTCGTCCACGATGCGCGCCAGGCTGTCGTAGAAGGTGTCATCGAATCGTGCGATGCCGTCGAACAGCTTCCCGGCCATGTCGATGCACCGCTGCGGCGGCGGGCTCACGGCTTCTGCGAGTGGATAGGCGCGAACGCTTCTCGCCAGATCGATCGCTTTGGCGACATCGGCCGGAGACGGGCTTGCAGGCATGGCGCAGAGACATGAGTACGAGTTGTAGGTGCGCAGTTGAATCGAAACAAATCCGGCTGGAACCGCGCCCTTGTAGGCCGGAGGCAGCACGACGTACTTCGTGCCCTGATCTCCGTCTTCTCCGGTCGACCAGATGTCGGCCGCTCGTGTCTGCCACGCGTCGTTCAGCGTGCCGAACAAGCCCGCGCCGACTGCAGGCGGGATGTCGAGCACGACGGGGCCGCTCTTTGTGTTGATGGGGACGTACACGTACCGAGTGGATGCGTTGGGTGTCGCGAGCTGAAATTTCCAGTCGGCCTGCTTGGACAGATAGACGATGTCGTTGTACCTGGCCCCGGCGTCGCGGAGAAAAGCCTGACGCATCGCATCGACGCTGACGATCGGCATGCCCCAGATTGCGGCCTCGACGGCTCGCCGATAGCGCGTGTGTTCTGCAAGGCTGTATGCGCTGAACGTGTGAGCGGCGCCTACAGCAGCTTTCATGTCGCCTCCTTTCCGATCTCAACCTCGGCAGACGAATCGATGGCGCGCACGAAAGAGCCGGACCGTCTCTTGTCGCGCCGCTCGCGAATTGTCGCGGGCGCGCGTCAGCCGATGAGTGCCGTGCCTCTTGAAAACCGTCGATGCGTGGTCGTGTATTCACCGAGAGGCACATGCCATGCCGGCCCAATCACAACCGCACAGAACGTGAAGACCGACAGCCCACGCCGCACGTCGGTACCAACACGTCGAATAGGGCATCCGTCCTCTGCGCAGGTCTGGTTCCGGTGTCGACCGCTGCGGTTGCCCGCCCGATCATGCGGAGTTGCAATAAGTTGTGGCTCGATGTCGATGGTCGGCCACCAGCGATCCGTGAGATATCGAGGTCCGCAATGATTGGCATGAAATCGTGTCAGCTCGTCCGATCAAAAAAAATTTTTCGATCGACCGGGAGAACCGTAGCATTGACGTCACGAGCCATGTATTCTTCCGCGGTTGTGACTTCCCGACCTGCCGGGCTTCCAAAGGCAGTAGCTCCCACGAAGCCGAAAGTTCTCCTCGTCGACGATCATCCTGAGGTCCTGCGATCGGTCTCACGGATGCTCGCATTCGACTTCGACGTTGCCGCTCTCGCGACCGATGGCGAGCAGGCGATCGAGGAGTCGCGTCGTGTCGAGCCCGACATCGTCGTGCTCGACATCACGATGCCCGGCCTCGACGGTTTTCAGGCTGCGCGCGAGCTGACGCGCAACGGGTCAGGTCCGCGCGTCGTGTTTCTGACGATGCACGACGCCGAGGAATTCATCGTCGAGGGCTTCCGCTCGGGAGGGCAGGGGTACGTCGTGAAGACGCGAGTGCATGAAGATCTCGTGCGCGCGATGCATCGCGTCCTCGCGGGACAACTGTTTGTGCCGACGCTGAAGTCGCTGCTGCTCGTCGACGACACGTGTTGTGGACACGCCGCGCAGATCTACTCGGACGAAGAAGGATTCATCGATTCGATGGGCGACTTCATCGACACCGCGCTCCGGTGCGGTGATGCGGTGTCGGTCGTGGCCAGGCCGTCGGTGCGTGCCGGCCTTGCCGAGCAACTGCAGGATCACGGATGGAGCGTCTGTGACTCGGGAGGCTGTGGCCGCTATCGTGCGGTGGATGCGGCCGACACGTTGTCGTCGATCATGCAGGACGGATGTCCTGCCGTCGATCGCCTCGCGCGGGTCATCGACGATCTCGAGGCGACGCGCGTCAGCTGCGCCCAAGGCAAAATGAAGCGGCACACCGTCGTCGGTGAGATGTTGGTCCCGCTCTTCGAAAGCGGCAACGTCGCCGCTGGTATGGAAGTCGAGCGCCTGTGGAATACGCTGACGCAGGAACGGCCGTTCCTCACCGTGTGCTGTTATCCGGCTTCGTCCGTGGACGCAGAGTCGGGGGATATGTACCCCCGCCTGTGCGCACAGCATTGGGCGCTCGCCTAGAACCCCTCGACTAGATCCGTTCGACGACCGCGATCGGCACGCGTAGCGTGACCATGGTGCCACGGCCGATGCTCGAAGCGATCTGCACATCGGCTTCGATCATCCGCGCGCGTTCTCGGATACTGAGCAGGCCGAGCCCGGCCACCGATCCCAGCTGGCTCGCATCGAATCCCACGCCCTTGTCGGCGATCGTGAGCTGCAGCACCCCCGAACGCTGCTCGAGCGCGACCTGCGCATTGCGGCTGCCGCTGTGTCTGGCGACGTTGTTCAGACCCTCCTGGGTCACGCGATAGAGGGCGATCGCGACATCCTTCGATCGGATCGGACGCGAGACGTCGCTCGCGAACGAGACCGCGATGTGCGTCTGCTCTGAGAAATCGCGACACAGCGCCCGCAGCGCCGGAACCAGCCCGAGATGAACGAGCGTCGTCGGGTGCAGATTGTGCGAGATGCGATGGATGTCGAGCGCGATCGATTCGACGTGCTGCCGGAGCGTCCGCATCTTCGTTTCGAGCGTCGGCGACCCCGAGAGCAGCAACTGCTCGAGCTCGTTGAGCTCGAGCCCGACGAGGGCCAGCCTCTGGCTGATGTCGTCGTGCAGCTCCTGAGCGACGCGCTTCCGCTCCGCTTCCTGTCCGAGCACCAGACCGTTCTGAACCTCGAGCCCCGCGTGCTCGTGACGCTTGTGCTCGGTGATATCCATACACGTACCGATGTGGCCTGCATACGAGCCGTCGGCATGGAAGTAGGGGACGCCGTAGTCAAACAGCCAGCCCCACTCGCCGTCCGCCCGCTTGACGCGGTATTCGCCGCGGCATGCCGTCCGGGCACGACCCGCCTCGACCAGATCGCGCCCCGCACGCTCGCGGTCGTCGGGATGCAGCGCGTTGGCCCATCCGAATCCGAGGTCCTCCTCGGGATCGCGCCCGGTGAACTCGCGCCAGTACTTGCTGATGTAGGTGGCCCGCTGATCGGTGTCGGTCATCCAGACGACGACCGGGGCGCATTCTGCCAGCGTGCGAAAGCGGGTCTCGCTCTCCTGGAGTGCGTCGCGGGTCGTCGGCCGTTTGCCGGGTGGCCGCAGTTCGCTTTTGAGTGCGGCGGGATGGGAGCGCTCGGCGAGAGCCGATGCTCCCGTGACGGTCAGATCTTTCTGTTGAGTCAACGTACGCATCATGAGTGCTGTGATATCGAAATGGGGTGCAGTCGCTGATTATGACCAAACAGCGGAAACAATCAACGGCTTTCGGCGACCTCGTGCGGCTCGATGTGTAGACCTCGGCCGTTTGGCGGCGGTTCAGTCACCGCGACTCGTCGCGTGACCCACGACCGGTCGTGAGCAGACCGGGCGGTGACTCTCCGCACGGCCTTCAGAATGCGCAGGTGAGGGCGAGGCAGCTGACCGGCGGTGCCCGGATGTCAGCGCACGATCGCGCGCGGAGTGGTGTCGTTCGTGCAGTCTACGTTGATGCATGGTGAAGAGGGGGCTCCTGGCGTGTGGTCTGTGGGCGTGGGCATCGGTCGCGATCACCGCACAGGAGCTCGAGCCGCGCGCGTACGCGGCGGCGCCTGTAGGTCTCAACTTCCTCGTCGTCGCGGCAGGCCGTTCAACGGGAGGTGTGCTGGTCGATCCGTCGCTCCCTATCGAGGACGTGCAAGCGTCGGTGGACTCGCTGGCGCTCGGCATCGGGAAGACGTTGAACGTCTTCGGTCGTACTGGCCTCGCCGTGGTCGCGGTGCCGTTTGCATGGGTCAGCGCGTCCGGCCTCGTCGCGGATACACCGGGGCATGTCTCGAGAACGGGTCTCGCCGACCCGCGCTTGAAGCTCTCGGTGAATCTCGTCGGCGGCCGCGCGCTGTCACCGCGGGAGTTCGCGCGCGCGAGCCGATCGACGATCGTCGGCGTGAGCCTGACCATGCTCCCGCCGGTCGGTCAATACAATCGCACCAGGCTGGTCAACATCGGTTCGAATCGCTGGTCATTCAAACCCGAGGTCGGCGTATCGCATGCGATAGCGCGGTGGACGATCGAGGGGTACGCCGGCGTCTGGCTGTTCACGACCAACGACCAGTTCTATCGTGGCGTCTCGATCCGCACGCAGGACCCGATCGTCGCGCTGCAAACGCACGTCAGTTACACGCTGCGCCCACGCCTGTGGTTTTCCGGCGATGCCACCTGGTATTCGGGCGGAACGACCACTGTCGACGGCGTCTTGAAGGCCGATCTTCAGCGCAACTCGCGCATCGGTGCCACCATGTCGCTGGCTCTTTCGAGGCAGCAGTCGTTCAAGATTTCTGGCAGCACCGGCGCGACCACACGAGTCGGATCCGATTTCAGAACGCTGGCTGTCGCCTGGCAGCTGGCGTGGTTCGATCGGCCTAGAAACGAATCCCCACAGTGAACGGCAGGAATTGCCCGTTGGCCCTGGTTACGGTGTTTCCGGTGATCGTCTGGGCCGCGGTGCTGTTGATCTCGGGGCCCCAGATGTAGTGATAGCGGATCTCGACGAACACGCTCGCGGCATCGGTGGCTTTGAGGTTCACGCCGCCGCCGAACACCATCCCGAAGTCGGTCGAGCTGCGGTCACCGACCACGTTGTCCACGGGTACGAATCCACCCGGCACGCAGTAGTAGTACCACGGGCTGCAGTAGCCGGGCACGAAGCCGACGCCAGGTGTCGTCACGGTCACGGGCCGGTAGTAGATGCCGACACCAGTCAGCCCGTACGGCCGGACCCTGGTGGCTCTGGGACTCTTGAAGACGACGCTCGCCGTCCCGTATTGCATGTTCATGTCAGCGGTGAACGGCGTTGGCACACCCGCGGCGCCCACAGTGGGACTCACGTTCAATGAGAAGTCTTTGGTTCCCAGCCCGTTGTACCCATAGAGGCCTTCGATCCCGATCACCCGACTCGCTTCCCACGTCCCGCCGATATTGAAGTTGAACCCATCGCCGAACACGTCCCGGGCGTCCGAGACGGTCCACGTGTATCCTCCGCCGATCTGAAAGCTGAATTTCCTGTCCGGGTCCTGGGCGCTGGCCGTCGAGACGCAGGTGACGAATGCCAATGCGAGGAGCCAAGGTGTGTGACGCATAGTGAGCCCTCTGTGATATCTGTTCGCGTTTCACCACAGCGGTGAATGCGGCAGAACGGGCAAGAAGCCTGCCCGTGTGCAAGGCTCAACCGCTTGTGCCCAAGTTGTGCCAGAATGCCGCTGCCTGCGCGGGCTCTGCCTGCTGCCGGCCTCGTCGGGTCACGGCATTCGACTGCTGCGGCCACGACGGATCGCGACTCGCCCAAGAGCTCGTGATGGGTAATGGGACCGATTCCTGGTGGGTAGGCCGTGAAACAACGAACGTCACTCATGCGCACGATCCCGATGACGGTCGTGCTCCTCGGGGTCGTGGCCACGACCTCGACGTTTGCGCAAACTCCCGAGACCGACGAACACGCTCCACTTGCGGCGCGCGCGATACCGATCGCCAGTCGCGCGCTGCTTGTTCCGGCGCTCGTGGCCCCGGACTCGGCACATCAGGACGAACTCGAGAAGTGGGTCGCCAACTTCACCGCGTGGAAAGAATGGAACGAGCAGTGGGGCAATCGCCGCGAGCCAGGGTGGTTCACCGAATCGCGGCAACGGAGGAAGCGGCCCGAGCCTCCGGTGTGGCTCCTCGAGCGATGCCGCGACGTGTCCGACGACAACCAGACAATCGCTGAAGGCTGTGCGCTGCTCGCCGAATGGAGCATAGATATTCCCGCTGCGCGTGTGGCTCAAGCGCGCTCGACCACAACGAGCGGCGCAGAAGAAGCCGACAAGACGACATTCTGGGAGCACATCCATCTCGACGGGGGATGGCCGGCCCTGCAATCAATCGGCAGTGTATTCGGCGTGGTCGGCATGCATGCGACGACAACTGTCCACGGGCGCTTCGAGATCTTCGTGGCGCCAGGGGCGATGCTGCTGAACGTGCCGACGAGCAACGGCGGTCGCGCATGGAAGATCGCGACGAACTACGGCATCGCGTATCGGCTCGGACAATTCAAGTTTCCAGGCAAGCGCCTGGCGCTGCTGCACCTGAATCTTGCCAAAGCCTGGCTGCTCGACGCGGGGCCGCACGTGGAGACGAAGAGCACTGACTTCATCGGCCTGTCGATGACGTTCAAGAAGACACAGTGATCGGTCAGGTCGATCGGCGAGTTAGTGAAGCGCGTCGAACAGCCCTTTCAGGATTTCCTTGAGCGGGATTTGCGTCGTCACCACCGGAATCAGCGGCAGCGCGAGCGCGATCAGGAACGAGAGGGCGACGCTCTTCCGGAACGGATAGGCGACCATGTCTTCGACGTTCTTCAACGAAGCCGAGAGATCGGCGAGGGCACTGAAGTCGGGCACGCCAAGGAGATCATCGTCGACGTGCTGATTGCGCTGCTGCGTCCACTTCCGGCGGAACTGCAGTGACACCAGATGCTGCAGCGAGCCGTAGCGGCGAACGCCTTCTCGCTTCTCGTGCACGAGAGTGGGCAGAAACAGGGCGAGGGGCAGAAAGAAGATCGCGAGCATCAATGCGGCATACACGGCCGCCGGCCAGATCAGGCCGTCCAGAGTGAGCTGGCCGTTCAGCACGAGCGACCGCCAGCTCGCGCCGACGACCGCGGAGATTGCCAGGACTACCGGGACAAACGCGCGCGGCACTTCGCTGAGGAAGCCGAGGCCGCCAGTCAGATCGCCGTTGGTTGCGTCCACCTGCAAGTGCAGCCGTGACATCTGCCGAAGGACGTACACCCAGATCATCCATTTCCAGGCCACGATCCCCAGCAGGACGAGAAAGAGCCCTTGACTGATCAGCACCGAGTAGTAGCCCGCGGGCGTCAACGCACCCGAGCCTGCTTCCATCGCCCACGAGGCGAACCGGAGGCGACCCGACTCCAGGAGATAGCCTACCTGCAGGTAGACCGCGACGATCACGAGCATCTCAGGCAGCGTGGCATCGCGAAGGCGCCTCGTCTTCTGCATGATCTGGTGGAAGCGAGATAGTTCGCCGATGCGCACGATGTTGGCGTCGAGGAAGTGCTGGGCCATTTCGCGGAAACGCGTGTCCATCGTGACTTGCGCGACCAGGAGCAGCGGGATGGCCACGAGGACGCGCGCGTAGACCCGATAGTCGACCAGCACGGCACGCAGATCGGCGAACCCGCCGTGCATGGCTGCGAGCACGAGTACAGGAATCCAGGCGATCGCCACGGCCAGCGGCACTCGCCGGTGCAGATCCCACGAACGCGGGCGAACGAGACCTACTCTCTCCTGGACCCGATACATCGATCCACCACGGATCAGAGAGATCGGTATCTGACGCGTTCGATCCTCACGAGGCTGCGGC
>DATFRP010000262.1:0-4290 GCA_035263125.1 Vicinamibacterales bacterium
GGGAGAGCGTCGCCGCGTGCTGATCGCGCGAGCGCTCGTCTCGAATCCCGAGGCGCTCGTGCTCGACGAGCCGACCACCGGACTCGACCTCGTCGCGCGTCACCGGTTCATGGAGACGGTCCGTCGCCTCGCGCGCGAGGGAACGACGATCATCCTGGTCACGCACCATGTCGAGGAGATCATCCCCGAGACGCGGCGTGTGGTCCTGCTGCGCAACGGTCGTGTCGCGTTCGATGGCGCCCCTGAAGAAGCGCTCACGCGGGACCACTTGAGCGACCTGTTCGGAGCGAAGATGGTCGTAGAGCGTGCTGGCGACTATTACCACGTGCGAGTAGTGGGGTAATTCGTCCGGCTTGGACGCCGGGCCTAAGGATCAGGCCCGGCCTACACTGTCAGTAAACGTGTACGAAGAATTTCTCGCCGAATATCCTGACTATCGATCGACAGCGCACCTCGATGCGCTGCGTGCGTCAGACTATGCGCGGCTCGATGTGCAGGGCGTCGTCTATCTCGACTACACCGGCGCGAGCCTGCATGCCGAATCACAGATCCGGCAGCACGCCGAACTCCTCTCCGCGCACATTCTCGGCAATCCGCATTCAGCGAGCCCCGCCTCGTCCCGTACCACGAGCTTCGTCGAGGGTACGCGGCGCGCGGTGCTGCAGTGGTTCAACGCCCGCGACTACACCGCGATCTTCACGCTCAACGCGTCGGGCGCGCTCAAGCACGTCGGCGAGTCGTATGCGTTTGAGCCCGGAGGACGACTGCTGCTGTCGGCCGACAATCACAACTCGGTGAACGGCATTCGCGAGTTCGCGCGGGCGCACGGCGCCGCGGTCGCCTACGCGCCGATCACCGTGCCCGAATTGCGACTCGACACCCATCGCCTCGAAGTGATGCTCGAAGACGCGGACCGCACCAAGACGAACCTCTTCGCATTTCCCGCGCAGTCGAACTTCACCGGCGTGCAGCATCCGCTCGACCTCGTCCAGCTCGCGCACGATCGCGGATGGGACGTGTTGCTCGATGCCGCTGCCTTCGTGCCGACCAATCGGCTCGACCTGCAGACGGTACGTCCCGAGTTCGTGAGCGTCTCGTTCTACAAGATGTTCGGCTATCCAACGGGCGTCGGATGCCTGCTGGTGAGAAACGATGCGCTCGCGCGGCTTCACCGGCCATGGTTCGCCGGCGGCACTGTCAACTTTGCGACTGTCGGTGGGCGTCGTCATGTGCTCTCGCGTGGCGAAGCCGGCTTCGAGGACGGCACGCTCAACTACCTCTCGATCGCCGCTGTCGAGATCGGATTGCGGCATCTCGCCTCGGCTGGTGTCGATGCGATCCACACGCGAGTGATGTGTCTCACGGGCTGGCTGCTCTCGCGTCTCGTGAAGCTCTGTCACTCGAATGGCCGGCCGATGGTGCGCATCTACGGTCCGCTCACGACCGCCGGGCGCGGAGGCATCGTGACGATGAACTTCTACGATCCAGCGGGGCACCTCGTGGACTACCGCCGCGTCGAGGAGCTGGCAGGTGATCAGGGCATCTCGCTCCGCACCGGCTGCTTCTGCAATCCCGGTCCCGGAGAAGCCGCCGAGGACATCACCGAAGAGGACATCGTCGCGGGGCTCGCGGCCAATCCGGATCTAACGCTGCCGCTCTTCCTGCAGATGATCACGCACCGCGGCGGCAAGAGCGCCGGCGCCATCCGCGTGTCGTTCGGCATCGCCAGCACCTTTGCCGATGCACAGCGCTTCGACGAGTTCGCGGCGTCGCTGCGGGATCAGACGCGGTTGACGATCGGGGAAGCGACGTTCGATATCGAATCGTGCCGAATCATCCGAGATGGATCTTGAGGGAGACGGAGAAGACGGAGGAAACGGAGTCGAATACACACGGAGGAAACGGGGGTCGATACACACGGAGGAAACGGGGGAAACGGAGAAGGACCTGGTCTTGGTCGAGCTTCGACGCTCGAATTACCCCGTGAAATGACGGCTCTCCGTTACCTCCGTGTGTATCGACTCCTGTTCCCTCCGTGTGTGTATCAACCCCGTTCCCTCCGTGTTAAACCTCCGTTCCCTCGTTATCCGTTATCCTGAAACGCGTTGAAGAGGCCCCTCATGATCCGAATGGGCATCCTCATCCTGCTGTTGTCGATCGCGCCTGCTGCTGATGCGCAGCAGACGACGGTGACGATCCGCGGTCGTGTGGTCGCGGGTGACAACAGCCAGCCGATGCGCCGGGCGCTCATCACGCCGGTGCCGCGAGGTGCTGCACCGGTGATGACCGACGACGAAGGCCGATTCGAGGTCGAGTCCGTCGGCGGTCAGGGCATCACGTCTCTCATTGTAACGAAGGGCGGCTATGCGCCGGCGACCGTCGAGATCAAGCGCGAGGCTGTGAAGTCGCGCGAAGAGATCGAGGTTCGGCTTTCGCGGGGTGCCGCAATCTCGGGACGCGTCCTGCGCAGTTCGGGGGCGCCGGTTGCGGGGGCACGGGTTCGCGCCACACGTATCGACGTGCCAGACGCGAATGCGACCAGCAAGCCTGTCATCCAACTTGAAACGACGACCGACGATCTCGGCGAATTCCGCATCAGTGGGCTCGCGCCGGGCCGATATGACGTGTCGCCGATGCGGCAAATGACGCCACGAGAGCTCGCGGCGATGCTGTCGCAGCGCATCCGGACGCCCGATGGGGTCGTTCCTGGTACGGCGAATCAGTTCACGATCTCCACGTCCTCTCAAACGATGTCCTTCTCCTCGTCCGCTCAAAGCTTCTCCTTGTCAAACCAGACGCCTGTTGTGTCCGATCGCGCCATCGATGTGCGTGCTGGAGACGACGCCGGTCCGATGGACTTTCAAGTCGACCTGGCGCAACTCGAAGTCGTACATGCTCCGCTGCCGATCGACGAACCCGATCGCATGGTGCCAGGTATGCCGCTGAGCCGGGAGGGAATCGAACGTGCGCGCGAGCGCGCCGACGAACGCCTGCGGAGAGGCGGCGTCATCAGCGGCGCGATCGTCGATCAGGCGGGCGAGCCGCTACAGGGTGTGCACGTCCGGGCGCTGCAGTTGCGTCGCGACGGTGGACGCGCAGTGGCGAGCGACATCGGGCTGGACCTGGTGACCGACGATCGCGGGCGGTATCGCCTCTTCGGTCTGCCGCCTGGGAAGTATTACGTGATGGCATCGACCGACGCTGAGGCGTCAGGGCTCGATCGCGGGCAAGGCAACGCCTTCACCAAGGTGTATTACCCGGGCACGCCGTACTTCGAGAGCGCGCAGGCCCTGCAGGTCGACGAATCACTCGACACGTCGGGCATCGATCTCACGTTCGGCCCATCGCGCTCGGTTCGCGTAACCGGCGTCGCGCTCGACGCGAGCGGGCAGCCGCTGGTTGGTCAGGTTCGACTGGCGATGGCTCAGAATGCTGCTCCGGTGGTGCCCGAGCCGCTCATCGAGCGCGTCGACTGGGACGGAAAGTTCGAGATCAGTCGCGTGCCTCCTGGGAGCTTCGTCGTTCAGGCCGTTGGCACCAACCCTGGACACCGCGATGAATTCGGCGCCGTGTATCTCACCGTTGAAGACCGCGATCCGGCGCCGCTGGTGATCACCACGTCTGTCGGCGCCACGCTCGAAGGCCGCTTCATCGTCGAAGGCGTGCGACGGCCGCCGCTCCGCACGTTGTCCATACACGCGTCGCCCAACGATCTCGATCGCGCGCCAGCCGAAGGCCGCGGGCCCGACGGTCTTGCTCTCTTTGACGAGGGACGGTTTACGCTGTCGGGCCTTCGCGGATCGATGCGGCTGGTCCCCGGTGATCTGCCGTCCGGCTGGTATCTGAAGTCGCTCACCATTGGCGGCATCGATGTCACCGAGACGCCATTCGATTTTGGTTTCAGCGAGCACGCGTTCACCGACGCCGAGATTCTGCTGTCGCCGCAGGGTGGAGCGATCTCTGGTGCCGTCACGCAAAGCGCGCGCACGCGCGCATCCAGCTTCGTGGCGCTGGCGTTCTCCACGACACGCGACCGATGGTTCACCGGTTCTCAATACGTGAAGCGACGCTCCGGCGGAGCGAATGGCTCGTTCGACATCGTCGGCCTGCCTCCAGGCGAGTACTACGTCATTGCACTCGAACGGCTCGACTCGGCCGACTGGCAGACCGCCGACGTCCTGGAATCGCTCGCGCAGTCGGCCACACGCGTGACTGTGGCGGACGGACAGGTCGTTTCAACTGAGCTTCGGCTGGTCCCGCGTCGGTGAGACGACCTGCGATGACGCGCTC
>DATFRP010000263.1:0-9082 GCA_035263125.1 Vicinamibacterales bacterium
CGGAAACGGAGACTGCGGAGGAAACGGAGAAAGGCATCAACACGGAGGCAACGGGGAAAACGGAGAGGAACGATTCATACTCCGTGTGCCCCGTTAGGTTGAGGCCTCAGATCGACGAGTACGCGTCGCCTCTGCCCGCGCCCATGCCGCAGGGTTGGTTGACCGCTGTCGCTCATAGTCTTGAATCGGCAGCCCGGCCGTGCTGAGATGTGGTTATGGCAACCGTCCCCATCGCGCAGCCGCCCCGCGGCTTCGCGAGCACGTCCCGTGTCGACCAGTGGTGGCTCGCCCCCGCGTGGACCGCAATCGGCCTCATCGTCTTCTTCGGATACCTGAATTTTCGCGCCTTCAACGCGACCTACGTCTATTACGCGCCGTACATCAGTCCGACCGTCGCGCCGCCGCTGTTCACACCGGCGTCCGGCTACCCGGGTGCCGTGCCGGTGGAACATGCCTGGCTCGGCGCGTTCCCGGCGTGGTGGCCCTGGTTCATTCCACAGTCGCCCGCCTTTTTCATTCCAGCGCTTGCGATCCTGTTTCGATTCACCTGCTACTACTACCGCGGCGCGTACTACAAGGCGTTCTTCCTGAAGCCACCGTCATGCGCCGTGCGCGGCGTGCCCTTCGCGTATCGCGGCGAGCGGGCGCTGCTCGTGTTTCAGAATCTCCACCGCTACGCTCTGTACGGCGCCCTGTTCCTCATCGTCTGTTTGTGGTGGGAGGGGATCGCCGCATTCTTCCGCGATGGCCGCTTCGGCGTCGGAGTCGGCACGGTGGTTATGTTGATCAACGCCGCGCTGTTGTCGTTCTACACCTTCGGGTGTCATTCGTGGCGGCACTTGATCGGCGGGCGTGTCGATTGTTTCAGCTGCGATGGTGGGGCAGCCTCGGCACACTATCGTCCGTGGTCGCTCTCGACGTGGTTGAACGAGCGCCACATGCTGTTTGCGTGGCTCAGTCTCGTGTGGGTCGCGTTCACTGACTTGTATATCTATCTCGTCTCGAGCGGCGCGATACGCGATCTCAATACCTGGTAGAGACAGGGAACGGAGGGGACGGAGGACACGGATTAACAGGAGAAACGGAGGAACGGAGAATCCTTTTTCTCCCGACCATAAATCGCCTTCGTTTCTCCGTTCCTCCTGTTAATCCGTGTCCTCCGTCCCCCTCCGTTTCCTCCGTCCCCTCCGTTTCATCTGATCGACCTCGCCCAGTCGTCGATGAAGCGGGCGGCGAGCGCGCTCCAGCCGGTCTGATGGCTGGCCCCGCAGCCGCGCCCGGTGTCGCCGTGGAAGTACTCGTGAAAGAGCAGCAGATCGCGCCAGTGGGGATCGTCGCCGTAGCGCGAATCGCCGCCATGACACGGGCGGTGTCCTGCCGAATCGCGCAGGAAGATCGACGCGACGCGCCGTGAGATCTCGCGCGCGACCTGATGCAGCGTGAGATATTGCCCCGAGCCTGTTGGACACTCGACGGTCAGCTCGTCTCCGTAGAAGTGGTGATAACGCTCGAGCGCTTCGACCAGCAGAAAGTTCATCGGCATCCAGATCGGACCCCGCCAGTTGGAGTTGCCGCCGAACAGCGATGACGTCGACTCGCCCGGCGAGTAGTCCACGCGATGCTCGTCGCCGTTCAAGTGATACAGGAACGGATGCGCCTGGTGGACGCGGGAGACCGATCGGATGCCGAACGGAGCGAGGAACTCGTTCTCGTCCAGCATGTAGCGCAGCACCCGCACCAGCCGATCGCGCGACGGGATCGCGAGCAGCCGTCGGGGCGCAGCGTCGCGGCGCGACTGCTCCATATAGGTGATGTGCTCGGTGAGGTCGGATCGATTGGCGAGGAACCATTCGAGCCGCTTCTTGAATCCAGGCAGGCGATCGATCCGCCCCTCATCGATCACTTCGACGGCGCACACCGGGAGCAGCCCGACCATCGAACGAATCGTCAGAGGCTGATCGCGTCCGTCGATGCACAGCCGGTCGTAGTAGAAGCCATCGGTCTCGTTCCACAGGCCCTCGCCGCCCAGGCCGTTCATCGCGTCGACGATCGCGACGAAGTGTTCGAAGAACTTCGAGGCCATGTCCGCGTACGCCGGATCCATGCTCGCGAGCTCGATCGCAATCGACAGCATCGTCGCGCAGTAGAACGCCATCCAGGCAGTGCCATCAGCCTGTTCGAGCCGATGGCCCGAAGGCAGCGGTTCCGATCGATTGAAGGCGCCGATGTTGTCGAGGCCGAGGAACCCGCCGGCGAACAGATGGCGTCCATCGACATCCTTGCGGTTCACCCACCATGTGAAGTTCAAGAGCAGCTTCTGAAACACGCGCGCGAGGAACTCGCGATCGCGGTGTCCCGGAGACGCGGTCATCTTGTAGACGCGCCACGTCGCCCACGCATGCACGGGAGGATTCACATCCGACAGCGCCCACTCGTACGCCGGGAGTTGACCACTCGGGTGCATGTACCACTCACGCAGGAACAGCACGAGCTGCGCCTTGGCGAAGTCGGGATCGAGCTTGGCGAACGGGATCATGTGAAAGGCAAGGTCCCATGCGGCATACCACGGGTACTCCCACTTGTCGGGCATCGAGATCACGTCGCGGTTGTAGAGATGCGACCAGTCTCGATTGCGCCCCTGCGATCGTCCCGGCGGCGGCGCGGGCTGGGCCGGATCCCCTTCACCCCAATCCCTGACGACGTAGTGATAGAACTGCTTGGTCCACAGCAGCCCTGCTGCCGCCTGGCGAACGATGTTGCGCGCATCGCCGGTGATGCGCGACGGAATCGTGGCGTCGTAGAACTCGTCGGCCTCGCGACGACGCTCGTCGAACACCTGGTCGAAGGCGGCGCCAAAAACGCTCGCGCCTGCGGACAACGCCGCGTTGTCGGACAGACGAAGGCGGATTTCCGACGTGCTCCCTGCGGGCACGTCGAGGCGATAGTGGAACGCGGCCTTCGTGCCGACGCCGGCTGGGTTCACGGCGTCCTGTCGTCCGTTGACGATCAATTCGTTGAAGGCATCCTTGACGTAAGCCGCCCGGTTCGGTGTGTTGAAGAGTCGTTGGTGGTTCGTCTCGTTGTCGGTGAAGAGCAGCGGTGGCGCGTCCGCTTCGCTGGCGTCGCACTGCAGTTGGAATGTCCCGAGCGATTCGTGACTGGCGGCAACGCTCGCGTAACCGGTCTTCGACAGGCGCGGCATCGCCCAATACCCTTCGCCCGATCGTCCCCACGACCACGTATTGCGGAACCACAACGTCGGCAGCACGTGGATGCGCGACGCATCAGCTCCGCGATTGCTGAGCGAGATGCGGATCAACAGGTCGTTGGGAGCTGCCTTGGCGTACTCGACCAGCACGTCGAAGTAGCGGCTGTCGGCGAAGGCCGCGGTGTCGGTGATCTCGAATTCCCGATCCTGCTTACCGCGCCGGGCGTTCTCCTCGACGAGCTGTAGATAGGGGAATGGGCCCTGCGGATACTTGTACAGGGCCTTCATGTACGAGTGCGACGGTGTCGAGTCGAGGTAGAAGTAGCACTCTTTGACGTCTTCGCCGTGGTTGCCCTCGTTGCCGGCGAGGCCGAACAGACGCTCCTTGAGGATCGGATCGCGCTCGTTCCACAGGGCAATTGCGAAGCACAGACGCCCCTGTCGATCGCAGATGCCGAGCAGGCCGTCTTCTCCCCAGCGAAAAGCACGGCTGCGCGCCTGTTCGTGCGGGAAATACTCCCAGGCTCTGCCATCGGCTGAGTAGTCCTCGCGAACCGTACCCCACTGGCGGTCGGACAGGTAAGGACCCCATCTCTTCCAGTCCTGCTCGCGTAAGGCATCCTGTCGCAGTCTTAGCGATTCTGTCGTCATCGGCGTAGTACGTTAGTACCGCATGTCCAGAGTGTTCGGACGATGTCCAGAACGGTTATGTCATATCTGACATGAGCGGAACCGGAGAACATCACATGACTATCGGAATGATCGGTCTCGGCAGGATGGGCGGCAACATGGTTCGCCGGTTGCTCCGCGGTGGACATCGGTGCGTCGTCTACGACATGAATCCCGAGAGCGTCTCCACGCTTGCGCACGAGGGCGCGATCGGTGCCACGTCGTACGACGATCTGATTGCGAAGCTCGACTCTCCTCGAGCGATCTGGATCATGGTGCCCGCGGGCGATGCCACCGAGCAGACGGTGCACGCGCTCGGCGCGCGCCTGTCGCCGGGCGACACGATCATCGATGGCGGCAACTCGTACTTCAAAGACGACGTGCGCCGGGCGCGCGAGCTGCGACAGCGCAGCATCAACTACCTCGATGTCGGTACGAGCGGTGGCATCTGGGGGATCGATCGCGGTTACTGCCTGATGATCGGCGGCCCCCGCGACGCCGTCGCGAGACTCGAGCCGATCTTCCGCACGCTGGCGCCGGGCCGCGGGTCGATCCCCCCGAGCCCGGGTCGAACGAAGGAAGGAACGGCGGAGCAGGGGTATCTGCACTGTGGCCCCGAAGGTGCCGGACACTTCGTCAAGATGGTGCACAACGGCATCGAGTACGGGTTGATGCAGGCGTACGCGGAGGGGTTCGATATCTTCCGTAGCGCCTCTTCTACGAGCCTGCCGGAAGAGCACCGATACACCCTCGATCTCGCGGAGATTGCGGAAGTCTGGAGGCGAGGCAGCGTCGTGGGCTCGTGGCTCCTCGATCTGACCGCTTCTGCGCTGGCTGAAGATGCGACGCTCGCCGGCTTCACCGGCTATGTGCAGGATTCCGGAGAAGGCCGCTGGACGGTGATGGCTGCGGTCGAAGAGGCCGTGCCCGCCGAGGTGCTCACCGCGTCACTCTACGCCCGGTTCCGTTCGCGGCAGGATCACACGTTTGCCGACAAGATGCTCTCGGCGATGCGCCACAAGTTCGGCGGCCACGTCGAGACGCATCCCGCACCCACGATGGCAACGACCGGAGACAAGCGATGACGACGGCTCCGCATCCAGTACAGAGCGCGCCGACGCAGGCCAATCAGCAGACACCGCCGTGCGTGATGGTGATCTTCGGTGGCTCGGGCGATCTGACCAAGCGCAAGCTCATTCCTGCGCTCTACAACCTGGCCACCAACAATCTCCTGCGGAAGGAATTCGCGGTCGTCGGCATCGCGCGGTCGGACATGTCGACCGACGACTTCCGGAAGAAGATCGATGGCGACCTTCACGAGTTTGCGCCCGAGTCGATCGATCCGAAGATCTGGGAACGCCTGCAGACGGCGATGTACTACATGCCGGGCGATCTTGGTGATCCCGCACGCTACGACCAGCTGAAAGCCCAGCTCGCCGAGATCGACGAGCGACATGGGACGAGCGGCAACCGCCTCTACTACCTCGCGACCGCCCCGCAGTTCTTCGCGGAGATCGTCAAGCAGCTCGCGCATGCCGGCCTCACACGCGAGGAGGACGGGACCTGGCAGCGCGTCGTGATCGAGAAGCCGTTCGGCCGCGATCTCGAGTCAGCCCGGCATCTCAATCAGGAGCTCACGCAGGTGCTGCACGAACGGCAGATCTTTCGCATCGATCACTATCTCGGGAAAGAGACCGTCCAGAACATCATGGCGTTCCGGTTCGCCAACGGCATCTTCGAACCGATCTGGAATCGGCGCTACATCGACCACGTGGAGATCACCTCCGCAGAAGAGGTCGGCGTCGAACAGCGCGGGGGGTACTACGAGGGCGCAGGCGCGCTGCGCGACATGGTGCCGAATCACCTCTTTCAGCTCATGACGCTCACCGCGATGGAACCGCCGGTCTCGTTCGATGCCAACGCGGTCCGTGACGAGCAGACGAAGATTCTCAAGGCCATCCAGCCGATGTCGCCGGAGGAGGTGCTGACGCGCGTCGTGCGCGGGCAGTACGGCGAAGGCGTCATCGACGGCACGCGCGTCCCCGCGTACCGCAAGGAACCGTCAGTGGATCCGGCCTCCAATACGGAGACGTTCGTTGCGATGAAACTGCTGATCGACAACTGGCGGTGGGCCGATGTGGCGTTCTATCTGCGGACGGGAAAGCGCCTGCCCTGCCGGGTCACCGAGATTGCGATTCAGTTCAAGCGCGCGCCGTTCGTGCTGTTTCGCGATACGCCGGTCGAGCGTCTGTCCGCGAATCGTCTCGTGATGCACATCCAGCCCGAAGAAGGCATCACGCTGCGGTTTGGCGCGAAGATTCCAGGACCGCACCTGAATCTGGGATCGGTCAACATGGATTTCAAGTACTCGGACTATTTCGGTGCGACACCGAGCACCGGGTACGAACGCCTCCTCTACGACGCGATGTCTGGCGACGCGACGCTGTTTCAACGCGGCGACATGGTCGAGGCCGCATGGAGTGTCGTCACGCCGATTCTCGATGTATGGAAGGCGCTGCCGCCGCGGAATTTCCCGAACTACGGCGCTGGCACATGGGGGCCGGCGCAGGCCGATGAATTGCTGAAGCACGACAAGTGTCACTGGCGGGAGATCCCGTCATGATTCCGAGCACAGGGGTGGACGCTTCCCCGTGTGCATGACATGGGCACTCACGTTGCCGCCACCGCCGAAGACCTGAGCCTCGACGCCGCGCGAGCGTTCGCGCGCGTCACCAGCGAGGCGGTCCGGGCGCGCGACTTGTGCTTTGTCGCGCTGTCAGGCGGTTCAACACCGCGCGGACTCTACCGCGCGCTGGTCGAGAGCGAGTCGCTGCGGTCGCAAGTAGCATGGGACCGCATCCACTTCTTCTGGGGCGATGAGCGGCACGTGCCGCCCGACCATGCGGACAGCAACTACCGGATGGCGCGTGAGACGCTCTTCGCGAGCGTGCCGGTGGCGGCTGAACAGGTTCACCGTATTCGGACAGAAGAATCCGACGCGGCCGTGGTCGCGAGACGATACGAAGAAGAGATCGTCGCCACGCTGCCTCATGACGAGGCGGTGCCGCGTTTCGACTTGATCCTGCTCGGACTCGGCACCGACGGACACACCGCCTCGCTCTTTCCTGACACGCCGGCGCTCGCAGAGCAACGGCGGCTCTGCGTCGACAACTGGGTCGAACGTCTGCACACGCATCGAATCACCATGACGTTCCCGCTGCTCAACGCCGCACGGACCGTTCTGTTCATGGTCAGCGGCCAAGACAAAGCGGCCATCGTCCGAGCGGTCCTGCGTTCCACTCATCCCGATCGAGAGTTCCCGGCACAGCGCGTGCGACCCGATGGCGATCTGCTCTGGATGCTCGATCGCGGCGCGGCGAGCGCGCTTGGAGATGCGACATGAAGACGCGCATCTATCCGGGCTGACGACGGCCGGATCCCCGCCGCATGACTGATCCCGCCTTCTGGCACCGGCTGCAGTTCGCCTTCACGGTGATCTATCACTATCTGTTTCCCCAACTCACCATGGGGCTCGCGTGGTTCCTCGTCTACTGGAAGTGGCGGGCGCTTCGTACCGGTGACGAACGATACGCGGCGGCCGCGCGATTCTGGGCGAGGATCTTCGGGCTGAACTTCGCCGTCGGCGTCGTCACCGGCATCCCGATGGAGTTTCAGTTCGGCACCAACTGGGCGGGCTTCTCGACATTCGCGGGCGGCATCATCGGGCAGACGCTGGCGATGGAAGGGATGTTCGCGTTCCTGCTCGAGAGCGCGTTCGTCGGCGCGCTCGTGTGGGGGGAGCAGCGGCTCGGGCCGCGACTCCATTTTCTGGCCGCCCTCGGCGTCGCGATCGGCAGCTGGCTCTCCGGATACTTCATCCTCGTAACGAACGCGTTCATGCAACATCCGGTCGGGCATGCGGTCGCATCCGACGGCTCGCTCGTCCTCGCTGATTTGCGTGCGTACCTCTTGAACGAGTGGGTGCTCGTTCAATTCGCTCACAATCAAGTCGCCGCGCTCGTGACCGGCTCGTTCGTGGTGACCGCCGTCGGAGCGTTCTACGCGCTGCGCGGATCTCACAGGGAGCAGGCGCGCCTCTACCTGCGTCACGGCACCTTCACCGCGCTGGTTGCGTCCGTGCTCGTGGCGTTTCCGACCGGCGACTCGCAGGCGAAGATCGTGGCACGTTATCAGCCGCAGTCACTTGCGGCGATGGAAGGGCGATTCGAGAGCGGCCCGATGGCCGAGATCACCCTCATCGGTCAGCCCAATGTCGCCGAGCGTCGCCTGGACAATCCCATTCGTGTGCCAGGCATGCTCAGTTTCCTGGCGTTCGGGACATTCCACAGCGACGTGCCGGGACTCGGCGCCTTCCCGCAGGATACGTGGCCCACCAATATCGAGTTGCTGTACTACGCGTTTCATGTCATGGCCGGCCTGGGAACGATCTTCATCGCCTTGACGGCGCTCGCGGCGCTTCAGCAGATTCGCGGCCGTCTCGACACGAGTCATCGTCTGCTGTGGGTCCTCATGCTCGCGTTCCCGTTTCCGTTCATCGCGAATACGGCGGGATGGATGACGAGCGAGCTGGGCCGCCAGCCGTGGCTGGTGTACGGACTGTTCCGCACCGAGCATGGATTCAGTGAGGTCGTGAGCTCAGGCACCGTGATCTTCACGCTGATCGGCACGGCGGGGATGTACTTCGTTCTTGGTCTTCTTTATCTGTACTTGATCGGTCGGGAAGTCGCGCATGGTCCGCCTTCGCCTTCGGCTTCGGCGAGACTCGCGGTCGACGCACGCGTCGACCGCTCGGCCCAGTAAGGTCATGGTTGAAATCTGGTTCGTTCTCCTGTGCTTCATGCTGATCGTCTTCATCGTCCTCGACGGCTGGAATATCGGCGCAGGTGCGCTGCATCTGATCGTGGCGCGGAGCGATCGCGAGCGTCGTGAGGTCGTGGCGGCGATCGGTCCGCTCTGGAGCTGGCACGAGGTCTGGCTCATCGCCGCAGGCGGAACGTTCGTGCTCGCGTTTCCTGTCGCGATGGCCGCAGCGTTCTCCGGCTTCTATCTGGCGCTCTGGATGGTGCTGTGGGCGTTCGTGCTGCGTGGCATTTCGATCGAGGTCGGGGGACACATTCACGAACCGATGTGGCAGTTGTTCTGGGACGTCGTGTTCGCCGTATCGAGCCTTCTGCTTGCCGTGCT
>DATFRP010000264.1:0-31532 GCA_035263125.1 Vicinamibacterales bacterium
TTCAACCGCTTCTACACACGCCAGATTGGCGTGCTCCACGAAAAGCTCCTCCGCAGCGCGTTCTCGCTGACGGAAGGGCGCGTGCTCTACGAGATCGGGTTTCACGGCGACACCGGGACGCCGCGTGCCGCGGCACCGACGGCCGTCGACGTCGCAAGAGCGCTCGGTATCGATGCCGGCTACTTGAGCCGCATCCTCCAACGCTTCGCCACTCGGCGGCTGATCACGCGCACCACGTCGGATGCCGACGCACGCCAGGCGCATCTCACCCTCACCAAGCGCGGACACGACGCGCTCGCGCCGCTGCAGCAGCTCGCGCGAAACGAGATGGCCATCATGCTGCGCCAGCTCTCCCCCACCGACCGTACGCGCGTCGTGGACGCCATGCACGTGATCCGCACATCGCTCTCCAAGTCAGGGGACGATGCAGTCACTGACACGGCCCCCGCCCACCAGCGCGACGCCGAGGCCTGCACGCTGCGGGAGCACCGCGCTGGCGACATGGGCTGGATCGTCTCGCGGCAAGGCGCACTCTACGCAGAGGAGTACGGGTGGACGACGGAATACGAAGCGCTCGCCGCCGACATCGTCGCGCAGTTTCTCAAGAACTTCAACGCCGCGCGCGAGCGCTGTTGGATCGCTGAATACGCAGGTGCCCCGGTCGGTGCGGTGATGATCGTCAGGCAGTCCAACACCGTCGCGAAGCTGCGGCTACTGCACGTCGAGAGGACGGCGCGCGGCCTGGGCATCGGCACGCGTCTGGTCGACGAGTGCGTCCGCTTCTCGCGCGCGGTCGGCTACCGGAAGATCACGCTGTGGACGCAGTCGAACCTGCTCGCCGCGCGTCACCTCTACAGAGCCGCCGGCTTCACGTGCGTCGCGCAGGAGCCGCACCATCGCTTCGGCAAGGACCTCGTCGGCGAGACGTGGGAGCTCTCACTTTAGTAGTGCAGTTTTTGTTTCCGTGTTGCTGCCGTCCTTCGTCCTTGGGACTTGGTGCTTGGTCCGTCCTGTGGTCCGTGGTCCGTCCTTGGTCCCTGGTCCACGAGAGTCTTTGAGCGGGACCTGGTGCCTTTCCGCGAACGTGGCACCGGCCGCTCCGTGGACCAAGGACCAAAGGACGGACCAAGAACGAAGCACCAGGGACCAAGGACGACGCGCGCTACAACGACATGAAATACGCGCTAGCCGCGCTCGGCTCGTCGACCACGCCCGACCGTCCGTACGACGATGCAGCCGAGCGGCGGGTCGTCAGACCCGCCGACTCTGGTCAGTTCAATAAGCGACCCGCGCCTGGCCTCCTGAGAATCGGCTGACACACAGCCATGCGCATCTCAGGGTAAGGCGTGTCATAGCCCTTGACCGAATGCCAGATGGCGCGGTTCAGCACGTCTTGAGGGGCGCTGTCCGGCTCGGAGAAATCCATCTTCATCGACGCGAACGCCAGTTCACGCTGCAATCCCCTCAGAGCAACGGTCCCCGGGTTCATCTCGTTGAGCGGAATCTGGTTTGGCAGCACATCGAAAGGCGTCGCGTCCGGATGGTTGGTGAAGGCCGGCGTCATCGGATGCGCCGCCTGGTCGAATTGATTCATCGGCGGCAATCCGAGTATCTGCTCGATCGTGCGCACCATGTTGATCGTCGAGTACAGCGTGCTGTCCACCGTCCCCGTGCGCGTGTACGGGCTGACGATGAGCGCCTCGCTGCGATGGCCGTCGACGTGGTCGACGCCGGCCTGCGAGTCGTCTTCCGTTACGAAGATCGCAGTGGTGGCCCAGAAGCGGCTGTGCGAGACCGCGTCCACGATCTTTCCGACGGCGAGATCGTTGTCGGCCACCATGGCGCGCGGCGTGGGAAAGCCCGGCGACGTCCCGTTGGTGTGATCGACGGGCAGCAGCATCACGATCAGATTCGGGAGACTGCCACTTTGCTCGAATTCACGGAACTCGCGCAGGAACAGATCGGTCCGCAGCTGGTCGGGAATCCCCATGTCGTAGCCGGGAAAGATCGGCGACGTGATCGGCTGCGCGCTCTTCACGCTCGATGCCCCGACGAGCGTCGGCCCTGGACTTCCGGTTTTCCACGCGTTGTAGAAGTCGAGCCAGGTCGCGTTCGATGGCGTCTTGACCGTGCGATTGGTGAACTCCCCGTAGATTCGCGCACTCAGACCGTGGTTGCGTGCGTTGTCCCACACGAATCCGGTTGGTGCAAACGCCATCGGGTTGGTGCCGGCGAAGTCGTTGCGTGCGTTCCCGTACTTGTGCACGTAGTCGTTGGAGTACGCCTCGTCGCACCACTGATGCCCGAGCGCGCTCTGATCGCCGGCGGTGTAGTAGTTGTCGAGCAGGACGAACTGTTCGGCGAGGGCGTGGAGGTTGGGCGTCACTGTGCGGCCGAAGATCGCCAGCGAGGGGTCGCCATTTCCCTGCGGCAGATCGCCAAACACCTGATCGTAGGTTCTGTTCTCTTTGATGATGTAGATCACGTGCTCGATGGCCGACTTGTCACCCTTGCCGTGCGGAACGGCAACGGTGCCGGTGGCCGGAACGGCGCTCGGCGACTCGCCGGCGCCGATCGTGCGATTGTTCTTCGCGACCTGCCCGGTGAACTGATTCAGCGTGCCAGGCGCGATCGGCACCGGGATCACCGACACGTACCCCTTTCGATCGGCGTAGCTGCGCCCGTCAGGATCGGCCGCCGGTGCGATCGATCCGAAGCCGTAGCCGTTGCCGACGAGAAGCCGGTCGTTGGCCTTCGTGAGCGCCAGCGCCGCGGGAAACCAGCCGACCGGTACGAAGCCACGTGGTGAATCGGGTTGTGACGGATCGATCACTGCGATCGCGTTGTTCCCTGCATTCGCGACATAAAGCGTCCCGTCCGAGCTCACGGCGATCGCGTTGGGCGCGCTGCCGAGCGGCGCCGATGCGTCGGGACGCACGTCGATCGTCGCTGCCACTGAATCTGTCGAGGTGTCGATGACCGAGATGGAGTCGCTGTTCGCGTTGGCCACGTAGAGCCGACTCCCATCGGGGCTGAAGGCCATCGCGGATGGATGCAGCCCCACCGTGATCGTCTTCGCGATCGTGGCGGCCGCCGTGTCGTAGACTGACACCGTGCCGTTGTTCGCGATCCCGGTTGCCGGATCGACAACCACCGCGTTCGATCCATCGGTCGCATCGCCGGCCTGCGGCAAGCGGCCTCCCCAATTGCTCACGTAGACCTTGCGGCCATCTGGAGTCGCGGCGGTGCTGTACGGAAAGGCGCCCGTTGTGATCTGCACGACCGTGGGAGGAGTCTTGGTGACGTCGATGACGCCGAGCGCGTTGCGGCGGTTCAGCGCCACGTACACTCTGTCGCCTGCGGGACTGAGCGACAGTCCACTCGGAGCGGCCCCGGAAATCGCGACACGAACCGGCGTGGTGCCCCACTGCCCGAGCGCATTGCGCGAGAAGATCTTCACGTCGTTGTCCGCGCCGCCACCGACGTAGAGCGTCTTGCCGTCAGGGCCGTATGCGACGCCAACGAAGCTATTCCCCATCGAGATGGTCTGCGTGATCGTTTGAGAATCCAGCTTGACGATGTACAAGGCTCGCGACGCGAAATTGCTGGCGGTGGCAACGGCCGCCTCAGTGCCGTCCGGGCTGACGGCAATACCGAGCGGGCGATCGTTGACTTCGATGTGAGTGCCGGCAGGCGTGATCGTCTGCGCGTTGGGCAGTACGATGCCGCCGCTGGGCTGTCTGCCAACCACTGCGGTGCCGGCGACGACGAGGCCGATCGACAGCAGCACGCCGCCAATCAACAAAGTGAACGTGATTCGACGCTTGATACTCATGCGCGAAACGATACGCGCATGAGTTGACGCGGCCATGAACGCCGATTGGCGTCGTCATCAACACGAATTTGCGTTTTCGTAACTCAACGGTGATCCTGTCTTCGCGGGACCACTGTGCTACGGCGTCCTATCGCCGCTGGAGTACGACCTGGCCGAGCCACTCCTGGAAGCTGACCTCGCCGAGTCGCGCGTCCCCGGCAGGAATCAGCGAGCGCTCGGCGAGTTCGGCCCCGAAATATCGCGCGTGCGGGTCGGCGACGACCTTGCGAGGGTCCTTGCGCGCGCCGAGGCCCTGACGGATCAAATCGTCGAAACGGAACTGTTGCGGACCGGCCACGTCAATCGTGCCATTCAAGGGCGTGCCCACGGCGACGCTGCCGACCGCCTTGGCGACGTCATCAGCGGCCATCGGCTGAATGAGTACCGGTGGCAGCCGAACCGTCGTTCCGTCAGTGGCTTCGTCGGCGATGCGCGCGATGAACTCGAAGAACTGCGTCGCGTGAACGATCGAGTACGGGATCCCGCCACCTTTGATCAGCCCTTCCTGCGCGTGCTTCGCCCGGAGGTAGGGGCTGTCGGGTATGCGCTCGGTTCCGACCACGGACAGCGCAACGTAATGCGTCACACCGGCGACTGCCGCGTACTTGAGAACGTTACGCGTCGATGTGGTGAAGAAGTTCATGACGGCCGTCTCCTCGAACGACGGAGAGTTCGAGACGTCGACGACGACCGGCGCACCTTGAAGGGCCTCGGCCAGGCCCTCTCCTGTGAGCGTGTTGACGCCCGTGTCTGGCGAGGCCGGCACGGCGTCATGACGCTGTCCTCTCAAGATGGTCACGAGCTTCGATCCGATGAGCCCGGTTCCACCGATGATGACCAGTTTCATGATCAATATCCCCTTCCGTGTCGTTACAGCCCGCGCGGCTAGCTGCGGATGAACGCCAGCAGATCGCGGTTGACCTGATCGGCATGCGTAGCGGTCAAACCGTGCGGCAGCCCCGGATAGTAGATTTCCTTGGCCCCCTTGATCAGCCTTGCTGATTTCTTTCCCGAATCTTTGACCGGCACGATCTGGTCGTCCTCACCGTGCATGACCAAGGTCGGAATGTCGAACTTCTTGAGGTCCTCAGTGAAGTCCGTTTCGGAAAAGGCCTTGATGCTGTCGTACGAGTTCTTGAGGCCAGCCTGCATGCTCCAGAGCCAGAACTGATCCAGCGTGCCCTGAGACACCTGCGCACCAGGTCTGTTGGCGCCATAGAACTGCGGAGCGAAGTCTTTGTAGGCCTGCGAGCGGTCCTTGACCAGGCTGCTCCGCAAGCTGTCGAAGATTTCGATCGGGAGCCCTTCAGGATTCGCCGCAGTTTTCAACATGAGCGGCGGCACCGCGGCGATGAGGACTGCCTTGACCAGACGCTTCGTGCCGTATCGTCCGATGTAGCGCGCGACCTCTCCGCCGCCAGTCGAGTGGCCCACCATCGTGATGCCGTTCAGATTCAAGGCCTCGATCAGGGCCGCCAGATCGTCGGCATACCCGTCCATGTCGTTGCCGGACCAAGCCTGGCTGGATCGACCATGGCCACGACGATCGTGCGCCACCACCCGGTAGCCGTGCTGTGCGAGAAACCACATCTGGCCGTCCCACATGTCGGCGTTCAGCGGCCATCCGTGCGAGAAGGTGACAACCGGGCCCTTGCCCCAGTCTTTGTAATAGATCGTCGTGCCGTCTTTCACCGTGATCGTGGTGGTCGTCCTTTCTTTCACCGTGGTCGTGCTCATGTGCGTGTCTCCTGAATGCGTTGGATGCGACCCTCTGCCGGTCGGATGCGTTGGATGAGACCGGTGTCGCAACGACCTCGCCATCGCGATCAAACCGGGGTCAGACGTGATTTGCGCGGCGACTCGCCTGTTGGCGAGATGCCTGCCGCGAGATGTCGTGACGGCAGTGAAGAGCGGCCCGTCCGTTCCGACGACTCGACGATCGGAAACGCGCGCCGCGAACGCAGGGAGACTGAGGCGTTGGAAGTCGGGCGACTCCTTCACACTGGAGTCGCCCTCCTTGCTTGGGAGGTGACTAGAACTCGACGGTCACATTGAACCGCGCAAACCGCGGATTCAGCACCGTCGTCGGCAACAGCCAGGTCGCGCCGTTGGTGGCCGGGTCGTAGGTCTGGTTGTATGCCGTGCCCGTGTTGCTGTTGAACAGGTTGTACAGATCGATCGCCACGTTCGTCCTGGTCCGGCCGAATCTCAGGTTCTTGCCGAAGCGCACGTCGAGTGAGTTCAGGCGATCGGGGAACGTGTGCCCCTGCAACAGGAGATTGACAGTCTGTTGCGCCAGGCCCGGCGTCAGCGGGCGCCCGGTCTGCGCGAGCAGAATCGGGCTCGACACGTTGTAGTTCGCCGACAGCGAGTTGCCGTTGCTCGCGACGGAGTTGCCTGCCGGCGCGACGCCTGGCGTGGAGCGGAACGAGCCGCTCACCAGGACGTCGATCTTGGGCACGGTCCACGACGCCAGGCCGCGGATGCTCGTGAGCCAGTCCTCGCTGACGAAACACGATCCTACCTGCTGGTTGGCGAACATCGCCCCGGCGGTCGTGTACAGTTCCGGAAGCTTCGCCGTCACCTCGCAGTAGTCGCGCACGCCGCGGCCGCCGCTCGACCCGAGCTGCACGAACAGCTGACGCGCCAATCGCGCGCTGATCTGCGCGTCCACGCCGTGCCAGTACGCCGTCACGTCCCCGTAGTCGCTCATGGAGGTGAAATAGTTGTCGGTCGCGCCGAGCGCCGTTTGCGCGTTGCGCGTGAGGAAGGTCACGGGATACCCACCGCCATCGGGAAGCTTCGCGTTCTGCGGCGCCGCGATCGTCACCTGGTCGAAATCCTGCGGGCCCAGGGCGAGGTTATCGGTGGCGAAGAAGTTGCCCCACCAGCGGCGGTTGTAACTGACGTCGAGCGCGACGCGCGGCAGGATCTGATGCTGCACGGCAACACCGAACTGCCAGTCGTAATTGCGTACGCCCCATCCATGCTGCACGTCGGGATTGACGCGCGTGGTACCGAACGGGACGCCGAAGTTGAGATTGGTCCACGCGCCGCAGTTGTCCCCGCCCGACCCGGCATTATTCTGCGCGGCCGGATTCATCAGATCGCAATCGGGAACGAAGTTGCCGTTGCCGTCGGTCCAGCTCCGGTTCGTCGTCTGTTGGAACGTCACCGCGGGGTTGTTCTGGGTGTAAAGGCCGCCGTTCTGCGCGGTCTCGAGATACTTGCTGATGTTCACCTTCAGAGACGTTTTACCGTTCCCGAACAGGTCGTAGGCCGCTCCCATGCGCGGCGTGATGTCGTTGAAGCCGGTGACACCGTCCTGCCGCGGGAAGATGAACCGGCTGCCGAACCGGTTGTCGGCGGTGATGCCGTTCTCGCCCTCGGGGAACCAGCTCCACGCATGCTCATAGCGCACCGCTCCCTGCAACGTGAGCCGGTTGTGCGTCCATTGATCCTGCGCGTAGAAGCCGTCGTATCGAGTGCGATTACTCTGGATGTGCGGCCCGATGCGCATCGTGAACTGAATGGGGTTCAGCGGGATGATGGGCGTGGCGCTGAAGGTATAGGCCAGCTGGCTGTCCACGTTCTGGATCTGTCGGTAGACCTCGTACGCCGCCTGGTAACCCACCTTGAAGCTGTGCGCGCCGGTCACATAGGACATCGACGCGCGCCAGATGTTGTGCTGCTGATTGTTGGAGGGGGCCGACGACCAGCCGCGGTACGTGAAGTTAGGGACAGGCACGCCGCCCAGCGTGCTCTGCTCGGTCACCGCGACGAGACCGGTCGACGCACCGGGTGGAACGTATCCACCCCACTTGCTGCTGAACGATGAGAAACCGGCCTCGAGCAGCACGCGGTTCGTCTTCGGCGACGTCCACGTCGCCTGCGTGATCTTTTCCCGCTCCGGCCACATGTTGGCGGATTCAGGCGAGGTGGTCGGCGTGCCGAGTGCGATCCAGTCGTCGCCGCGGCCGCGGCACTGATCGCCGGTGTTGACGAGCGACGATCCAGTGCAGTTCGCCTGATATTCCCAGTAGAACCCCAGCTTGTTCTTCGGCGTGACCTGACTGGTCACGCGAATGGCTTCGATCTTCTTGGCACCGGCCGACCGCGCTTTCACATTCGGATCCTTGACGTAGTTCCACTTCGATGCGTCGAGTGCGTTCGCGTTGGCGTACAAGTTAGGGATGTCCTGATACGTCCCGTAGCTGCGCACGTTGTTGAAGAACCACACCCGATCGCGCGCGATCGGACCGCCGATGGCAAGGTTGGTGTCCCAGTTCTTGATGAGGCCCGGCGGCTCGGTGATACCGGCACGGCGCAGGGAATCATCGAGGTTGTTCCCCTGCGACCACTTGCCAGCGGTACTGCCGAACGCGCTGCCGCTGAAGTTATTGCCGCCGGTCTTGGGGATGATGTTGAACGCCGGGCCGCCGCGGTCGCTCTCGCCCATGCCGCCAGCCACGGTGACCTGGACCTCCTGCGCGTTCACGAAGTCGTAGGCAAAGCTCGACACGCCGCCGCCGCCAAAGGCCGACCCGACGTTCATGCCGTCGACCTGGACCGTGCCTTCGTTGCCGCGCCCGCCCCGCGACGTGAAGAAGAAATTCGTGGCGGTCCCGGTCATCGATTGGGTGGAGTTCACGTCGAGTGTCAGCGACTGGACACCGGGCACCATCGCCAGGACGTTGCCGTAGGTTCGTGTGGCGGGAACCGCCGCGAGCACGTCGTTCGAGAGCACGACTTCGCGCTTCGTGCTCGTCTGCACATCGACGACGGGGGTCGCTCCGGAGACCGTGATCGTTTCCGCAACCGCTCCAACTCGCAGGTCGGCATTGATGGTCGTCACGCCGGCGCCGGTCAGCTCGATGCCCTCGTGCTTGACGGTGGCGAATCCGGACAGGGTGAACGTGACGCTATATGTACCGGGTTTCAGATCGACGATCCGATACTGGCCGGTCCCATCCGTCACGACCGCGCGTGACTTCTCGATGAGCGCCGGACTCGCGGCTTCGACGCTCACGCCGGGCAGGATGGCGCCAGACGAATCCCTGACGATGCCCGCGACTGCGGGCTGGGAAAACGCCGGTGTCGAGAGAAGAAGTAGTGCCGCAATGACAAAGGATCCCGTGGCAAGTGCACGCATCGATCGCCTCCTAATCTGTGCGTCACCCGTGGGGAGTGTGGCCGTTCCGCCGGTAGCCTATGGCAAGGGCACGAGGCGATCAAGCACGGTCGTGTGCGCAGCCAAGGGATCCGGGACACTGCCGCACGTCATGCATCCAAAGTACTAGGGCTCGCCCTCACACGCGCCTTCCGTTCTCCCCAATGGCGACGGCGTGAGACACGTGGCATCGTAGGTCTCAATCACACCGCTGCTTCAAATCGGCAGTCCGTTCGTCGTCGCGACGGATCGCTGTGTCCGTTGACTCACAAACGACGAGATGTTTCAGGGGGAACCGCATGTCCAGCAGTCCGCGCGCCCACTCACCGCACGCCCATGGCGCGGCGGATAGTCACTCTCGAAGCGAACGGCGTCGCATGGTGCGCGGGAGCTACGACGAGCCTTCTCGTACCCGGCTGATAGCTCTCGTTCTCGGCACTTACCAGGAGATGCCAGGGCTGTCGCTCAATCTTCGGGAGGCGGCACGATTGTTCGGACTGCGCGAGACCACGTGCGCGGCGGTTCTCGACCATCTGGTGGGAGCCGATCGACTACGGCGATCACCAGAGGGCCGCTACCTACGGCTGCGCGCCTGAGGCGTGTGACGATTTCTGACCGACGATTTCAGCGCGGATTCGTGGGAACTCTCAGCAGAAACGTCGTTCCCTCCCCTTCGGTCGAATTCACGTCGATCACGCCGCCAATCGCCTCGACACAGTCGGCAACGATTGACAGTCCCAGACCAAGGCCGCCGACCTGCGACACATCGTCCCGGTGTGTGTGGGCGCGTGTGAAGCGTTGGAAGATGTGGCCCAATGCATCCTTGGGGATGCCGATGCCGTTGTCGCGTACGGTCAGGACACACTGCCCCTCCTCCGTCAGGCCTGTCACCTCTACGTACCGTGAGGGCTTGGCGGGGTCTGAGTACTTGATCGCGTTGGACAGCAGATTGAGGAAGATGAGTTCCATCCGACCCACATCCACCGTGAGTCGCGGAAGGTCCTGCGCGATACGCATATCGACGTCGCGTGCCACCGCCATCTCACGCAGCTGGCGTGCCGCTTCGTCCACAATCACCGATGCTCCGACTTCCTGCACGACGGCGTTGTCGTCGGACCCGTTGATCCGAGCCACCGATTCCAGCGTCTGCGTGAGTTCGACGAGCTGAGCGACATTTCGTTGCAGCGCTTCAATGGTCTGCTGTCTTCCCGCGGCGTCGAGATCGCCCCTGTTCAGGAGCGTCACGCCCATCCGAACGACGCTCAACGGCTGACGCCATTCGTGCGCGGCCATGCGCGTGAACTGTTCCAGGCGCTCGCGCTGATCGGTGATTGTCTTCGTGTATAACGCGACGAACGACTCCACCGTCGCCTGTGAGAGCACATGCACCGCCTGATACAGACGTGCGACCAGGAGCACGCAGTCCCCCGCAGGCGGCGCGTCGCTCATTTGTTCGAGCTCCTCGACGACAAACGTCACGAGGATGCCGGCCAGCACCTGGTACTCGCGCAGCAATTGATGCAACGACGCACGCTGCGCGTGGCGCAGCGCACCCAGTTCACGCGCCTTGTCGAGAATGGCCGTATTCGACGCAATCGCGTCATCCGCTGGGTGCCGGAGATACTCGCTGATTTCCAGAATGAGTGCCGGCACATGATCGAGGAGACTCTGGCTCGGGAAAATGTCGCGAGCGTCGACCGGCAGGAGATCCAGCAGGCGCTGGAACCAACGCGCAGCCAACACACGGTGCTCGGCCCGCATGCGTGCTGCGATCTGATCGCCAAAGTCGGTAATGTGAGCGTCCCGCAAACGTGAGTGAGGATGCGCACACATTCAGTGTGGCGGCAACCCTGGGACGAGTATATGCGCCGCACAGCTTGTGTAAAAGCTCGACCACCCTGCCACCCAGATTCTTCCGGCACGCGCCGTGCTCGCTCCCTCAGTAAACATGACTGAAGGAGAATCGACCATGTCCACACTTCACGACGCGTTCATTGACGAACTGCGCGATACCTACGACGCCGAGAAGCAACTCACCAAGGCGCTGCCGAAGCTGGCGAAAGCCGCGTCGAATCCCCACCTGCGTGAGGCATTCGAGACGCACCTCGAGGAGACCGAGGGCCATGTCGAACGCCTGGAACAGGTGTTCACGAGCCTGGACGAAAAGGCGCGCGGCAAGCACTGCGACGGTATTGCCGGGATCATCGAAGAAGGCAAGTCGATCATGGCAGAAGACTTCGATGACACCACGATGGACGCGTGTCTCATCGGCGCCGGCCAGCGCGCCGAACACTACGAGATGGCCGCGTACGGCACATTGGTCGCCTGGGCCCGGGCCATGGGGCACGCGGAGGCGGCCAGGCTGCTGCAGCAGACGCTCGATGAGGAGAAGAAGGCTGACAAGAAACTCTCGAGCCTGGCCGAAGGCGGCATCAACCGAAGCGCAGCAGCCTCCGCACATCCAGAAGAGATGGTTGGCGCAAAGACGAAAGGCCGGTCGTAGCGATCAGCCGTCCTTGCGCACGCTGGGTGTGATGTCACGCGGCCGGCTCGTCGGGTGCTCCTTGTCGAACGCCCACACGTGCCAGCATTCGTCGCAGCGAAAGTAGTTCACGTGCGAAATCTTGCTGGCCTCGACGAGGAAGCGGCCACGACTGCCGCACTCCGGGCAATAGCTGACGGGGACCATGACAGCCCGTGCAGTCTAAACGCGACGGATGGAGAAGGAAATCAGGGGAAGCCGAAGCAACTCTCGATCAGGGAAACTCAAGGCCCGATGATGTTGAGGAGAAACTATTGCCGAGCCTCGGTCGACATCGACGGATCGATGAGGATCCTTCGTGGCGTCAACGGGCGAATGTTCTCGCGGCGACGATTGACGCTGTTGCCGCGAGCGCGGCGACGATCGCCGCCGAGCGATGTTCTGTCAACCACATCTGCCAGCTTCTCCGCCGCGCACGCGCGTCGAACCGCCCGTGCGCGCCGAAGTCGCGCTCGCTGTCGACTGGATGCCAGAGGTTGTCCGGTCGTGCGGGATCTTCTGGTTCACTCGTTTGCTGCGATTCGTATCCGTATCGCGCGAGGTACCAATCGCCGAAGCCGGGAGCTGCCTTGTTCCCGATGATGGCCAGATCAGTCGAGAGGCCGACATACACTTCACGTCGATCGTGCTGGCTGGCCCACACGATGGCATCGGCCGCGACGTCCGGCTGGTAGATCGGCGGCACAGGCTGCGCCCGATTGCGAAGACGGCTTTTGGTCCAATCGAACTGCGGCGTGTTCATCGCCGGCAATTGGACCATGGTGACGCGCACGCCGCTCCCGTCGTGAAGCAACTCCGCCCGAAGCGAATCGCAGAACCCCTGGATCGCGTGTTTGGCCGCGCAGTAGGCCGCCTGCAGCGGGATGCCCCGATAGGCGAGCGCCGAGCCGACCTGGACGATTGAGCCGCGATCGCGCGGCAGCATGCGGCGCAGCGCCGAGAGCGTGCCGTAGACCACGCCAAGATAGGTCACCTCGGTCACTCGTCGAAATTCGTCAGCGGTCATCTCTTTGATCGGCGAGAAGACGCTCGTCATCGCGTTGTTCACCCAGACGTCAATCGGGCCGAACTGGCGTTCGATTTCGCTGGCCGCCGCTTCGACCTGACTGGCGTCGGAGACATCCGCGACGACGGAACACGCGCGCCCGCCCAACGATTCCACTTCCCTTTGTGCACCCTCGAGACCGGCGCGGCCACGTGCGATCAGTCCAATCGACGCGCGCTGTTTCGCGAACGCCGCTGCCGTCGCCCGGCCGACGCCGGCTGAAGCACCAGTAATCACGACCGTCCGTCTGTCGTTACTCATTGATCACCTTCTCGAGATCTCGAGAACGTGGCGCTGCGAAGACGCGCCTCAGCGGTGAACGCCTGTCGCGAAACGATACGAGCCGCGTGCGCACGGCTCGAACTATTGCGACCTTCGCGCCAAGGAGCCCACGCGTCACACGCTTCTCCAGACACACCGTCAGCAAATCTCTCGCCCGTCAGCGGAATGCTGCTTGTATCGTCTCCACACAAAGGGGCGCTATGGCTGAAAGCGGCGACCCCGAGTTGTATGAATCGTTCTTCTCCGTTTCCCCCGTTGGCTCCGTGTTTATGCTCTTCTCCGTTTCCTCCGCAGTCTCCGTTGTCGGCGTCAACCCGGAAGCAGATTGTTATCCCGTGTTCATCTTTTCTTCGTGTCCTCCGTAGTCACCCCAGCGGGAATATTTCTGCCTCTCTTCTAGTCTCATAAAGAGTACGCACTCGCTGCGGTCGCACAACGGGCGCGACGCCTAGTGCGGTTTGCGATTCGAAACGAAAAATCGCACCAACGCGTCGAGAAAGGTCGGTTATGCGGAGTTTACAGAAACTTGTCGGAGTCGTAACCGCGTCGGCGACGCTGCTGACGGCTGCATGCGGCGCCGATTCGCCCCCGATGTCCCCAACGCCCGCACCGCCAGGGGACGCTCCAATTGCGAATGTGTACATTCTGCCCGGTGCCGTTGACCTGGGATCGAACGCGTTCGGAGATCACCCCCTCGTCATCTACAAGGGGGAGATCATGCGACTGCGGAACGTCGACGGGGTGGAGCACAACCTCGTAGCGGACACGGCATCACTGCCCGAGTTCACGGCGACCGGCCTCATTGCGCCAGGAGGCGAGCGGTCGTTCGCCATGAACAGTCTGGGATCGACGACGTTCCATTGCACGATTCATCCGCAGATGGTCGGCACGCTGATCGTCCAAGAGCGGTGACGAGGCGTCGTCTTATCGGCCGTAGAGGCGCAGTTCCTTGCCATCGGCGAACACGATGCGTTCGAGCCTGACGATCTTCTGACCGTCCGTGAACTGATAGCCGATGCCGGTGATCACATCACCAGGCTTGACGGTCGACTTGTTCCAGCCGTTCGCCTCCATCCGGGAGATGGCGGGCCCGCCGACAGTCCACTTCTCCACTTTGCCGTCATCGGTCCGGACGTCGAGGGTGATCATGGGGTGCGGGTTCTCCCATGCGAACTCCACCACCGTCCCCTTGACCGTGACGAGCTTCGCCATGTTGACCGGCCACGAATGATGGGCCGACAGCGTGACTGCCCCGGAGGCCAACGCAAGAACGACAAGTACCGGCACCAGCAGAATCTTCATCGTGACGCTCCTCCTGTTCAGGGATTCTAGGACAACCGCAGACGAACGAACACTCCATCCGCGTGCTGGAGGGTGTTCAGGACTGCGTGGGATCGCCCGCCGGCGCACTCCGCATTCAGACGGCCAGTCCTCAGAACCGCATGCCTCCGCCGGCGCGCCACATTGTCGCATCCGTGAAGTTGACATGCTGATCACGCGCGAGCTTCACGAACCATCGGTGCCAGTCGTATTCCATCGCCTCCGCCGATCCGCGCACGTAGACGCCTTCGTCATCGTGGCCAGATTTGTACGAGAGGTCGACCGTCAACCGGCGCGCGTTCGCGAGGTAATGGCGGATCACGAGGTGTGAATTCTGCTGGCCCGTGTGAAGACGGTTGTCCCAGATCGAAAACGCAGCGACACTGTCCGACTTTCCGAGATGAGCCCCGGCGCCGACCTGCCACGACTCGTTCGGATCGAACGTCAGATTCACGTAGGGCCTGAGGTTCGTTCGCGAGGCGCCCGCGACCAGATATAAGGTCTTGCCGATCTCCGAGTAGACCGAACCGCCGACAAACGACTGCGAGGCCACCTGCATCGACGGGACCAGCACCAGTCCCTCCCGTTTCAGGTCGTACTCGATCCCGGCGCGACCCTGACGGATGTCGCTCTCCGGTCCGTACCACCCGAGCCATCCGGTCCAGTCGTGCGACGAATAGCGCACGTTGAAATCGCTCGTGACCTGATCGTCGGCCGTATACACACCGACGGTGAGCTTGCCCTGGTACTCCTGAGCGTCTGCACGGGAAGCGGCCGCCGTGAGCATGGCCACCGCGCAGATGATCAACGCTCGCGTCAGCCGTTCAGTCGAGTGGGCCAGACCTGTCGGGTCGAATGCGGTAGTCACCTTCCGTATATGTACCACCTATTTTCATGTATCGGCGGTCGGCGCGGCCCTCATCGGCGTACATGTTCCATGTGGAGTGCGCCCTCTTTGGCCGCCTCCTCCGGCGTCTTCCCTTGCTGACGCGCGACGATGTAGGCGGCATACCACTCCGACCAGTGATGCTTCGGGGCGGTCTTTTCGTACTCGCCGTGGTGCTCCTCTGTTTCTTTGAGAAGCGCAATCAGAGTCGGCACGTCCATGTTGCTGAGTCCTCGTCCGGGAAGACGCGTCTTGATCTCCTGCAGCAACCAGCTGTTGCCGTCCGGATCGCTGAATGAGGCCCACGAGCGATAGGACTGTCCGTCCGGATCTTTACCTGGCACGCGTCCGTTCGTCCCGTCGACATGGAGGGGGCCGTCGAAGTGGAACACCTCGCTCATCTTGGCGCCGTGGGCGGCAAGATCGGCGCGTGCCGCCTCGATGTCGGCGACGACAAGGAAGTTTCCTTGAACCGATCCCGGCACGGCGGTTGTGAATCCCTTGCCGAATATGACGGAGCAGGGTGAACCGGGAGGCGTCATCTGCACCGCCCGCCAGTCCTTCCCGTTGCTGAAATCACCGTCGAGCCGCCATCCCAACTTCTCGTAGAAGCGCTTCGCGCGTTCGACGTCGGATACAGGAAGGACGACGACCTCGAGCTTGGTGTCGACGTGTCCATTACTGACTGCTGTGTTGCTCATGGTGACCTCCGTGATCAGTTTTCGCAGCGAGCACTGCCAGGGTCGCCCCCGAGTGCCCGCCTTGAACGCTGGAAAGGAAAAGATAGACACCACCCGATGGCGCCGCCACGACGGATCGCGAGCACTCGCGGGCGATCACAACCGCGCGCCCGGCGGTGAGGACGTCAAACGCTCGTGACAACTTTTCAACTTCCGTGCGACAGCCACCATGCAACACTCAGTCCACATTCAGGCAATTGATGCGTCCGGACTCGTCCACACAGCAGCGGCAAGGTGAATTCCCCGTATTGATCACGATGCCGCGCTCGATCAACACATGGTGCTGCCATGGTGTCGCGCGGGACTGCTACGGCCGGGTGCGCGCTGACGATGGCACTGTGTGCTGGAGCGGCGAGCGCTCAGTCGGTGAACGCCGAGCAAGCGAGCGTGCTCGCCCGCGCGTTCGCGCCGATCCTCGTGTTCCACGCGGCGGAACGGTACTTTCCGGTCTCGCCCCTCTTTCCAATCAACCACAGCGAACCCTGGGACGACGACCGGGCCATCACTGAATTGAGCACACCGGACGAACGTGTGCGCACCTATGACGAGCTGACGCGCGGCAACCAGATCGCGCACGCGTCGCTTGCCTACCGTGTGTTCGCGACGACCGCGCGAGGTCGACCGCGAGTCGCGGTGGAGTTCTGGTGCCACTACGTGTTCAACGACTACAGGTTCCACGGCGGTCTCGTCGGATGGAGCGCGGAGGACAACCACATCAACGATCTCGAGCGGGTGATCTTCGAGCTCGAGCGCGTCCGCGTGCACGAGACAATCACATCGATCGACTCGGCTCGCCGCGCCTACGTCATCCGCCGGATCATCGCAAGCGCGCACGACGGCAGCGTCTCGGCAAACGTCCTCGACGTCGACCCGTCTCGTCCTGTCCAGGCTCCGGTGGCCATCCTCGTCGAAAAGGGATCGCATGCGATGGCGCCCGACGTGAATGACGACGGCCGCATCACACCGGGCGTGGACGTCAACGCGGCGAAGTTTCTCTGGGGAATCCGCGACCATGGCGAGGGAGGGGTCCGGTACCGCTCGGTGTTCACCGACGAGCGCGCCACCGGCACACGCCTCTGCGACGCGGACACGGCGGCCATCGACCATCGATGCGAGCCTTACACACTGCAGTCGGCCGAGGAGCTTCAGGAGTGGTTTCACGGGCCCAACCTGACGGCGTCGGCGCGCGATCGGAGCGTGGGCCGAACGGGTTGGCTGTTTCGCTGGTTCGGTGATGTCAAGGTCGAGGACCTGCGCATTCCCAATGACCGCGCGTCCGGCGACGTCATCACATCGATGACCGACCGTCGCGCCAGTCAGGAAGGTGGACTCTCGATCGGGACAACGCTCGGCCGAAGCCTGCAGCCGCTTGCCGTTGGCGCGCGCTGGGCCTGGATCACACCCGGCCGATGGACTCCGGATCTGCTGACGTCCGGGCAGGTACTGCTCGACGACCGGCTCGGGGCGGTGGGAACGGAAGTGACCGCGTTGGGCTTCTATCAGCTCGACCTGGTCACAAAGGCGCTCGCCGGGGTGACCTGGGTCGAGCGACTGGATGTTCCTCAACGCACGCTGGATGTGCTCGTCGGCGTCGAGTTCAGAATCGGGCGCTTGAGAATCCGTCCCAACACGACGATTCGAGGCGTCGTCAAAGGCACCGACTTCTCGCTGGTGTTTTGAGTCAGCGTTCGGCCGATCAGGCGTCGACACGCCTGCGTCCCCAGTCCCTTCTGTCGAACAAGTTTATGTTATAGACTAGTTTCTGATTAGACGTTGATGCACGAGAGTCGCCTTTTCAGAATCCTGGGGATTGGCATGATGACTCACAGAATCACACCTGTTGACAGCCGCATCGACGATGTCAGGCAGGACATCGCATTTCTGCGGGCACTCGTCGAGGACCACGAATCCACGATGGGGGCCGACGGTGCCGTCCTGACAGCGGTCGGCGTCGTCTTCGGCTGCGTCAGCCTGTTCTACTGGTCGCTGTCCGCCGGACTCGTCGCCGTCAGCGCGCCATGGAATGCGTGGGCCTGGATGACTGGTGTTGCGGTGCTCGTTCCTGTCGCTCTTCTCCTCCAGCGTCGTTTTCCTCATGCGTCGGGGCCGTCGTCACGAGCGATGCAGGCGGCATGGCATGGAGTCGGTACCGGCGTCACCGTCGCCGCGGTCGCATTCGCCCTCGGCGGATGGCGGCTTCAGCTGCCGGCGCTGGTCCTATGGGCATTTCCGGTCGTGCTGTTCACGCTGTACGGCGCGGCGTGGACGGTGGCGTTTGCCGCCCGCCGGCGCCTGGTCTTCGCGCTCGTCGCGGCGGGATGTTACGCATGGGCCTTGGGGTGCGGCCTCCTCATGGGACAGGCCGAGGAGTGGCTGCTGCTGGCGCTCGGACTGTTTCTGCTGGTGGCAGCGCCAGGGTCGATCATCGTGCGTCACGCGCGGGCGGTCTAGATGGGAGCCCGTGCGGCTCGGACCTTCCATGTGGAAGCCATCGACGACGTCATTCACGGTCGATTGCGTCTTGGCGTCATGGCCTATCTGGCAAAGACCGACGCTGCCGATTTCTCCGAGCTCAAGACGGCACTCAAAGCCACGCAGGGAAACCTGTCGATTCAGCTTCGCAAGCTGGAGGACGCCGGGTACATCACGATCGACAAGAGCTTCGTCGCTCGCAAGCCGCTGACACGCGCAAGCCTGACGCGCGCCGGCCGCAAGGCGTTCCTCGACTACCTCGATGCGATGTCCAGGCTGATCGACGAGTCGTCTCGTGCGCGATGACATGGTCGCCGAACTCGCTGGAGCACAGAAGCGTTTTGGCCCGGTCGTGGCGTTGCGCGGCATCGACCTTCAGGTACACGCCGGCGAGCTTCTCAGTGTCCTGGGGCCCAACGGCGCCGGCAAGTCGACCGCGATCGCGCTGCTCCTCGGACTGATGCGTCCGGATGCCGGGCGCGCATCGCTCTTCGGCCGATCACCGCGAGACATCGATGCGCGGCGTCAGACAGGCGTCATGCTGCAGGAAGCCACGCTGACGCCGGAGCTGCGCGTGCGGGAAGTGATCGCATTGACAACGCGTTACTACCCGGAACCCATGAGCGTCGATGAGGCGCTGGCGATGAGCAATACGATCGCGATCGGCGATAAGGCGTATGGGAAACTCTCCGGCGGACAGAAGCGGCAGGCACAGTTCGCGGTCGCGATCTGTGGGCGACCTCGTCTTCTCTTTCTCGACGAGCCTTCTGCGGGCCTCGACGTCGAGGCCCGCGAGCGGATGTGGGCGACACTCCGCGATCTCGTAGCGCACGGGGTCTCGATCGTCCTCACCACGCACTATCTCGAAGAAGCTGAAAGGTTGTCGAGCCGCGTCGCTGTTCTTGCGCGCGGAGCGCTGGTGGCGTTGGGAGCCACGCAACAGATCCAAGCGCTCATCGCCGCGAAGAGAATCGATTGCGCAACCAGCCTCACCGTTCGGGAAGTCAGCTCCTGGCCAGATGTGTCCACGGTGACTCACGATGGACGTGCGCTTCATATCACGACATCCAGCGCCGAAGCCGTCGTCCGGCGACTGCTCATCACCGACCCGCACCTGACACGGCTCGAGGTTCGCAGCGCCAGCCTGGCCGAGGCGTTTACAGAGCTGACCGGAGAGAGAGCGTCGTGAGTACGACGAATACGGTTGCCGGGACAGACGCAGGTCTACGCGTGATGTCGCGCGTCCGGCTTCTCCTTGCGTATGTGGCGCAGGCCCGGTACGAGCTGCTTCACGGCCTGCGTTCGCCGCAGATGGTTCTGTTCACCGTGCTCTTTCCGATGATGTTCTACCTGCTCGTTGGGGTGGTCTTCGGCCCGTTCAGGCATCCGGATCCGGACGTGCGTCTCTACGTCCTGATCGGATTCATCACGATGGCCGTGATGACGCCAGGGTTCTCCAGCTTCTCCGGCGTGCTTGCGCTGGAACGCGAAAAGGGGCTGTACACGCTACGACGAGCGTTGCCGATGCCGACCGGGGCCGACATGTTCGCGAAAATGGTCACGGTGCTGATGTGTGTGTCCATCGTCGTGCCCGTGCTGATCGTCATGGGTCGTTTCCTGGGGCACGTCGAGCTCGCGCCGCGGCAGACCGCCGCGCTGTGGATGCTCTCACTCTTCGGCGCCTTGCCGTTCTGCGCCCTAGGCTCCTTCATCGGCATGTACGCATCGGCGCGCGCGGTGCCGGCGATCGTGAACCTGCTGATGATTCCGATGCTGTATCTCTCGGGTGCGCTGTTCCCGCTGCCTGACAGCCTCGCGTGGTTGTCGCACATGATGCCCCCGTTCTATCTACAGCAGCTGATGCTCGCTGCGGCGGGTGCTCCACATCGATTCGTGGTGGGCACGTCCGCGCATATCGCACTCCTCCTCGGTTTGACGGCAACGTTCGCATTGCTGACGCTTCGTCGATTGAGAACGGTCGGCTAGTCCGAACCGATCGACTCGCCGAGCGCGCAGGCGATCGCGGCATCGGGTGTCAGCGCGCGACCCTCCTGCCAGCACTGATCGAACATGCGGGCACCGAGCGCCGTCCGCGCGCGCGAGACCGCTTCGTCGTAGTCCGCGCGATAGAACGCGAGCACCGGGGCGCCAACCGCATCGCGGAGGTTTTCGGCGGCGCCAAACAGGCGGGCTGCACGTTGATTCGCTCCCTGCCATGCCAGCACTTCAGCCAGCGTCTCGATGCTGCGTGACAGAAACCACTTCTCGTCCAGGCCTCTGAGCCCGCGCAGGCTCGCCTCGAGCAGTCGTCGTGCGCGATCGTACTCACCGCGGCGATGCGCGATGATTCCCAGATTCCTCAGCGGAAGGGCGACTGCCCATGCATCGCCAACCTCCCGACCGCGCTCGACACTCTCTTCGAGCACGGTACGCGCAGGTTCGTGCTCGTTGAGTGCGAGCAGCAGCACGCCGTGACTGGCCAGCGCAATCGTCAGGCAGAAACGATCGTTCGTCGTCCGCGCGAGCCGCACCGCCTCCTCGGCCAGCGGTCTGCCGGCTGCGGCGTGGCCTTCGGCCACGCGAACCATGGCCAGAAAGTGCAGCGCGTGAGCGGTGCAGGTCGCGTCCTCCACCGTTCGACCGATCGTCGCGCACTCCTCGAGGCGTGCGGCAGCCGTCGCCTGATCGCCTTCTGCCCACGCCAGGACGCCGTCGCCGAGCAGCACCCGAGCGCGCCAGTCGTTGGCGCTGCTCTCGTGTTCGATCGCCGAGTGCAGGAATGTACGCCCTTCACGCCAGAGGCCACGGTGAAACCAATACCAGAAGAGAGCGCTGGCCAGACGCGTGGCTCGCCTGAATTCGCCGCCGCGGAGCGACCGCTCCATCGCAGCTCGGAGATCGGAGTGCGCGTCATCGAGAAGGGCAAGCCAGCGTGGCCGATCTGGAGTATTGATGTGCGGCTCTGTCGCTTCTGCGAGCTGTGCATGATAGTCGGCGTGTCGCACGAGCAGGTCGGGCACCTCTTCCGCTTCAACCAGCTTTTCATGCGCGTACTGGCGCACAGTCTCCAGAAGTCGGTAGCGCCATTGCCCGGGCGTTTCGCGGTCGGAGACGAACACCAGCGACTTGTCGATCAAGCGGCTGATGACATCGAGGACATTCGTGTCGCCATCTCCGGGCCCTGCCGCAATCCGTTCGGCGGCTTCGAGCGTGAACCTGTCGACGAACACCGATAACCGCCGCAGGAGTCGCCGCTCGTCCGCAGTCAGGAGGTCGTAACTCCAATCGATCGCGGCTCGCAGCGTGTGATGACGCTGCAGTTCGGTTCTGCGACCGGTGCCGAGCACGCGGAAGCAGTCGTCGAGCCGAGTCGCTATCTGCTCGACGGACAGAGCGGCCACTCGTGCGGCAGCAAGCTCGATGGCGAGCGGCAGGCCATCGAGACGACGACAGATCTCCACGACTCCCGCGCAGTTCGTGTCGGAGAGCGTGAATGATGCCGCCGCCCTCGCCCGATCCTCGAACAGCTTGATGGCGTCGTACTCGAGCGCATCTCGCGCGGTTGATGCGTCGCCGGCGGGACACGACAGCGGCGGCACGAGCCAGACCCGTTCGCCGTCGATCCTGAGTGGTTCACGGCTGGTGACGAGCACGCGCAGCCTCGCGGCGAGAGGCAGGATCGTGTGGAGGAGGCTCGCGGTTGCCGCAATCACGTGCTCACAGTTGTCGAGCACGAGGAGCGTGTCACGCATCGCGAGGAATCTGCCGAGCAGCAGCGTCAGCGATTGACCCGGTTGATCGCGGAGGCCAAGCGCTGTCGCGACCGCCTGTGGCATGAACCGATCGTCGCTGATCGGTGCCAGATCCACCCACCAGACGCCGTCTGCGTACTGGTCGCGTAGAGAGCCGGCCACTTCGATCGCGAGGCGCGACTTGCCAGAGCCGCCGGCACCGACGAGCGCGACGAGCCGGGAACGTTCGAGTTCGCGAGCGATCTCCTCCATCTCACGCTGGCGGCCGATCAGGCTGGAGACAGCCGCCGGCAGAGTCGACGGCTGGACGTGGGCGATGAAGCGATAGCCCAGGCGATGGGCGGTTTCTATGAATCGCGGCGAGTCCGGGTCGTCGCCGAGCGCATCGCGAAGCTCGCGCACGCACACCTTCAACACGGTGTCGGTGACCGCCGTGTCGGGCCAGACCGCCGCAAGCAGCTGTTCCTTCGTCACGAGACGTCCGGGTCTGGCGATCAGGTACTCCAGCACCGCAAACGTCTTCGGCCGGAGTGGCACCACATCGACACCGCGGTGCATGCGGCGACTCGCAGTGTCGAGTCGGAAGGGACCAAAGGTGATGTGTGGCATACCGGAGAGCGCGCCCCCGCACTTGAACCGCAATTGAACCGTTTCCTTAGGACATCAGTTCCGTGCGGCAACTATTTTCATCCTGCTGCGGTCGAGCGGTGAATCGACGCGCACGGAGGGGCTGCACATGACACATCACTTCGATGCACGTCGGCGGCGACTGCTGTCGCTGCTCGGAACAATGGGAGGGGCGGTCACCGCCTTGGGTGCGACATCGCGAACCAGCACTCACAACGATGCTGGTGATGACGAACGCGGTCGAGTCGGTCGTGCCTCACTCGACACACGACTGACACGCGAATATGGCGTGCGCCACCCATTCGTCAGCGCGGGAATGGGATTCGTCTCCTATCCGCCGCTCGTCACCGCCGTCGCGAACGCTGGCGCCATTGGCGTGCTGGGCAACGCCATCGAGCCGCCGCAGAGTACTCAGTTGCTGATTCAGATGATTGCGACAGGCACTACCGGACAGTTTGGCGTCGACCTCCTCCACGACACCACGGCATTCGGTCCGGCAACCACCGACGCGCATATCGACGCGTGCGTCGCCGAGCACGTCAGGCTCGTCGTCTTTCACATGAACGTTCCCCCGCGCCAGTGGATTGATCGGCTCCACACGGGCGGATGCCGGGTCTGGCACCAGGCGGCGTCAGTCGAGCAAGCGGTGGAAGCCGCGGAGGCCGGAGTCGATGCAGTGGTCGCACAGGGCAGCCAGGCCGGCGGACATAACAAGAGCGTGACCCGGACGATGCCACTTCTGCGACGAGTGATCCGCGCAGTCGATCCACTGATGGTGCTCGCGTCGGGAGGCATTGCCACTGGCGCGGACGTCGCCGCCGCGCTGATGAACGGCGCCGAGGGTGTCTGGGTAGGCACTCGAATGGTGGCCTCCACGGAAGCCTTCGCGCATCCGGACTACAAGCGCCGTCTCCTCGAGGCGCGAGGTCGTTCCACCACGGTGACGACTGCGTTCGGGCCGGAGTATCCGAACGTGCCCTACCGGGTCCTCCGGACCGACTTCGTTCGAACGGTCGCGGGCCATGAAGACGAGATCCCGCCGCCACAGGCGGGTGATCCTCCGATCGGCGAGACGGTGCTCTTTCCTTTCACGCTCCGTGTGCCGTACACGATGCCGCCGTTCAGTGCCGCGGTCCCGTCGCCGGACACGACAGGAACATTCGATCGCATGGGCTTTCCAGCCGGCGAGGAGAGCGTCCGCAAACTGAAAGACATCAAGCCCGCAGCAGAGATCATCGAGGAGATGATGACGGAGGCGCGAGAGATCCTCCGAGCCGCCCTCTGAGCTCGGCGTCAGGGAACACAGGCACGACCGGCGCATGGAATATTCGCCGCGTCGCGCAGATTACGCCAGATATCAGTTCCCTCTCCCATGTTGACGCCGCACTCGCAGGGCACGTCCTTCTGGCCGCGCCTCAGCGTCGTGCCAGGAGGATTTCATGCGCATCGGACGATCGGCACAACCATTCGCGCTCTCTCTGCTGCCCGCGCTCATGCTCGCTGGGGCGGCGACCGAGAGCGGCGCGCAAAGTCACGACGCTCACGCTGCCGGCACCATCTCACAGCCGCATACGCGCACAGCGCAGGAGAACGAGGCTGTGAGCGCAGTCCGCGACGCGACCGCCCGATTCAAGAACGTGACATCGGTGGACGGCCCCGGCGAAGGCTATGCGCTCGGTTTTGGATGCGTGAGCGGCGGCGATTTCGGCGCCATGGGCCTCCACTACATCAATGGGCCGCTCGTCGACGACGGCGAGATCATTCCAGGCCAACCCGAGATCATCCTGTTCGAGCCGACGAAGGATGGCGGGATCCGGATCACCGGCGCCGACTACCTGGTCAAGGTCGCCGACTGGGAGAAGAATCATAAAGACGAAGGCCCACCCATGCTCTTCGGCCAGCTGTTTCACTTGTTCGACAGCCCGAACCGTTTCGGACTCGACCCGTTCTACACACTGCACGTATGGGCATGGAAGGACAATCCGAACGGCACGTTCGTGAACTGGAATCCTGACGTGTCGTGCGACGCCTTCAATCCGCCGCCGACTCCAACCACAGCTCGCTGACGCACGAACGCTCTCGGGTTGTGTATGAGTGTTTTCACGCAGAGATCGCCGAGGGGCAGAGATCGCGGAGGCGACGGTCTCTGCTCCTCAGCGATCTCTGCGTGAATGTCTTACGCGAACTGTTTCATGCGCTGCGCGTTACACGGCTGTCATGCAGGGCGGGCTCCGACCGCGCTGACCGTGCACGGGTGAGGATGTGCCTCCGTGGAATGCCGTACTGCTGAAGCGTATCGGTCATCGCGCCCCGAAACACCTCGCGGGCGCGCGACAATCGCGACATCACCGTCCCGATCGGCAGCTGCATCACGTCGGCGAGCTCGCGGTACGAGAGCCCCTCCAACTCCCGGAGCACCAGCAGCTCACGCGCGCGATCGGGCACATGGCTCATCGCCCGCGCGACCAGCGCGACTTCATCGCTGCGGTGCATCAACGCCTCTGGATTCGATTCGGATCGGATGCAAACGTGTTGCTCCTCGTCGAACGGATCCATGGCCGTATCGATGGAGCGCATCCGCCATCCGCGGCAGGTGTTCCGCACGATGCTGAGGAACCACGCGCGCCCATCCCCACCGGAAAACGTCCGGAAATAGCGGAACGCGCGCAGCGACGCCTCCTGCAGCGCGTCCTCGGCATCGTCCTCGTTGCGCATCAGCCAGCGCGCCAGCCTGCGCGCGGCGTCGAGATGCGGGAGCACGACGTGATCGAAACTCTGACGGGACGCAGGCACGACGGTGAATCGAGTCGCTCGGCCCCCCACCGAGCGGTTCGCCACGGGTGCCTGCCCCGCCTGTATCGGCTGTCTCTGAGCGGCCATGAGCCCATCTTGCGAGCAGCCACGCGGCCGGCCCACCGACAGCCCCCGTACAGCGGTCGTACAGCGCCCGCACAGTCGCGGGTAAGATGGAGGGTCTTGAAGACGCGCGTTGCGGGAACATTCGGCGCCCAATTGAAGGGGCTTCGCGAAGCAGCGGGATTCACGCAGGAGGAGCTGGCAACAATCGCCGGGCTCTCCGTGCACGCCGTCAGCTCTCTCGAGCGCGGCCAGCGGCGACGACCTCATCTCGATACCGTCCGCGCGCTCGCGGGCGCGCTCGAACTGACTGGCGACGCCCGCGATGCACTGTTCGGGAGCGCACGGACCGCGGCAAGCGACACTGTCGTCGATGAGTTGACCGACGCGCTGCTGCCACACGGTCCAACAGACCTGATCGGCCGGGATGATGAGATGCAGACGCTGCAGCGCTGGATGGCGCGGCAGTCATTGCGACTCATCACGCTGACCGGACCTGGCGGATCTGGAAAGACGCGACTGGCCCTCGAGCTCGCACACGCCGTCGCCGCCGACGGCGCCACCCGAGTCGTGCACGTGCCGCTGGGAGCGATTCGCGATCCATCGTTCGTGGCGCTCGCTGTTGCAGAGGCGATCGGGTTGTCGGACGTCACCGCGCCCGAGCTGCCGGCACGCGCACGGATGGCGTGCGGCGAACGGGCGACGCTGTTCGTGCTCGACAACTTCGAGCACGTGCTCGAGGCAGCTCCGCTGGCAGCCGAGCTCCTGACATCGATTCCATCGCTCAAACTCCTCGTCACCAGTCGCGCACCCCTGCGCGTACGGGGAGAGCGCGAATTCGCCGTCGGCCCGCTCGCCCTCACCGTACCGGAATCCGGCGATCTGGATCGCGTCCCCGCCGTGCGGCTGTTCATCGAGCGGGTTCGGGACGTCCAGCCCGACTTCCGTCTGTCGCCTGAGAACTGCGACACGGTGAAAGCGATTTGTCAGAAGCTCGATGCGCTGCCGCTCGCACTGGAGCTCGCAGCGCCGTGGATGAAAACGCTGACCGCCGACGAACTGCTTCGTCGACTCGATCGCAATGTGCTGCTCTCGCCGGTCGGCGCACGCGATCTTCCCGAGCGGCAGCAGACGATGAGCGCCACGATCGCGTGGAGCTATCAATTGCTTGGCACGAAAGAGCAGCGCACGTTCAGGCGACTGGGCGTGCTGCGGGGCTGCTTCCGAATCGAGGCGGCGATCGCAGTGCTCGCGGATCTCCACGGCTCTCCGGTGACGAGCGCCGACACGCTCAGCGGCGTGGCCGATCTGATCGACAAGAGCCTGCTGCTGCGCGCGGAACCCTCGTCTGCCTCACGGCCTCGCTACCAGATGCTCGAAACGGTACGAGCGTATGCCTCGAACGAGCTCGTGGCGTCGGGCGAACGCGACGCCTCGCTCGAGGGGCTGGCCGCATATTGCGCTCGTGAGGCCGAGGGCGCCCGAACAGGACTCGCCGGGCCTTCGCAGGTCGAATGGCTCGATCGCGTACGTGACGATCTGGAAAACTACCGCGCGACGCTCGACTGGCTGATCGAGCGCCAGCGCGCCTCCGACGCCGCTGACATCACCTGGAACCTGTTGTTCTTCTGGCTGATTCGCGCCCGCGGCACCGAAGCGCTTCAGTGGTGTCAGCGCGTGCTGAGTCTCCCGCGCGTCTCTCCCGCTGCCGAAGCCAAGGCGCTGGTCGGCGGATCGGTCATGTGGTACACGCAGGGACAGGTCGCGCACGCTCGAGAGTGGCTGACAAAGGCGCTGACGCTCGGGCCCGGTGTCACCGCCGACGTCACCGCGATGGCCGAGATCCTCTTCGGCCACGTCGAACAGGCCGGCGGCAATCAGGAGGCGGCGCGCGAGCGGTTCACACGCAGCATCGATCTGTTCCGGACGCTCTCGAGTGCGTGGGGCATCGGCAATGCACTCATGGGAATGGCGAGCGTTGCCCTTGCCTCGGGCGATATCGTCACCGCCGAGCGCGTGCTCGATGAAGCGACCGCGGCGCTCCGGCAGGCGGGACCGTGGTTCCTCAATCTCCCGCTCTACATCCGGGCCAATCTCGCGGTGCAGCGCGGACACGCCGACGCAGCGATCGAATACGTCCGTGAAAGTCTCACCTGCAGTCGTGCCCTTCACGACAAGTTCGCCTTCGTCTACGCGCTCACTCCGCTCGCCGCCGCCGCCGTGCTCAAAGGTGACGACATGTGGGCCGCGAGAGTGCTGGGCACCCGCGACGCGGTGACGGAACAGACCGGCGCATCCGCGGTCGACAAGTCGGTGCGAGAGCTTCGAGAGCGGACGGAACGCGATGTACGCGGACGGCTTGGCGAGGATCGCTGGGCACGCGCCTACGCCGACGGCCGCCACGCGTCCATCGACCTGCTGTTGCAGGATATCGATGGTGCTCGAAAGGCGATCGAAAGGTAGCTCGGCTGGACCGGGCATCGAGGGTCGAGTCGCCAGGGCTCAGTGACGGAATATTCGGGCGAATCCACAGATTACCTACTGTGGAGGCCCAATGACTCCCCTACCACTCGCTCTCATAACTCTGCTTTCGAGCGGCGCACTGGCCGTCCGCTGACACGCGTGGAGGCGGCGAAACCCATGCGGGTTGGGGCGTTCGAGCTCGACGTGCACGCGCGCGAGCTGCGCGATGGAGCGACGCGCATCAGGCTTCAGAGCCAGCCGTTCGAGATCCTGTGCGCGCTGCTCGAACGACCGGGCGATGTGGTCACCCGAGACGAACTGCGCCACCGCCTCTGGCCCGACGGCATCTTCGTCGACTTCGAACACAGCCTCAACACCGCGATCAAGCGGCTGCGAGCGGCCCTTGGTGACGATGCGGAGCAACCGATGTTCGTCGAGACCGTGCCGCGCTGCGGGTATCGCTACATCGCTGCCGGACACGATCCGCGGAGCCGGTCGCGCGTTCGCCTCGTCGTGCTGCCCTTCAACGCAGTGAGCGACAGCCTTCAGTGCGAGCACTTCAGCGAGGGGCTGACCGAGGAAGTGATCGTCCAGCTGAGTGCCGCGAGCGACGAGCTCGACGTCGTCGCGCCATGGTCATCGCGATTCGATCGACGGAGCCTCTCGCGGGCCCGCGATATCGGCGAGTCGCTGCACGCCGGTTTTCTGCTCGAAGGCAGCACGCGCATCAATGGCGCACGCGCCAGGATCATCGCTCGCCTGGTGGAAGCGGCCACCGAGGTTCACCTGTGGTCGGAGACGTACGATCGCATCGTCGAGTGTCCGGTGTCGCTGCAGGCGGAAGTCGGCAGCGCGGTGGCGCAGGCGATCACGAAGGAGCTGCTGGCAGTCTCTTAGAACATCACTTGAAGCTGATGATCTCCTTCTCGGGCGGCCGCTGCATCCCCTTCTCGTGATACTCCTCCCAGATCTTCGCCCAGGGGCGCTCGAACATGCTCGGGACCTTGTACGGGATCACGGTGCCCGCGACGACCGGCTTGGCGCGCCCGTCGACCGGGTAGATGGTCTGCACGCACTCGATGAAGGTGTAGGGATCGCCGTCTTCGAAACCGCTGATCCGCTCGAGCATGCGTGTCATCCGGATCGGTTCCACGAGCGCTTCAGGGTCGTAGAAGATCCCTTCGTGATCGAGGCCGACGAACGTGCCGTCCTTGTCACGGTGCGGCGTGTAGATCTCGATCGTCTGCAGCTTGCTCGAGAACTCCGGGTTGCCGTGCACTTTCCAGCCCTGGATGTTCGACGACCAGGTGATGAGCGCCTCGCCATCCCAGAAGCCGATCGTGTCGCCGTACCATTGAGGCGCGTCAGGACCGAGGCGCGGCACGGTGCCGTCCATCTTGAAGGTGCGGCCGATGTGGATGTTGGTGATGAAGTTGTCGGCGTCGCCGGCGAGGAACTGGACCAGCGTCGGCGTCACGATCACCGAGTGCGGCTGATTCGTGACGGCGTGGTAGTGCCAGCGACGCATGAAGCCTTCGGGCCAGCAGTACTGCGCCGGCCACTGCGGGGCGTTGGTATGCGCGTCGTGATACGCCTCCTGCACCATGCGTGTCTTGTATTCGTCGGTGAGCAGCGAGAGCAGCGTCGGATACTGATTCCACAGCAGCTCGGCGTACCAGTTCTGTCCGCGGTGCCATACGTAGCGTCCGCTCCAGTCACCGGGTACCGTGGCGTAGGTGTGTTGCGTCGGTCCGCCGCGTTTGCGCGCTTCATCGAGGAGCGCCTGGTAATGTGCCTGCGCCGTTTTGAAGGTGTAGGGGCTCACCATCGCCGCGCGCGGGTAGTCGCGATCACAGTAGCCCCACGCCGCAGACGAGGGCGGCGTGTCGCCGATCATCCCGCCGCGCCACTGCTGCTCGAGACCGTAGGGACTGTTGCAGCGGAAGTACCGCTTGTCCGTCCACAACGCGCGATCGGCGTAGAAGTCCTTCGAGGTGAAGATGTCGACCTTCAGCGGCTCGATCCCGCCGGGTGCGGCACCGCCGCGGGCAGCGCCGAGGAACCCGTCGAGCCGATCGCCGGTCGCGGGACCATCGAGCGGGCCCACCAGCCAATGCTGCTGCGGATAGCCCTTGATCTCACGGGGTGGAATCGCCTCGATATCTCCGGCGTTTCGCCACATCTCCCAGGGGATCGCCGGTGACACCGGCGCGCCGCGGCCCGTGCTCGTGACCTGAGCGGGCGGTGTCCCGAAACGTGAGCACGAGATCAGCAGGGCTACTAACAGCGCGGCACACACGGCGCGGCCGATTTTCAAGGTGGTCATCTGCGACATGGGCGCCAATCATAGGCTCCTGACGGAGCCTGTGAGAAATGCAAAATTCAAAATGCAAAATGCAAAAAGGACTCGGTGCATTTTGAATTACCCTACTCCAATGAAAACAGCCGGGCACACAACGTTGATGATCACATGCCTCATCGGTTGGGTGTTGTCGGCGTCGGCACAGACTCCAACACGACCTGCACCCGGCACGCAGAAACCCGGGATGGCGCCACGACCTCCGCTGCTCTTCAGCGAAGTCTGGCGCATGCCTCCGTATACCGGGGAACAAACCGACGAGAACACGCGCGTCACACAGGCCGTGGTGACGAACCCGAACCTCGACGTGAAGCTGTACGGGCAGGACGCGAAGGTGATTCGGGCCGCGGTGCACGAGGAACGCTTCGATCTGTGGAACGGATTGACGACATCTCCGACCGCAGTGACGCTTCGGGATCGGCGCAACCTGCTCAATCTGACTGATGCGGCCCGCCTTCGATGGATCGTCAGGACGAACGCGATTCATTCGCTGAATCCGGTAGTGAAGCTCGCTGACGGCCGGCTCATCGTCGGCGATCGAACCATCACCACGCACGGCGAGTATCTCTCGGTCGAGATCGCGTTCACCGGCATGCGCTGGTATGGACTGGATCCGGCAAAGGTCATCGTGCTCACGGAAGTGATCAGTCCCGATCTGCGCGGCGTCGACGAAGTCGGCCTTGCCATGCTTTCGCCCGGTGGCGGGCACGGCATCGCCGGTTCGGCAAACCTGTCGAACGTGGAGCTCTTCGCGTATCCTGTTCCTCGTTAGAGTACGCAGATGACCGTGGCGTCGCGATTCGCGTGGCTGCTCGTCGCCGCGGCGTCCGTGCCGGCGCTCGCGCAGCAATCGCCGCCGTCGATTCGCGGACGCGTATTTGCGGCCGACAACCGTGAGGCGCTGCCGCGCGCGAGAGTGATCGTAGTGGCTGACGGCGCGCCCGGATCGCCGGCGTACACCGACGACCGCGGCGAGTTCACGATTGCGGTTCCGTCTGCGACGACATTTACTCTCTCGATCGTCAAGGCCGGTTACGCCGCCACGCAGATGCCGTTGCAGAAGGCGGCGTTTGTTGCAACGCCAGTCCGCGACATCGCGATTGCTCTGACGCGCTCGGCGGCAGTCAACGGACACATCGTGGAC